>CAZYHP010000001.1:0-66078 GCA_964647135.1 uncultured Rhodanobacteraceae bacterium
GCTGCGCTTCCTCGCCGTAGAACGCCTGCGCACCGGCGTCGAAGGTCGATTCGATGTTGTAGACCCCGTTGTACTCGCGCAGGCGCGTCGCCAGTTCCGCCGACACCTTTTCCAGCGCGTCGATGTTCTCGCTGGCCAGTCGGATGTCGACCGGTCTGCCGCCGGGGTTGGTGCTGGCCGAGATGCGCAGCTCCTTGGCGCCGGCGATCTCGCCGACATGGGCGCGCCAGCGCTCGCTGATCTGGAAGGCATCCCATTCGCGACTCTCGCCCTTGGTCAGCTCCACCACCAGCTGGCCGCCGGTATCGCCGCTGGTGAACACCAGGGTGTTGCGCAGCAAGGTGCCCTCCGGATCGACCTCGCGCCGGTAGTCCGCCTCGACCTGGGCGATGCCGTCCTGCATGCGCTGCAGGGCGACATCGCGGGACAGCACCGAGGAACCATCGGCCAGGCGCAGGTTGGCCTGGATGAAGTCGCTGGGCACGTCGGGGAAGAACACGAAGCGCACCAGGCCGCCACCGAGGATGCCGAACACCAGGATGATGGTCGACAGGAAGATCGCCAGCGTGATGCCGCGATTGCGGATCGCGACGCTGACAGCGGGGCGGTAGCGCCGTTCGATGAATCCTTCCAGCCAGGCACCGAAGCGACGCTGCATGCGACCCAGCGGTCCGGGGTTGGGGTTCAGCGGCTTCATGCCGGCCAGGTGTGCCGGCAGGATGAGCTTGGACTCCACCAGCGAGAAGCCGAGGCAGAGCACCATCACCCAGCACACGCCGATCAGGAACACGGAAAAGCCGCCCTCGACGAACAGCATCGGGATGAACACGGCCATCGTGGTGAGCACGCCGAAGGTCGCCGGCAGCGCGACCTTGCGGGCGCCGCGGATGACGTTGGCGACGCTGTTGCCGTGGCGCTGCGTCTCGGTGTGCACGCTCTCGCCGATGATGATCGCGTCGTCGACGATGATGCCCAGTGCGAGCAGGAAGCCGAACAGGCTGATCAGGTTGATGTTGGTGGCAAACGGGCCCATGGGCATCAGCCACAAGGTGCCCAGAAAGGTGATTGGAATGCCGAGCGCCACCCAGAAGGCCAGCTTCAGGCGCAGGAACAGTGCCAGGCAGGCGAACACCAGCAGCGTGCCCATCAGCATGTTCTTGACCATCATGTCGAGACGGTCCTTCAGGTAGAACGAGGTGTCGCCCCAGACCGCCAGCTTCGCGCCCTCGGGCAGCGTCGCGCGCTTGCGCTCGAGGTAGCGGTTGACCGCCTCGCTGATCGCGATGTCGTCGCCACCGTCGATGGCGACCACGTTCATGCTCAACGAAGGCTGTCCCTCGAACAGTGCGTAGTCTTCGCTTTCGACGAAGTCGTCGCGGATCGTCGCGACATCGGACAGGCGCACGCGCGTGCCATCGGGATTGGTACGCAGGACGATGTCGGCGAACTCGGCGCCGGTGTATGCCTGGCCCTTGGTCCGCAGCAGGATGTCGCCGGCGTCGGTCTTGACGCTGCCGCCGGGCAGGTCGATGGACGAACGACGCACCGCAGTGGCCACCTCGTCGAAGGTCAGCGAAAACTTGCGCAGGTCGGCCTCGGAGACCTCGATCGCCATCTCGAAGGCGCGGTCGCCGGCGAGGTTGACCTTGCGCACGCCGGGCAGCGCGAGGATCTCGTCGCGCACCTGGCGGGCGAGGTTCTTGCGCGCACGGTCATCGAGATCGCCATAGACGGTGACCCAGACCACCTGCTGCTCGAACAGCACCTCGGAGATGATCGGCTTCTCGGTTTCCGCCGGGAAGTTTGGAATCGCATCGACGCGCAGCTTGACGTCGTCGAGCACCTTGGTCGCGTCGTGGCCGGTCAGCACCTCGATCTGGACGATGCCGCTGCCTTCGCGCGCGGTGCTGCGGATTTCCTTGATGCCCTCGATGTCGGCGACGGCTTCCTCGATCTTGACGACCACGCCTTCCTCGACCTCGGACGGCGCGGCGCCACGGTAAGGCACCACCACCTGCACGAGGTTCGATTCGAAGGCCGGGAACGTGCGCTTCTGGATGCCCTGGTAGGACAGGAAGCCGGCGATCATGATCACCGCCATCAGCAGGTTGGCGGCGACCGGGTTGCGCGTGAACCAGCCGATGATGCCTTCGTGGTCGTCGTTGAAGCGGTTCGGGTTCATGGCCTTACTCCACCGGGTCCGAGTCGTCCGCCGGGTCGGCGGCGACCGCCGCGCGGCCGGTGGCGGCGACGGCGGCGCCCTCGTTCACGCGCACCGGCATGCCGTCGACCGGCGACGGCATGCTCGACACGATGATGCGCTCGCCCTCGGCGATGCCCCCGTCGACATAGGCATGGCTGGCATCGCTGCGCACGATGTGCACCTCGCGCAGGCGCAGGCGCTGGTCGGCGTCGACGGTCATCACCTGGTTGCTGCCGCGCAGCGCCTGTCGTGGCACGGCGACCGCGGCATGTCCGATGCTGGCCGGCAGTTCCGCATTCACGAACGTGCCGAAGCTGAGCACGTGTGGATGCGTGCTGTCCTTCTGGCGACCGTAGGGATCATCGATGCGCGCGACGGCGTAGATCACGCGCGAACGCTCGTCGATGACGCGTTCCGAGCGCACCAGGCGCGCCGGCCAGCTGTAGCGGGTGCCGGCGATGGTGGCGCTGAGGGTCATGGCGATGCTGTCTTCGGCGCCCGGCGCCGGCAACGTGACGAAGCTGGCGTCGTGCTCGGTCAGCGGCAGGCGGATTTCCGCGATGTCGGTGGCATACAGCTCGGCCAGTTGCGTGCCGGTGCCGACGAACTGGCCGATATCGACGCGCTTGTCGCGCAGCAGGCCGTCGTAGGGCGCGCGGATGACCGTGCGGTCGACGTTGATGCGCGCCTGCTGCAGTTCCGCTTCGGCGGCACGCAGGTTGGCTTCGGCTTCGGCCACGTAGGGCTTGCGCAGCACCAGGTCGCTGGGCGTACCGGCGCGGCGCAGGTTCTCCCAGTCGCGCAGCGCCTGGTCGGCGCGGGCACGTTCCTGCGCCAGCAGTGCTTCGCGGTTGGCGACGGCGGCTTCGGCGCGGCGCAGCGCTGCCTGGTAATCGCGCGGGTCGATGCGCAGCAGGACGTCGCCGCGTCGGAAGAAACCGCCGGCATTGAACTGTTCCGCCACGTCGACGACAACGCCCGACACTTCGGAGACCAGCACCGTCTGGGTGCGCGGCTGCACCGTGCCCTGGGCGCGGACGACGAAGTCGGCGGCAACGGAGCGTGCCTCCTCGACCTCGACCAGCGGCGTCGTCACCGCGGCTTCCTGTTTCGCGGGTGCCGGCCGCATGTTGATCAGCACGAAGGTCAGGGCGATGGCGGCGACCGGAATCAGGATCGGGAGCAGGCGTTTGGGCAGGCGCATGGGCGTGGGCAACAGCTGGTAGGAGGAGTGTCCGCGATTGTCCGGTTCCGGACGGCGACGGAAAGGGCCAGAAGTCAGGGGCGGACGTCCGGGGCGGTCAGCGCCAGCGACCGCCCTGTCCGCGGGCGGTCATTCGCTGCGCCGGCGCGTGCGGTGGGTCGCCGGCGCCGTCCAGGGGTCGTCCGGCCAGGGATGCTTGGGGTAGCGGCCCTTGAGCTCCTTGCGGACCTCGGCGTAGGTGCGCTGCCAGAAGCCGGCCAGGTCGGCGGTGACCTGGATCGGGCGCTGTGCCGGCGACAGCAGGTGCAGCAGCACCGGCACCTTGCCACCGGCGACGCTCGGACCTTCGGCGGCGCCGAACAGTTCCTGCAGTTTGACCGCCAGCACCGGCGCCTGGCCCGGCTCGTAGTGCAGGCGCAGTTCGCGACCGCTGGGCACCGTGACGGCGACCGGTGCCAGCCGGTTCACCGCCTGCTGCTGGGCGTGGTCAAGGCGGGCGCGAAGGGCCTGCCCGAGTTCGTCCGCCGACAGGGCCGACAGTTTCGACTTGCCGGCCAGGAACGGCCCCAGCCAGTCCTCGACGCAGGCGAGCAGCGCCTCGTCGTCACAGGCCGGCAACGCCAGCGCCGGGCTCCACTCGCGCACACAGGCGACACGGGCCTGCCACTGCCGCAAGGCGTCGGTCCATGGCAAGGCCGCCAGCCCGAGCTGGCGGACGCCGTCGAGCAGGCCGGCCACGCGCTGCGCCGGGTCGGTGACGGCGATCCGTTCGCGTTCCAGCACCAGGTCCATGAAGCGCTGCTCGCGGAACACCGCGACCGCCTGCGTGGCGGCGTCGAAACGACCCTGCTCGACGGTCTGGAAGCGCTCCGGGAACAGCCGCCGCAGCTGCGCGGGATCGAAGGGCGCGGCTTTCAGGATCAGGCTGTCGCGGGCGTCGTAGCGCAGCTCGGGGACGACCAGCCAGGGCTCGCCGCGCAGCGCCGAGTTGTCATGGAGTCGGGCGCCGCGGCCGTTGCTGAGCTGGTAGCGCGAGGCGTCACGCGGGTGCTGGCGGGCGATCCGGTCCGGAAACGCCGCCAGCAGCAGGTCGCCGAGGCGATGGCGGTCGATCTCCGGCGGCGCTTCCGCGGCGCGCAGGCGACGACGCCATTGCCGCGACTGCTCGGCCAAGGCCGCCAATGCATCGCGGCTGCTGTCGGCGGCGCCGGCCCGGCGCGCCCGGAAGCCGGCAAGCACGCGCCAGCGCAGGTCGAGGCGATCATCACGCGCATCCTCGCCGCGCAGGGGATCGCGGCCTTCGAGCAGGGCGATGAGGTCGGCACACAGCGCGCTGTCTTCATCGGTGCTCGCGCGCGACGCCATCGCCGCCAGGCGCGGATGTGTACCCAGCGCCAGCACCTGCCGGCCGAACGGCGTGATGCGGCCCTGCCCGTCCAGCGCGCCGAGTGCGCGCAGCGTGTCCACGGCCTGGGCGACATGGCCCGCCGGTGGCGGATCGAGGAAACGCAGCGCATCGCTGCCCCAGGCGCGCAGTTCCAGCAGCAGGCCGGACAGTTCGACCTGCGCCAGCTCCGGTCGGGTGGCGGGATCGAGGCGCAGGCTTTCCGGCCACAGGCGCAGGCACAGGCCGGGGCCGAGGCGGCCGGCGCGGCCGGCGCGCTGCGTGGCCGAGGGCGCGGTGATCGTCACTGTCGCCAGCCGGCTGAAGCCCGAGTTGGGATCGAAGCGGGGTTCACGCGCCAGGCCGGTGTCGACGACGGCACGCACACCCGGCAGCGTGACGCTGGATTCGGCGACGTTGGTGGCCAGCACGATGCGGCGACGACCCGCGGGGTCGGGCGACAAGGCCGCCGCCTGTGCCGAGAGGTCGAGGTCGCCATGCAGTTCGACCACGACGGCATCGCCGCCGTCGAGGCGGCGCGCGACCTGAGAGATTTCGCGGCGACCGGGCAGGAACACGAGCACGTCGCCTTCGCTGGCGGAAAGCGCCTCGCGTACCATGCGCGGCACGGCGGAGACCGCGTCCTCGCCGGGTCGCAACAACGGATGCCGGATCTCGACCGGAAAGCTGCGGCCTTGCGAGCGGATGCGCGGCGCATCCAGGAACGCAGCCAGGCGTTCGCCTTCCAGCGTGGCCGACATCACCAGCAGGCGCAGGTCGGGACGCAGGCCCGCCTGCACATCCAGCGCCAGCGCCAGGCCCAGGTCGGTGTTCAGATGGCGCTCGTGGAATTCGTCGAAGAGGAGGGCGCCGACGCCTTCCAGCGTCGGATCGTCCTGCAGCATGCGGGTGAGGATGCCCTCGGTCACCACCTCGATGCGGGTCGCCGCCGAGACCCTGGCTTCGAAGCGCACGCGGTAGCCGACCGTGGCACCCGCTTCCTCGCCCAGCGATGCGGCAATGAAGCGCGCGGCACTGCGCGCGGCCAGCCGCCGCGGCTCCAGCATCAGGATCCTGCCGCCGGACAGCCAGGGTGCGTCCAGCAGCGCCAGCGGCACGCGCGTGGTCTTGCCGGCGCCCGGCGGCGCTTCCAGCACCACGCGCGGGTGCGTCGCCAGGCTGGCAAGCAGTGCCGGCAGGACCGCGTCGATGGGAAGCGCGGAGGGCGGGGTCATGCGAGGGATGCGACAGGGCCGCGGTGGAGACGACGAGGGCGCCCGCAGGCGCCCTCGTCAGACCGGCTGTTGCAGCACGTCGTCAGCGCTGGGCTTCGAGTGTCTCGATGGCAGCCCGCATCAGCGCCGCGGTCGCCGCCGGATCGGCACGGTCGCGTTTCGCCTGCGGCGTGGCGGACGGGCCCGTCAACGGCAACGAATGCCAGGGCGCGACGCCCACCGCTGCCCCCTTGCTGTCCGCCGTGTCGCCGGGCTGCGCGCTTGGGGCGTTGTCGTCGCCATCGACGAAGGCACGGCTCGCACTGCGCCACCCACGCACCGGCAGCACATAGTAATTGTTGCTGTCGAGGCAGTTGCCGATCAGGTCGGAAATGCTGCGCGGACAGCGTTTGGCATAACCGCGGAAGGTGTTGAGGTTGGCTTCCACCTCATAGACCAGGAACGTCGTCGCCTCGTCCTCGACGACGATGAAGTAGGTGTCGTCGGTCGGGCTGTAGTAGCCGGTTGCACCATGGCTGTTCAAGGCCGCGGTGCTGCACTGGCCGACCGTGCTGTTCTCCGGGCGGCAACCGTCGAAGTAGGCGATTCCACTGTTCGCGTAGGTGCGGTCGAAGACCAGCACGTCGCCGAAGAACGGAAACGCCCGGGCGTCGGGGATGTTGCTGAAATCCAGCGTCGCATGCCATTCACCACGCCAGATGCCGGTGCGTGGCGAGGCGTCGCTGCCGTAGCTGAGGCGGAAGTTGTGGCGCTGGATCGGAATCGTGCGGCCGCCGATTGTGACCAGTGCGGTGCTCTCGGTCAGGAACTCGACGTCGATGTCGCCGCCGGTGGCGAAGGCGGTGGACGGGCGGAAGTTGCAACCCAGGCAGGTGCCGTTCTCGGCGGAGTAGAGCTGGTTGAGGAACACCGCGTTGTTCTCCATGGTGCCCTGCGCGGCATACCAGGTCGCATCGCCGCCGTTGGTGTAGCTGAAGACCACCATGAAGACGTAGTCGTCCTGGATCTCGATGGCGAAGCCGTAACCGGGCTCGTCGGGATTCCACCACCAGCCGGATTCCGGCGTAAACGCGCGCGCCAGCGGCGCGGCCAGAGCCAGCGCGCAGGCCAGCAGGAAAGATGACAGCAGTCTGATCATTCCAGTACCCCTGATTGGTGGTGAGTGCCCAAAGACTAATACCGTGCCGATGGACTGTCGTGAACCGGCGCTGTCCCGCACGGCGGTCCGCGGACGACGGGCAAGGCTACACTACGCGGCCCGCGCGGGCACGGTCCGCGCCCCGTCATGCCCTGAATCATGGATCTCATCGACATCGGCGCCAACCTGGGCCACGAATCCTTCGCCCACGATTTCGACGCGGTGCTGCAGCGCGCCTTCGATGCCGGCGTGTCGCAGCTGGTCGTCACCGGCGCCAGCGAAGCCGGCAGCATCGCCGCCCTGGAACTGGCACAGCGCCGTCCCGGTCGCCTGTTCGCCACTGCCGGCGTGCATCCGCACCATGCCGCCGATTTCTCCAGCCATATCGAGAGCGTTCTCGCCGACCTGCACCGCCACGAAACCGTGCGTGCAGTGGGCGAGTGCGGCCTGGACTACCACCGCGATTTCTCGCCGCGCCCGGCGCAGCGCCGTGCCTTCGAACGGCAGCTGGAGCTGGCGGTCGCCTGCGGCAAGCCGCTGTTCCTGCACCAGCGCGATGCCCACGCCGATTTCATGGCCATCCTGCGCGACTTCAGCGGCCGTCTCGGTGCGGCCGTGGTGCATTGCTTCACCGGCAGTGGCGAGGAAATGCGCGCCTATCTCGATGCCGGCTGGCATATCGGCATCACCGGCTGGCTCTGCGACGAACGCCGCGGCCTGCACCTGCGCGAACTGGTCCGCGACATTCCCGCCGACCGCCTGATGATCGAAACGGATGCGCCCTACCTGTTGCCGCGCACGGTGCGGCCGATGCCCTCGCATCGCCGCAACGAGCCGATGTACCTGGCGCATATCGTCGAGGAACTGGCGCGAGACCGTGGCGAGGACATCGCCGTGACCGCTGCCGCCACGACGGCGACGGCGCGGGCGTTCTTTTCGCTGCCGCCGGTGGTGTCGGACTGACATCTTCGCAGCGCCGCGCCGGCACCCGGCGCGACAGCGTCGGACCGGCCGCGTGCCGCCCGCAGCGACCGGACCTGCAGCCGCCGCGGCGGGCAGAACCCGGTGGCGGCATTGCCGCGCGCAGCGCCGCTCAGTCTGCGTCGGACTCGGCCTGAAGCGGCTGCGCCACCAGGCGTTCGATGCGGTTGCCGCTCATGGCATCGACGGTGAAGCGCCAGCTGCCGATATCGATACCCTCGCCTTCGCCGGGAATGCTGCCCATGGCCTCGAGCACCAGGCCTGCGGCCGTGTGGTAGTCGACGTCGTCGGACAGGTCGAGCCCGAGGCGGTCACGAAGCTCATCCAGCCCCGTCCGGCCATCCACCGTCCATGTGCCGTCGTCGTTGAGCACCATCAACGCCGTGACCGGATCGTGTTCGTCCGGCAGTTCGCCGGCAATCGCCTCCATGACGTCGGTGGCGGTGACCAGCCCGATCAGGGAACCGAATTCGTCGACGACGAAGGCCAGCTGCAGCGGTTCGCGCTTGAAGCGTTCCAGCGCCGCCAGCACGGTGGCGAATTCCGGCAGGACCGGTGGCTGCAGGATGTGCCGGTCGAGGTCGAGGTCGCGACCGGCGAGCAGGTCGGGCAACAGGTCCTTCTTCTGCAGGATGCCCAGCGGATCGTCGCTGCGGCCATCGCGCACGGCGACCACGCGCGAATAGGGGGTTTCGACCAGCTCGCGGCGCACGCGCTCCGGTTCGTCATCGAGATCGATCCAGTCGATGTCGGTGCGGGGCGTCATGATGGCGGTGACCGGACGCTCGGCGAGCGTCAACACGCCCTGGATCATGCTGCGCTCGGCCGGCTGGAACGCGGCTTCCATCTGCGCGGCGCTGGTGTCGATGGTGGCCGACGCCGGCTGCAGGGCGGCTTCGCTGCCGTACTCGACGCGCCCGCCGAGCATGCGCAGCACGGCGTCGGCGGTGCGGTCGCGGAAGGGCCGGCGACGGTCGACCTTGCGGCGGTTCGCGCTGGCGACCTGGTTGAAGGTCTCGATGACGATGGCAAAACCGATGGCCGCGTAGAGGTAGCCCTTCGGGATGTGGAAACCCATGCCTTCGGCGACCAGGCTGAAACCGATCATCAGCAGCAGGCCGAGGCAGAGGATGATCAGCGTCGGATGGGCGCTGACGAAACGGGTCAGCGGCTTGCTGGCGATCATCATCACGACGATGGCCAGTACGACGGCGATCATCATCACCGTCAGATGGTCGACCATGCCGACGGCGGTGATCACCGAGTCCAGCGAAAACACCGCATCGAGCACGACGATCTGGGCGAGCACGACGCCGAAGCTGGCGAAGACCTGCTTGCCGGCGGTGCGATGGTCGCTGCCCTCGAGGCGCTCGTGCAGCTCCATGGTCGCCTTGAAGAGCAGGAACAGGCCACCGCCGAGCAGGATCAGGTCACGACCCGAGAACTCATGGCCGAATACCGCGAACAGCGGCTCGGTCAGCGTCACCAGCCAGGAAATGCTCGCCAGCAGCGCCAGACGCATGACCAGGGCCAGGCTCAGGCCGATCAGGCGGGCCTTGTCGCGCTGCTCGGGCGGCAGCTTGTCCGCGAGGATCGCGATGAACACCAGGTTGTCGATGCCGAGCACCAGCTCGAGCACGATCAGTGTCGCCAGGCCCATCCAGGCCGATGGATCTGCTATCCATTCCATGAGGAGTGCTTCGTATGGGGTCCGGTATGACTCTACAGGTTGGGCCGGTCTTGGCGCGACTAGCTGCGCAGGCCGATGCCGCGATGCAACAACCAGAGTGAAATCGCGGTCAGTACCACCGTGGCGATGCCGATGACGGCATAGGCGGTGGCCAGGGACACGTCGCTGACGCCGAGGAGGCCGTAGCGGAAGGCGTTGACCATGTGCAGGATCGGATTGGCCTGCGACACCGCCTGCCAGAGCGGCGGCAGCAGGCTGATCGAATAGAACACGCCGCCCAGGTAGCTCAACGGCGTGAGGATGAAGGTCGGCACGATGGCGACGTCGTCGAACTTGCGCGCGAACACGGCGTTGATGAAGCCGGCCAGCGAGAACACGATGGCAGTGAGGATCGCGCTGCTCACCGTCACCAGCGGATTGGCGATGCGCACGGTGGTGAACATCATGGCGATCAGCAGCACGATGACGCCGCACATCAGCCCGCGCAACACGCCGCCGCCGACGTAGCCGGCCAGGATCACCCAGCTGGGCATCGGCGAGACGAGCATCTCCTCGACATGCTTGCCGAACTTGGCGCCGAAGAAGCTGGAAACGATGTTGCCGTAGCTGTTGGTGATGACGCTCATCATCACCAGGCCGGGAACGATGAAGTCGATGTAGGCGATGCCGTCCATCTGCCCGATGCGGCCGCCGATCAGCGTGCCGAAGATCAGGAAGTACAGCGTCATGGTGATCGCCGGGGGCACCAGCGTCTGGCTCCAGATGCGCAGGATGCGGCTGACCTCGCGACGCAGGATGGTGAGCAGCGCGACCCACTTCTCGCGGGCGCCGTAGCCGGCGTGGTCGGCGACTTCGCGGGCGTCCATCACGCCACCTCCGCCGGTCGGTCGACCAGTCGCATGAACAGTTCCTCGAGGCGGTTGGCCTTGTTGCGCATCGACTTGACGCGGACGCCGCTGGCGTTCAGCGCGGCGAAGACGGCGCTGAGATCGACCTGCTTGGGCACCTCCGCTTCCAGGGTCTGCGCATCGACCAGAACGAAGCGCACGCCATCGAGCTGTGGCAGGGCCGGCGTCGCGCCGTCGATGTCTAGCACGAACTGCTCGACGTCGAGCTTGGCCAGCAGGGCGCGCATCGAGGTGTTCTCGATGATCCCGCCCTTGTCGATGATGGCGATGTTGCGGCACAGCTGCTCGGCCTCCTCGAGGTAGTGCGTCGTGAGGATCACCGTGGTGCCGGCCTGGTTGATCTGGCGCACGAACGACCACATCGACCGGCGGATCTCGATGTCGACGCCGGCGGTGGGCTCGTCGAGGATCAGCAGTCGCGGCTCGTTCATCATCGCCCGCGCCACCATCAGCCGGCGCTTCATGCCGCCGGAGAGGGTTCGCGACATGACGTTGCGCTTGTCCCACAGCGCCAGCTGCGTCAGGTATTTCTCGGCGCGCTCCAGGGCGATGCGCCGCGGGACGCCGTAGAAGCCGGCCTGGTTGACGAGGATGTCCACCGGCTTCTCGAACATGTTGAAGTTGAGTTCCTGCGGCACCAGGCCGATCAGGCTCATCGCCCGGCTGCGCTCGCGCAGCACGCTGACGCCGAAGACGTCGGCTTCGCCGGCGCTGGCGTTGACCAGCGACGAGACGATGCCGATCAGCGTCGACTTGCCGGCGCCATTGGGACCGAGCAGGGCGAAGAAATCGCCGTCTGCCACCTCCAGGCTGACGCCTTTCAATGCCTCGACGCCGTTGCCGTAGGTCTTGCGCAGGTCGCGGATCGAAAGGGCGGTCGGCTGGCTCATGCTTGGGTCGGCTGGGTAGGCCGGTTAGTATAGGCGCTCGCCGGCGGGACCATGGCGCACCTGAATCGCCGCGACGGCATCCAGGCGCGTCCTGTCCGTCCGACCCACTCCCGTCGTACGCAGTCCGTCCATGGATCATTTCGAGCTGACGCTCGTCTCCAGCCGCCCGCTGGCACCCGCCGTCCGCCACTACACCTTCGTGCGCAGTGACGGGGCGCGACAGCCTTTCATTCCGGGCCAGTTCGTGCAGGTGCATTTCGAGCACGAAGGCGTGCAGTTGCGACGCAGCTACTCGATCGCCACGCTGGCCGATGAGGCCGGTGCCGACGAGATCGAACTGGCGGTGTCCTTTGTGCCGGGGGGCGCCGCCACCGCGCTGTTCGAAGGACTCTCGCCGGGCGACCGCATCCAGGCCACCGGGCCGAACGGCCGCCTCGTGTTGCAGGAAGGCGACCGCAACCAGCGTTACCTCCTGGTCGCCACCGGCACCGGCGTCACGCCCTACCGTTCCATGCTGCCGCTGATCCGCCGCCGCATTGCCGAGCGCGGCCAGCGCTTCGTCCTGCTGTTCGGCGCGCGCACACCGGACGAGCTGCTGTATGGCGAGGAATTCGCCGCCTTCGCCGAGGCGACGCCGGGCTTCGAGTTCCGACCCTGTTTTTCACGCGGTGGCTACGACCCCGCGCGTCCTTACGAGCGCAGCGGCTATGTGCAGGCCGCGCTGGCAGAGCTGTCGCCAACGGCGGAACAGGACATCGCCTACCTGTGCGGCAACCCGAACATGGTCGACGCGGCATTCGAGGCCCTCAAGGCGGCCGGTTTGCCGATTCCGCACATCCGCCGCGAAAAGTACATTTCGCCGCCGTCGCCCCGGGCGCTGTCCGCGCCCCCGGCCGATGGCCGGACCCCATGACTGTCGTCACTGCCCGGGCCCGCCCGGTTGCTACAGGATAGACCGCATGACCAGACTGATCCGCCTTGCCGCCTGTGGCGCCGCGCTCCTGGCGCCCCCCGCCCTCGCACTCGAATTCAGCCGCTGTGAACTGAAACCGCCGCAGGCGGTGTCCGGCATGGACGCGCGCTGTGCGCAATTCGAGGTGCCGGAGAACCACGCCGAGCCCGACGGCAGGCGGATCACGCTGCGCGTGGCCAAGGTCGCGTCCCGCGCCAGCCGGCCGCTGCCCGATCCGATCGTGTTCCTGGCCGGCGGACCGGGGCAGGCGGCGACGGAGAGCTTTCCGCAGGTCGCGCCGGCCTATCGCGAGCTGCTCGGCCAGCGCGAGGTGATCCTCGTCGACCAGCGCGGTACCGGCAGCTCGAATCCGCTGAAGTGCCCGATGCCGGGTCTCGACGACCCCACCGCGCCGACCCCGGATCGCGAGCAGATCCAGCAGATGGCGCGCGACTGCCTGGCCGGCATCGACGGCGATGTCGCCCACTACACGACGCGCGATTACCTGGCCGACCTGGAAGCGCTGCGCAAGACGCTGGGCATCGAGCGCTGGAACATCGTTGGCGGCTCGTACGGCACGCGTGTCGCGCTGGCCTATTTGCAGGCCTATCCGGACAGCCTGCGCTCGGTCGTGCTCGACGGCGTGGTACCGCAGGATGTCGCGCTGGGCCAGGACCATGGCCGGCACCTGGACGAGGCGCTGGCCGCGCAGTTCCAGCGCTGCCGCGAGGACGAGGCCTGCCATGCCGCCTTTGGCGATCCCTGGGAAACCCTTCAGGAACTGCGCCTGCGCTACCGCGAAGCGCCGACGACGGTGATGGTGGCCGACCCACGCAGCCGCGAGCCCGTCGAAACGCCGCTCAGCGAAGCGACACTGGCGTTGACGGCACGTCTCTACGCGTACCAGCCGGAGACCATCGCGCTGTTGCCGCTGCTGCTGCACCAGGCTCGCGAAGGCGATCCGCAGCCGCTGCTGGCGCAGGCCCGCATGATCGTCGCCAGCCTCGACGACATGCTCGCGCACGGCATGCAGCTGTCGGTAACCTGCAGCGAGGATGCGCCCTGGCTGCGCGCCAACCCCGAGGACACCAGCCTGATCGGTGCCGAGATGGTGTCTTTCCTGATGGCGCAGTGCGAGGTCTGGCCGGTGCCGCGGGCGCCGGCGACTTTCAAGCAGCCGGTCGATTCCGACCTGCCGGTGCTGCTGCTTTCCGGCGAGTACGACCCGGTGACACCGCCCTCCTACGCCGAGCGCGCGCTGGCGACGCTCGGCAACGCCCGCCACCTGGTTGCCCCGGGCCAGGGGCATATCGTCCAGGCGCGTGGCTGCATGCCGCGACTGCTGACCCGCTTCATCCGCGACGCCAAGGTCGCCGACCTGGATGCGGACTGCGTCGACAACATGTCGGCGCCCGGCTTCTACCTGAACTTCAACGGCAGCGCGCCATGAGCGCGCGCTGTCCCATACGCGAGGTGACGCATGCTTGAGGTGCAAGGACTGCGCAAGGCCTTCGGCGCCATCAAGGCGGTGGACGGTGTCAGTTTCACCGCCCACGACGGCGGCATCACCGGCCTGCTCGGGCCGAACGGCGCCGGCAAGACGACGACGCTGCGCATGCTCTATACGCTGATGCGTCCCGATGCCGGCACGATCCGGATCGATGGCGTCGACGCCCAGGCCGATTCATTGCTGGCGCGGCGGCGCATGGGCGTGTTGCCCGATGCCAAGGGCCTGTACAAGCGCCTGACCGCGCGCGAGAACATCGAATACTTCGGCCGCCTGCAGGGCCTGGACGAGGCAACGCTGCGCGAGCGCTGCGACCAGCTGATCCAGGCACTGGACCTCGGCGCCATCGCCGACCGCAAGACGGAAGGTTTTTCTCAGGGACAGCGCGTCAAGACCGCGATCGCGCGGGCGCTGATCCATGCGCCGCAGAACATCCTGCTCGACGAGCCGACCAATGGTCTGGATGTGATGGCGACGCGGGCGATGCGGCGCTTCCTGCTCGGCCTGCGCGAAGCCGGCCACTGCGTGCTGTTCTCCAGCCACATCATGCAGGAGGTGGCGGCGCTGTGTGACCGCATCGTGGTGATCGCGCATGGTCGTGTGGTGGCGCAGGGCACGCCGGACGAGCTGCGCGCGCAGACCGGCATGGACAACCTGGAGGACGTGTTCGTCCAGGTCATCGGCAGCGAGGAGGGCCTGTCATGAGCGCCTGGTTCACGGTATTCCGCAAGGAAGCGATGGAAAACCTGCGCGACCGCCGCACGGTGATGAATTCGCTGGTGTTCGGTCCGCTGTTCGGTCCGCTGCTGTTCGTCCTGCTGATCGGCTTCATGATCAACAAGGCCAGCGAGCGCGCCGAGAAGCCGCTGGACCTGCCGGTGGCCGGCGCCGAGCACGCGCCCAACCTGATCGCGCACCTGCGCCAGAACGGCGTGGTCATCGAGGACGCGCCGGCCGATCCGGAAAAGGCCGTTCGCGACCAGGACGAGGAACTGGTCCTGCGCATTCCGGTCGAGTATGGCGAGCGCTGGCGCAGCGGCCAGCCGGCGCCGGTGGAACTGGTGTTCGACGAATCGCGGCAGTTCACCTCGGCCTCGGTGCAACGCGCCACCCGGCTGCTTGAAGCCTACGGCGCCACGCACGCGGCGCTGCGGCTGACGGTGCGTGGCATCGATCCGCAGATCGCCCGCCCTGTCATGGTGATCGAGCGCGATCAGAGCAGCGCGCAGAGCCGCGCCGGCATGCTGCTGGCGTTCCTGCCGTACATGCTCATCCTCGGCGCCTTCCTCGGCGGCATGTACCTGGCCATCGACACCACTGCCGGCGAGCGCGAACGGCAGTCGCTGGAAGCGCTGCTCATCAATCCGGTGCCGCGCAGCCAGGTGCTGGCCGGCAAGCTGGCCGCCACCACCGCCTTTTCGCTCGCAGCGGTGGCCATCTCGGTCTTCGGCCTGATGGTGTTCCTGCGCCTGATTCCGCTGGGACCGCTCGGTTTCACGCTGAAGCTGGATTTCGCCTCGGCCTGCCTGGCCCTGCTGGTCGTGGCGCCGCTGGCGCTGCTGGCCGCATCGGCACAGACGCTGGTGGCCGCCTTCAGCAAGAGCTTCCGGGAGGCGCAGACCTGGCTGTCGATGCTGATGATCGTGCCGGCGCTGCCGTCGCTGTTCATGGCCATCAACCCGGTCAAGCCGGCCGACTGGATGTACGCCACGCCCCTGCTCGGCCAGCACTTCATCATCAGCCAGATCGTCCGTGGCGAAGCGGTGCTGCCCTGGCAGTACGCCGCCAGCATCGGCTGCACGCTGCTGGCCGGGCTGCTGCTCGCCTTGATCACGGTGCGTATCTACCAGCAGGAACGCCTGGCGATTTCCAGCTGAGAATGAGCCGGCGCGGTACCTCGTGCAGCGGGAATTGACCGGCGCGACTTTTTACCCCGCGACATCGGTGGTGGTCGGCCTCGGGTGATCGGGGCGGCCGCATGCCTGGCCGGGCCACCAAATAGCGCCTGCGCTGAAGCAGTGCATCGCAGGGCGCAGGGCCTGCCGCCCGTCCAAGCGCGGGTGTGTCGCCTGTACCTCCCCGCGCAGCAACCTTCCAGCACCGCCGGGCGGCGCTACTTGCCGATGCAGAAGCTGGAGAAAATGGCGCCGAGGAGGTCATCCGGCGAATAGGCGCCGGTGATCTCGGACAGCGCCTGCTGTGCCAGGCGCAGTTCCTCGGCGGCAAGGTCCCCGGCACCGTGCTGCAGCTGTACCAGCGCTTCGCGCAGGTGCTCGCCGGTGCGGCGCAGCGCATCGACGTGTCGGGCGCGGGCGCTGAAGGTGTTTTCGGCACTGTCCGCCGCCCCAGCCAGGTTGGCGAGATGCGCGCGCACGGCGTCGAGGTTTTCGCCGGTGCGCAGCGATATCCGCAGCACCGTGGTGTCCGCCGCGGCGATTACCGACCTGTGCGCATCGCTGCCGGCACCGTCGCAGGCATCGGTCAGGTCGATCTTGTTGTACAGCACCGTCACCGGTACGCCGACGGGACACTCTGCTCGCAGCGCGGTGACATCGTGCGGATGCCGCGCATCGACCACCAGCACGATATGGTCGGCGCGGGCGAGCTCTGCGCGGGCGCGGCGCACGCCCTCGGCCTCGACGGTGTCGTCGGTGTCGCGCAGTCCGGCGGTATCGACCAGGGTCAGCGTGGCGCCGCCGACGCGTATGTCCTCGCGCAGCACGTCGCGCGTCGTGCCGGCGATGTCGGTGACGATGGCGCGTTCGCTGCCGGCCAGCGCGTTGAGCAGGCTGGACTTGCCGGCGTTCGGGCGACCGACGATGGCGATCACCCGTCCATCGCGCAGGCGCTGGCCGCGCTCGGCGGCTTCCAGCAGGTGCGCATGGGCTTCGATCACGGCGCCGATGCGCGCGGCGATCTGGCCGTCGGCCAGGAAATCGATGTCCTCTTCGGGAAAGTCGATCGCCGCTTCAACATGCAACCGGGCCTCGACCAGTGACTGCAGCAGCCGGTCGACACGCCGGGAGAACTCGCCCTCCAGCGAACGCTGCGCGGCACGCGCGGCAGCGGCACTGCCGGCGGCAATCAGGTCGGCGACGGCTTCGGCCTGTGCCAGGTCGAGGCGACCTTCAAGAAACGCCCGTTCGGAGAATTCGCCCGGCCGCGCCGGTCGCGCACCCAGCGCGTAGAGTCGTTGCAGCAGCAGGTCGATCAGGACCGGGTTGCCATGAGCCTGCAGTTCGACCACGTCCTCGCCGGTGAACGAATGCGGCGCCGGGAAGTAGAGCAGCAGGCCGCTGTCCAGCGTGGCGCCGGCGGCGTCGCGAAAGCGCGCGTAGTGGGCGTGGCGGGGTCGGGCGCGGATGCCGCAGAGTCGCTGCGCGATGTCGTGGGCGTCCGGACCGGACAGCCGCACGATGCCGATGCCGGCGCGGCCGGCCGGCGTGGCGATGGCGGCGATGGTGTCCCGAGCCGTCATCGCCGCGGGTTCCCGCGCGCCCCGCTCAGGCCTTTTCGCCGGCCTCGATGCGCTTGGTGATGAACCATTGCTGCAGCAGGCCGAGGGCGCCGTTGGTGGTCCAGTAGAGCACCAGGCCGGCCGGGAAGAAGGCGAACATCACCGAGAACATGATCGGCATGAACTGGAAGATGCGACGCTGGATCGGATCCATGCCCGGGCTCGGCGACAGCTTCTGCGTCAGCCACATCACCGCGCCGTTGAGCACCGGCAGGATGTAGTACGGATCGCGGGCGGAAAGATCCTGGATCCAGCCGAAGAACGGCGCGTGGCGCAGTTCGACGGATTCCAGCAGCACCCAGTACAGCGCGATGAAGACCGGGATCTGCACCAGGATCGGCAGGCAGCCACCGAGCGGGTTGATCTTTTCCTTCTTGTACAGGTCCATCATCGCCAGGTTCATCTTCTGGCGGTCGTCGCCGTAGCGTTCCTTCAGCTGCGCCATGCGCGGCTGCAGCTTGCGCATCTTCGCCATCGAGCGGTACTGCGCTTCGGACAGCTTGAAGAACACCGCCTTGATCAACAGGGTGACGAGGATGATGGCCAAGCCCCAGTTGCCGACCAGGCTGTGGAACTTGTCCAGGGCCCAGAACAGCGGCTTGGCCAGGAAAGTGAAGATGCCGTAGTCGACGGTCAGCTCCAGGCCCGGGGCGACGTCCGGCAGCACGTTCTGCAGCTTTGGACCGACCCACAGGCGCGAGGTGTCGCTCCACTCCTCGCCCGGCGCGACCGTGGTCGCGGTGGTGCCGACCTGGCCGATGGTGAAGCGCGTCGGCTGGCTGTTCGCCACCTGCGAGGTTTCGTAGCGGTTGGCCTGGTCGGCTGGCGGAATCCAGGCGGCCAGGAAATAGTGCTGCAGCATGCCGGCCCAGCCGGCGGTGATGTCACGGCGCAACGGCGTCGAGGCGACATCGTCGAACTGCTGCTTCTCGTAGCGCTCCTCGGGGCTGTACCAGGCCGGACCATGGAAGGTGATCGCGGTGGCGTCGGTGAACGAGAAGCTGGCGCCCGTACGCAGCGGCACACGCTGCAGCTGCCGGTACGCCGTGCCCGACCAGGGCGCGCCGCTGTCGTTGCGCAGCTGGTGGCGGACATCGATGGTGTAGGCGCCGCGGTAGAGGGTGATGGTCTTGCGGACCGTGATGCCGCTGGCATCGGTCCATGTCAGCGGAACCTCGATGCGGTCTCCGCTGAGGACGTAGCGGTCCTGCTCGATCTGATACAGCGCCGTATGGTCCGGGGCGACGCCGGT
Source organism: uncultured Rhodanobacteraceae bacterium (assembly GCA_964647135.1). Taxonomy (GTDB): domain Bacteria; phylum Pseudomonadota; class Gammaproteobacteria; order Xanthomonadales; family UBA2363; genus Pseudofulvimonas. The sequence goes on from CAZYHP010000001.1 coordinate 18,862, forward strand.
ATTGCTGACCAGCCCACTGCGGGCATGGAACAGGCGCGTCGGATCGTCGCTGAGCAGCTCGACCGGCTGTTCCGACTTCAGGGTGGCCGCATAGTCGAGCAGTTCTGCCGACACGATCGTGCCACCGCGGCTGTCGATCACCAGCCGCAGGACATCTGTCTCGACGGTGATGCGCTGTCCCGGTGCCGCCATTGCCGTGCCCGGCGCCGCGGCCGGTGCATCGGCGGCGACCTGGGGTGCACTGGGGACACCTTCGCTGCTGCCTGCCGTCAGGGTCGCGCCCGGCGCGGCCGGGCTGGCATCGCCAACGCTGGCCGGGGCGGGCGCGGCGGCCGGGGCGGGCTGGTTGAAATCGCCCCAGGCCTGCCAGAGCAGGTAGGCGACGAACAGCCAGGCGACGAAAAGCAGAACGCGGGTATTGGGCATGAGACTGGGCGGGCGGGCGGTGACCCGTCGTGTAGGAAAGGCAAAGGAAGGGGATTGTCGCGGTTCGTGGCGAGCCGATCAATCAAATGGCCAGACGAGGCCAGGCTTCGATGAGGTCACGCCAGACTTCGTCGCGCGGCGCCTGGGCGGCTTCCGGCTTCGCGTTGACGACAATATCCAGGGACGGCAACTGCGCCGCGGCCAGGCGGAAGCTGTGGCGGATCTGGCGGCGCAGGCGGTTGCGCACGACCGAGCGCTTGTCGACACGGCGGCTTACCGCCATGCCCAGGCGGGCATGATCGAGTTCGCTGGCTGCGTAGTGGAAGCGGAAATAGCGCGAGTTGCGCTTCAGCCGTGCGGCGAAGACGCGGTCGAACGCCGGCTTGCCACTCAGCACACTCGCGCGCGTCGGCGTGGCGGCGCGCACGGTTGGGCCGTCCCGCTTACGGGATCAGGCGCTGGCGGCCCTTGGCACGACGGGCCGAGAGGATCTTGCGACCGTCGGCGGTCTTCATGCGGGCGCGGAAGCCGTGGGTACGGGCGCGCTTGAGGTTGCTGGGCTGGAAAGTGCGTTTCATGGCGGCAGACCCAAGGTCGTCGGCAAAGGGCGGGCATTGTAGGCGCTGGTGCGGCGCCGGTCAAATGCACCCGTTCGCCGGCCCTCGCCACCGCCGCCGCGCAGGTACCCGGCAGGGCGCTGCAACCGGTTACACTGATCCACCGCATACGCGTTGTAACGAGAAACCGATCGCGATGGCCGAATTGTGGCAGCGTTGCCTGCGGCGCCTGGAAGGCGAGCTCAACGCCGAGGACCTGCATACCTGGCTGGTGCCCCTGCAGCCGCAGCAATCGGCCAGCGGCGAATTGCTGCTGTATGCCGCCAACGTCTACGTGGCCGAACGCGTACAGAAGCACTTCCTCGAACGCATCCAGGAGCTTCTCCAGGCCTTGCAGGGCTCGCCCGTGGTCGTTCGCCTGAAGGTCGGCCAGCGACCCAGCGACGAACCGGAAGCACCCGGGTCGCGGCAATCCGGTGGCGAGCGGCTGCCGCCGATCGAGTCCAATCTGGATGCGCGCTACACCTTCGACAATTTCGTCGAAGGCAAGTCGAACGAACTGGGCAAGGCGGCTGCGCTGCAGGTGGCCCTGAAGCCGGGCGAGGTCTACAACCCGTTGCTGCTGTACGGCGGCACCGGCCTGGGCAAGACCCACCTGCTGCTGGCGGCCGGTCATGTGATGAAGCAGAACCGGCCTGGCATGCGGGTCGTCTACATGCGCTCCGAACGCTTCGTCAGCGAGATGATCCGGGCGCTGCGGAGCAACCGCATGGACGAGTTCAAGCGGCAGTTCCGCAGCGTCGACGCGCTCCTGATCGATGACATCCAGTTCTTCGCCGGCAAGGACCGTACCCAGGAAGAGTTTTTCCACACCTTCAATGCGCTGTTCGAGGGCAAGCAGCAGATCGTGCTGACCTGCGACCGCTATCCGAAGGAGGTCGAAGGCCTGGAGCCGCGCCTGAAGTCGCGCTTCGGCTGGGGCCTGAACGTGGCCATCGAGCCGCCGGATTTCGAGACGCGGGTGAGCATCCTGCTGAGCAAGGCACAGGCGATGGAACTGAGCCTGCCTGACGACGTCGCCTTCCTGATCGCCAAGCGCATGCGTTCGAACGTGCGCGAGCTGGAGGGCGCCCTGAACACGCTGTCGGCACGCGCCAACCTCAGCGGCCGGGCCATCACGCTTGAGTTCGCCCAGGAGGCACTGCGCGACCACCTGAGCGTCCAGGAGCGACTGGTCAGCATCCCGAACATCCAGAAAACCGTTGCCGACTACTTCGGCCTGCGCCACGGCGACCTGGTGTCGAAGCGTCGCCAGCGGTCGGTGGTGCGTCCGCGGCAGATGGCGATGACGCTGGCGAAGGAACTGACCGAGCACAGCCTCCCGGAGATTGGTGAGGCCTTTTCGCGCGACCACACGACCGTGCTTCACGCCTGCCGGGTCGTGCGCAAGCTGGTGGAAACCGATGGTCGGGCGCGGGAGGACTGGGACAAGTTGATCCGCACGTTAACCAGTTGAGCGCTTGTGGATACACTGTGGCTGAAAGGCGGCGAAAAAGTTATGCACAGAGTCATCACACGCTGGCGAACCGGTTTGCGCACAGGTTTTTTTGATGCAAGCAATTGATTTGATTCAGAATTTGCGGGTTGTTGAGGCGCCAGGAGGCCCTTAACAACAACAATCTTCAACAGACAAGAGCAACTAGTTGAGGTCTGCCCATGCGGTTCCAAATCCAGCGGGAAGCACTGTTCAAGCCCTTGCAGGCGGTGATTGGCGTCGTTGAAAAGCGACAGACCATGCCGATCCTGGCGAACCTTCTTGTCTCGGTGCGCTCGGGTCGTGTTTCGTTCACGGGCACCGACCTTCAGCTGGAGATCATCGGCAGCGCCGAGGTGTCGGACTCGGTGGATGGCGAGGTCACCGTCCCGGCGCGGAAGCTGGTCGACATCTGCCGGGCACTTCCTGACGGAAGCATGGTGACGGTCGAGCAGCAGGGTGACCGGGTCCTGGTCAAGGCCGGCCGCAGCCGATTCACGCTGGCGACGCTGCCGGCGGCCGAGTTCCCGGCTCTGGAGGCCAGGGAGATCAACGACGTCCTCGAGCTGCCCGAAGGCGTGTTCAAGGACCTCATCGACCGCGTCGCGTTTGCCATGGCGGTGCAGGACGTCCGTTTCTATCTGAATGGCATGCTCTTCGATCTGCGGGATGGATCTCTGCGCGCCGTCGCGACGGATGGGCATCGACTGGCCACGTGCCAGGCCGACCTGCCGGGCCATACCGGAACGGACCGACAGCTGCTGTTGCCGCGAAAGGCGGTTCTGGAGCTGCAGCGCCTGCTGGAGGGTGGCGATGATCTGCTGCGCCTCGAGTTCGGTCGCAGCCACCTGCGGCTGGGTCGTGCCGACGTCCAGTTCACCTCGAACCTGATCGACGGCCGTTTCCCGGATTACGAGGCGGTGATGCCGATTGGCGCTGACAAGCAGGTGCGGGTGGATCGTGACCAGCTGCGTGCGGCGTTGAGCCGCGCAGCTATCCTGTCGAACGAGAAATACCGTGGTGTGCGTCTTGAGGTCACTCCGCAGCAGTTGCGGATCGTCGCCCACAACAGTGAGCAGGAAGAGGCGATCGAGGAGTTGGGTGCGGAAAGCAACGCCGATGGTTTGCAGATCTCCTTCAACGTGACCTACGTGCTGGATGCATTGGGCTCTCTGCGGGGCGAGCAGGTGGATCTGAGGCTTCGGGATGGCAACTCCAGCTGCCTGATTTCTGACGCGGACGAGTCCCGGGCCCGTCACGTTGTCATGCCCATGCGCATGTGATTGAAACTCATGGTGACGCGATGCGGATTCGTCGGATCTGCGTCGCCAATGTGCGTAACCTGGTATCGGTCGAGGCCGAGCTGGGGCGGCACTTCAATGTGTTGACCGGCAGCAATGGTGCCGGGAAGACCAGCTTTCTCGAAGCCATCCATCTACTGGGTCACGGGCGGTCCTTCCGGGGTCGGCATGCTTCTGATCTGATCAGACTCGGGACTGACGGTTTGTCGGTCTTCGCGGAATGCCGGTTTGACGCCGCCAGTTCGCCGACGGAAAGGTTGGGACTGGCGCTGGGCGCGTCGGGGTGGTCTTTGCGGCGGAATGGGGAGACCGTCGGAAACCTTTCCGACTTCGTCCGAACGTTGCCCGTCGTAACGCTGGAACCGGGTTGTCATGAGCTGATCAGCGGACCGTCCGAAAACCGTCGACGCTATCTCGATTGGTTGTTGTTCCACGTGGAACCAGAGTTTCTTGGGGTCTGGCGTCGTTATGCCCGTGCGCTGAAGCAGCGTAATGCCAGCCTGCGTTCGGCCGTGGTGACCGACGTGGAACTGTCCGGTTGGGAGTCGGAGCTGGCCGAGTCCGGGTCGTTCATTCACCGCCATCGTCTGCAGGTCAGCCTTGATCTAGAGCGCCGGCTGCTGCCACTGATCCGGCATATCGCGCCGGGGTTGAACGTCTCCGGCATTCGGGTTCGATCCGGTTGGTCTCCCGACCTTGATCTGGCGACGGCGTTGCGCGAAGGGCGTTCCACGGATCGCGAGCGGGGGTTCACCCAGCGTGGCCCGCACCGCGGCGATTGGCGGCTGGTGCTTGAAGACGGCCTCGATCATGACCAGCTTTCGCGCGGGCAGGGCAAGCTGGCGGCAGTGGCCTGTCTTCTGGCGCAGGCCGAGCTGTTCCGTGATTCCAACGGACACTGGCCGGTGCTGTGCTGTGACGACCTGGCGGCAGAGTTGGACATGGCTCACCAGGCGGCGCTCCTGGCCTGGTTGAGAGCCTCGGGGACACAGGTGGTGATGACCGGGGTCGTGCCACCAGGTCCCGCCTTGGCCGAGGACGCGGACAATCGCATGTTCCACGTGGAACAGGGTCAAGTCACCCAACTGCTATAATTAGTCCATCCCACCGCCGCGCGTCCCGCGGCAGGTACTGACGAGCATTGTCTGGCATGACCGACCAATACGATTCAAGCAAGATCAAGGTGTTGAAAGGCCTGGAGGCCGTTCGCAAGCGCCCCGGCATGTATATCGGCGACACCGATGACGGCACCGGTCTCCACCACATGGTGTTCGAGGTGGTCGACAATTCGGTGGACGAATCGCTGGCGGGCCACTGCACACGGATCCGTGTCTGCCTGCACCAGGAAGGCACCGTTTCGGTCGAGGACAACGGCCGCGGCATCCCGGTCGACATCCACAAGGAAGAAAACCGCTCGGCAGCGGAGGTCATCCTGACCGTGCTGCACGCAGGCGGAAAGTTCGACGACAACTCCTACAAGGTGTCGGGTGGCTTGCACGGCGTCGGCGTCTCGGTGGTCAATGCGCTGTCCGAATCCCTGTGGTTGCGGATCTGGCGCGACAACCGCGAATACGAACAGGAGTACAGCCATGGCGAGCCGCTGTACCCGCTTCGCGAGATCGGTCCGACCGACAAGCGCGGCACCCTCGTGCGCTTCAAGCCCAGTGGCAAGACCTTCACCAACCTGGAATTCCACTACGACATCCTGGCCACGCGTCTGCGCGAGTTGGCTTTCCTGAATTCCGGCCTGCGAATCGAACTGGTCGACGAACGCGGGGAAGGGCGCAAGGATGTCTTTGAATATGAAGGGGGCATCCGGTCTTTCGTCGAGCATCTCTCGCAGTTGAAGACGCCGCTCCATCCCTCGGTCGCCTACTTCGCCGGCACGGAATCGGAAATCGGCGTCGAAGTCGCCCTGCAGTGGACGGACGCCTACGAAGAGCGGATGTTCTGTTTCACGAACAACATCCGCCAGAAGGACGGCGGTACCCACCTGACCGGATTCCGCGCCGCGTTGACCCGCGCCCTTTCGGGCTATATCGAGCGCTCCGGCCTGGGCAAGAATGCCAAGGTCCAGTTCGCCGGCGACGACATGCGCGAGGGACTGATCGCGGTGTTGTCCGTCAAGGTGCCCGACCCGAAGTTCTCATCGCAGACCAAGGACAAGCTGGTCAGCTCCGAGGTGAAGGGGGCCGTCGAAACGCTGATGGCCCAGAAGCTGGCCGAATTCCTGGACGAACATCCGGCTGACGCCCGTTCGATCACGGCCAAGATCGTCGAAGCTGCGCGCGCGCGCGAGGCAGCCAGAAAGGCGCGCGAATTGACGCGGCGCAAGGGTGCACTGGACATCGCCGGCCTGCCCGGCAAGCTGGCCGATTGCCAGGAAAAGGATCCGGCGCTGTCCGAACTGTTCCTGGTCGAGGGTGACTCCGCAGGCGGTTCCGCGAAACAGGGCCGCAACCGCCGCACCCAGGCGATCCTGCCACTCAAGGGCAAGATCCTCAATGTGGAAAAGGCGAGGTTTGACAAGATGATCTCGTCGGCGGAAGTCGGCACGCTGATCACCGCCCTCGGCTGCGGCATCGGCAAGGACGAATTCAACGTCGACAAACTGCGCTACCACCGCATCATCATCATGACCGACGCCGACGTGGATGGATCGCACATCCGCACGCTTCTGCTGACGTTCTTCTACCGGCAGATGCCCGAACTGATCGAGCGCGGTTACATCTACATCGGCCTGCCGCCGCTGTACAAGATCAAGCAGGGCCGCAACGAGCAGTACCTCAAGGACGATGCCGCCCTCGACGCGTTCCTGATCGCCAGCGCCGTGGATGGCGCCGAACTGGCCTATTCACCCGATGCGCCGGCGCTGCAGGGTCCGGCGCTCGAGAAACTCCTCACCGAGTACCAGAACGCGCAGGCCATCATCAGCCGACTCGGTACGCGCTACGATCCCGCCATCCTCCAGGCGCTGGTCGACACCGCACCCCTTACCACGGCGCAGCTGCACGATCCTGCACTCACCGCACCCTGGCTGGCGGCCCTGACCGGCAAGGTCAACACCGACGGTCTGGGTCGTCCGCACTACCAACTGTCGCTCGCCATCGATGAAGAGCAGGGGCCGACACTGCGCATCGAGCGACAACACCACGGCCTGTCGGTGCTGCAGCACTGGCCGGCGACGTTCTTCAACTCCGGCGATTACCGACAACTCGGCGCACTGGCGGTCCAGCTCGCCGGACTGATCCAACCTGGCGCCCAGTTGCGCCGCGGTGGCCGCAGCGTATCCGTCAACAAGTTTGCCGATGTCGCCCGCTGGCTGCTCGATGAGGCCAAGCGCGGACGCACCATCCAGCGCTTCAAGGGCCTGGGTGAAATGAATCCGGAGCAGCTGTGGGAAACCACCGTCAACCCGGAAACCCGGCGCCTGCTCCAGGTCACCATCGAGGATGGCGTCGCAGCCGACCAGATGTTCTCGATGCTGATGGGGGAGGCCGTCGAACCGCGCCGCAATTTCATCGAAGAGAACGCGCTTCGGGTCGGAAACCTCGACGTCTGATCCACGGGGATCGGCTGGCGACGGACGCCAGGGGTCTGCCGTCCGGGAAGACCCGATGTCGCTGGCCGCCATGCGATCGCGGCCGGCTGGCGCCCGTGGCACGGATGCGCGGATCGTTGTACTGTCCCGCCAGCTAGGGACGCTCGTGGCTCATGAAAAAAACCCATCTGTACGTATTGGCGGTGCTGCTGATCGCCGCCGGCCTGTCCGCATTTTTCTATAAATGGAAGGTCCTCAAGTTCCCTATCACGCCGGTCGAACAGGCGGAGGTCTGGGAGCTGCAGGCGAGGGTCGAATTCCAGGCCCGTGGCGGCGCCAATCGGGTCCTGCTGCAGATCCCGCTCGATCCACCGGGCTATTCGATTCTCGACGAGAACTTCATGGCGCGCGGCTACGGCATGAACACCGAGCGCAGCCGCGATGGCCGCAGCCGCGAGGTGCAATGGTCGATCCGGCGCGCACGCGGCACGCAGGCGCTGTATTACCGGGCAACGATCTATCGCGACGGTGTGCCGGGCGCCGACACCGACCGGCCGCAGCTGCAATCGCCGGCTCAACTTGAAGAACCGTTCTCCAGCGCTGCGCAATCGCTGCTGGAGCGCGTCCGTGAGCACAGCGTCGACAGCGCCAGCTTCGCTGCCGAGCTCCTGCGCGAGCTCTCCAGCCCGACACCCGCGCAGGAAGTGACGCTGCTCATGCAGGGCCTCACCGACGACCACGAGCGCGCCCGCTTCGCCACCGAGCTGCTGGCGATCCGGAATATCGCCGCACGGGTGATCCAGGGCCTGCGCCTGGAGGAGACCGCCGCCGGCGAGCTGCGCCCGTATCTGCAGGTCTACGACACCGAGGCCAACGAGTGGCGGACACTGGACATCCGCAGCGGCAGCATCGGCTGGCCCAACGACCTGTTCCTCTGGAGCAAGAGTGGCAAGCCCGTGCTCGACATCGACGGCTCGCCACGCGCACGCTTCGACATCCGCATGCAGCGCAGTCTGGTGGATTCGCTCAAGGCGGCCGTCGACCGCCTGGAGGTCCGCGACGAGAACCTGGTGGCGTATTCGCTGCTCAACCTGCCGCTGCAGACCCAGGACGTCTATCGCATCCTGCTGATGGTGCCGGTCGGTGCCTTCATCATGCTGATCCTGCGCAACCTCGTGGGCGTCAAGACTTTCGGCACCTTCATGCCGGTCCTGATCGCAATCTCCTTCAAGTGGACGTCGCTGCTGGCCGGCCTGACATTGTTCTCGCTGGTCGTCGGTCTGGGCCTGCTGGTGCGCTTCTACATGGAGCGACTGAAGCTGCTGCTGGTGCCCCGGCTCACGGCGGTGCTCATCGTCGTGGTGCTGATCATGGCGCTGGTCAGCGTCGTCTCCAACCGGCTCGGCCTGGAAGTCGGCCTGTCGATCGCGCTGTTCCCGATGATCATCATGACAATGACCATTGAACGCGTATCGGTGGCCTGGGATGAACGCGGCGCCGGCTACGCCATGAAGATGGCCGCCGGCTCGCTGATGATCGCCAGCCTGGCCTACCTGGTGATGAGCTGGCCGCCGCTGGAGCACCTCATGTTCGTCTATCCGGAGATGCTGCTGATCCTGCTCGGATTCACGCTGATCCTCGGCCGCTATTCCGGTTACCGACTGACCGAGCTCACCCGCTTCCGGGCGCTGGCCCGACCTCCCGAGGAGGGCTGAGATGTTCAACCCGTTCGCGGCGGCACGTCGCCTGCGCGAGATCGGCCTGGTGGGCCTGAACGGACGCAATGCCGATTACGTGCTGCTCTACAACCAGCGCAAGTTCTACCCGCGCGTCGACGACAAGCTGCTGACCAAGGAACTGGCACTGGCCGCGGGACTGCCGGTGCCCGAGCTGTATGCGGTCGTCCGCGAAGAGCACGAGATCGCGGCGCTGCACCGGAAACTGGAGCCGTACCCGAACTTCGTCGTCAAACCCGCCCATGGTTCCGGCGGCGACGGCATCCTGGTCATCCACGGTCGCCGCGGCGAACGCTATCGGCGCGCCAGCGGCAGCTTCATGACCCGCGAAGAGTTCCAGCATCACCTCTCCAATGGCCTGTCGGGCCTGTTCTCGCTTGGTGGCCAGCCCGACCACCTGCTGGTCGAGTACTGCGTCGAATTCGATCCGATCTTCGAACGCGTCAGCTACAAAGGCGTGCCCGACATCCGCATCATCACCTTCCTCGGCTACCCGGTCATGGCGATGATCCGCCTGCCGACCCGCATGTCGGACGGCAAGGCCAACCTGCACCAGGGCGCGATCGGCGTCGGCATCGACATCCCCAGCGGCATCACCAAACGCGGCGTCTGGGGCAACGAGCCGGTACGCGAGCACCCCGATACCGAACACTCCATCGTTGGCCTGTCGATCCCGCACTGGACGGATCTGCTGATGATCGCCGCGCGCTCATACGAGTTGTCGGGACTGGGCTATGTCGGCGTCGACATCGTGCTCGACCGGGATCGCGGACCCATGGTGCTGGAACTGAATGCGCGCCCCGGCCTGGCCATCCAGATCGCCAACGGAAATGGCCTGCGCCACCGCCTGGAAAAAGTCGAAGCCCTGAAGAAGGCAGGCGGATTGTCCGCGGATCCGGCTGAACGGATCGCCTTCGCGCAGCGGAATTTCGCCACGACCTGAAGCCTGGCAGGCGCTGTCATGGCGTTAGAATCGGGTCGTTCCGGCACAGGAGATGGCGACATGACCCCGCGCATCGTGTTCGTGACAGCCCTCGCACTGGCATTGCAGGCTTGCGCCACCACGCCTTCCGGTCGCAGCCAGGCGATGGTGGTCGACGACAGCCAGATGAGCCGTCTTGGCGCCCAGGCGTTCTCGGCGCTGCGCACCGGCGGTCGGCTCTCCACGGATGGTCGCCACAGGCAGTACGTACGCTGCATAGCCGATGCCCTCATCGCCCAGCTTCCGGATCCCTGGCGAGACCAGGACTGGGAGGTCGAGGTGTTCGTCGATGACGCCGCCAACGCCTTCGCCCTGCCGGGTGGCAAGGTCGGCGTGAACACGGGCATGTTCGCAGTGGCGGAAAACGCCGACCAGCTCGCTGCCGTCGTCGGCCATGAGCTGGCGCATGTGTGGTACCGCCACGGTGGCGAACGCTTCTCGCAGCAGATTCTCGCCCAGACCGGGCTGACGGCGGCGGCCGTCGTCGCCGATGCGAAAGCCCCGGAAAACTCGAGGTTGATCCTCGGCGCCCTGGGCGCCGGCGCGCAGGTGGGTGTCCTGCTGCCCTTCTCGCGCAAGCATGAGACCGAAGCGGACCTGGAAGGGCAGCGCCTGATGGCGCGCGCCGGCTTCAATCCCGCCGCAGCGGTCACGCTCTGGCAGCGGATGAACCAGGCCGCCAACACCGCCCCCTCGGTCTGGCTCTCCACCCATCCCGACCCGCAGGGCCGGATCGACCAGCTCAACCGCGCACTGCCAGGGGCGCAGGCAGTCTTCGAGCAGGCGCGCTCCGAGGGCCGTTCACCGTCCTGCCGGCTTCAGTGATGCAAAAAGTTAAGGCAGCTTAACGCCAGTGCCTTCGCGACGCCTGACAATAGACCATCCACGAAACCGGACGTAGCACGGGGCATGTCGACATGACCCGCCGCTTCCCCCGCCATCCAAAGGATTCACGATGAAACGTCTCATCCTTGCCATCAGCCTGATCAGCCTGCCGCTGAGCGCCCTCGTCACGGCGCTGCCCGCCGACGCCGCCAAAGGGCGCCTGCAGGACCGGGAATCGCGCCAGCGCTCCAGCCAGGCGCAACCCGAGGAAGAGAATCCGTATCCGAATTCGACCCGCGCCGAACCGGAGCGCAAGACCACCGAGCGCAACATGCGCCGCATCCAGGCCGCCTACGACAACCTCAACGAGGGCGAGTACGACAAGGTCACCGCCACGCTGGGCGAGCTCGACGGCAACAGCCGCCTCAGCCCCTACGAACAGGGACTGGTCGACCAGGGTCTGGCCCAGGCCGCCTACGAACAGGATGACGTCGCGACGGCGATCCAGCGCTGGCAGAAAGCCATCGACGGCAACGCCCTGCCGAACCGCGACCACTTCCAGCTGATGTACCAGATCGCCCAGTTGCAGTTGATGGAAGAGAACTACGAGGAGTCGCTCGCCGCCGTCGACCGGTGGTTCCGGGAAAGCGGCTCCACCAAGCCCGAGGCCTATGCGCTGAAGGGCAACGCCCTCTACCGCCTGGAACGCAACGCAGAGGCGGTCGCCGTCCTCGACGAGGCCATCGCCGCGTCGGCGGGCAATCCGTCCGACAACCTGTACGAGCTTAAAATGGCGGCGCTCTATGAACAGGAAGATTACCTGGGTGCGTCCCAGGTCCTGGAAGAACTGGTCCGTCGCCGCCCGGACGAGGTCAAGTACCAGATCAATCTGGCACAGACCTACATCGAACTGGAACAGCTGGAGAAGGCGCTGCCGGTCATGCAGACGCTTCGCAGCAGCGGCAAGCTGCAGGATCCGCAGCACTGGCGCCAGCTCTACCAGCTTCAGGCCTATGCCGATCGCCCTGCCGACGCCGCGGCGACCATCAACGCGGGCCTCGAGGCCGGCGCGCTGCCCGCCGACAAGGAAATCCTGCGGGCACTGGGCGACAACTACTACCAGGCCGAGATGATCGACCAGGCGATCGATGCCTATACCCGCGCCGCCGCCGTCTCCGCCGACGACGGCAACGCCGACCAGCAGCGCGGCCACCTGCTCCTCGAGCGCGAGCGCCACGCCGATGCCCGCGAGGCCTTGAATACGGCCATCCGCAAGGGCAATCTGAGCGACCCGGGCACGGCTTACCTGCTCCTGGGGGAGGTGGAGGCCGAGGCCGGCAACAACCCGGCGGCAATCGCTGCATTCCGTGAAGCACAGAAGCACGAACGCTCGCGCAGCAACGCGGAACTCTGGTTGAAGAATCTGGGCGCCCGTTGACCGCAAAAGCATTATGAAAGGCGCGTGAATGCTTGTGCCCTGCGGGGCATTGGTGTAGCGTCGCTTTCCCCGCAGCCAGCGTAGGGCTTCCGGCACTTGCCAGAGGCCATCCGCCTGACGATCAGATCCAACAATGGCCATCTACGAATACCACGAAGACATCGAAGACAACCGCGTCCGCTGGCCACGCGTGGCGGGACTGAGCGTGGCGTTCATCGTGCACGTTGTGATGTTCAGCATGCTGCTGTTACCTCCACGTGCCGGCGATCCGGACAAGGACGACACCGACGACATGGTCGAGGTCGTGTTCATGGAACCGCCGCCGCCGCCACCGCCGCCGCCACCGGAGCCGCCGCCGCCGCCGGAAGAACCGCCGCCGGAAGAACCGCCGCCAGAGCCGCCGCCGGAACTGCCGCCGATGGCACCCCCGCCGGAACCGGCCCCGATTCCGTCGGCGCCGCCGTCGGAGATGGCCATCCCGGTTGCCGCGGCACCGCCGGCACCGCCAGGACCGCCGCCGCCGCCTGACACCGGCGCCGCCGTCGGTGCGGACTACCGCAACCGCAAGGGCTTGCGCTACCCGCCGCAGGCGATGCGCCGTGGCGAGGAAGGCACCGTGACCCTGCGCGTCTACGTCGACGTGAATGGCGATCCCGAGCGCGTCGAAATGCAGCGCTCCAGTGGTTCGCGTTTCCTCGACCAGGCGGCACAACGTGCGGTCCGCACGTGGAAGTTTCGTCCGGGAACGAAGGACGGCCGCGCAGTTGGCGGCTGGGTCATCGTCCCCATCCAATTCCGTCTCTCTGATGGCTAACCCAAGGTAGCGCAACCATGCAAGACCAGATCCCAACCTCCCTGCCGACCGATTCGGACGCAGCGGCACTGAGCCAGATGGGCTTCAGCCACATGATCCAGCACCTCGACGCGGTGGGCTGGATCGTGCTGATCACGCTGCTGGTGATGTCCCTGATGTCCTGGTTCTACATCATCTCCAACACCGTGCGTAACAGCGCCGTCCGCGGCCGCGCCGACAAGGTCATCCGTGGCTTCTGGGGCAGCAACTCGACCCAGGAAGCGGTGCAGTACATGGAAGCCCAGCCGAAGAACGAGCCGTTCTCCAAGATCGCCCTGGAGTGCGCCGAAGCGGCTGCCCACCACGCCAAGCATGAAAGCGGCGGCGGCCGCATGGTTGAAGTCCTGAACCGCTCGGAGTTCATCGACCGTTCGCTGCGCCAGGCCGTCACCCGCGAAAGCGGTCGCCTGGAAACCGGCCTCACCCTGCTCGCCACCGTCGGTTCGTCGGCGCCGTTCATCGGCCTGCTCGGTACCGTCTGGGGCATCTACCGGGCCCTGATCGCCATCGGCGCCAGCGGCAAGGCCGACATCGGCGCCATTGCAGGCCCCGTCGGTGAAGCGCTGATCATGACCGCCATCGGCCTGTTCGCGGCCATTCCGGCGCTGCTCGCCTACAACTTCTTCGTGCGCTCCAACCGCGTTGTGCTGTCGAAGTTCGACGAGTTCGCGCACGACCTGCACGACTACTTCGCCACCGGCGCCCGCGTCGGCATCGGCAAGTAATCGCCGGCAACTGGAGAACGACCCATGGGCATGAGCGCAGGCAGCGGTGATGGCGACAATGCACCGATGGCCACCATCAACGTCACGCCGCTTGTCGACGTGATGCTGGTGCTGCTGATCATCTTCATGATCACCACACCGTTGATGCAGAACGTTGTCGAGGTCGACCTGCCGAAGGCCGACCTCACATCGGAAGAGGCGATCCGCCCGCTGGTCATCGACCTGGCGATCGAGTCCGACGGAACGATCTGGTGGGACGGACAGGTCCGCAACCGTACGAGCCTGGAAACCGAGTTGCGGCGCGCTGCGCGCCAGACGCCGCAGCCCGAGGTCAAGGTCCGTGCGGACGCGAATCTGCGCTACCAGACCATCCGGGAGACTCTCGAGATCGTCAAGGATGCCGGCATCGTCCGTGTCGGCTTCGTGACCGCCCCCGATCGTTGATGGAAACGGGCGGTAGCCGGCCAGGTCCGGCGCCGCCACTTAGGAGTATTGCCACATGGGCATGAGCGTAAGCAGCGGAAGCAGTGGTGATGCCGCCCCGATGGCGGAGATCAATGTCACCCCGCTGATCGACGTGATGCTGGTGCTGCTGATCATCTTCATGATCAACGCGCCGCAGCTGACCTACAAGGTGCAGATCGACCTGCCGCAGCCGAGTGTTTCGACCAAGCCGCCGGAAGAGTCCGACAAGATCACTGTGCGCATCAACGATGACGGCACGGTACTCTGGAACGACCAGGCCATGAGCATGCGGCAGATCGAGTACCAGATGACGCTGGCGGGTCGGCAGAATCCGCAGCCGCAGATCATGATCAGTGCCGGGGACCGGTCGCGCTACCAGGTCCTGGCCGAAGTCATGACCAAGGCCAAGAACGCCGAAGTGAAAAAGATCGGTTTCGACAACACGCGAAACTGATCGGATCGAACATCGATCACGAAGAAAAGGCCGCCTCAGGGCGGCCTTTTCCTTTCGGCAATCGGATCCGGAGTCCCGGTCATGAAGCATTCCCTTGCACATCACGTGTCGCCTGCGTGAATAGCCGCTGACCCTTCACCAGCCGGCCGTTGCGGCCTTCACTGTCCAGGACTAAAAGAAACGAACCAGCACGGACGGGAGTCAGCCCATGAGCAGCGCCATTCTGTCGGGTTCCAGCCAGCCGCACGCCGAGATCAACGTGACACCCCTCATCGACGTGATGCTGGTTCTGCTGATTGTCTTCATGGTCGGCTTGCCCTTGCTGACGCGCGACGTCCCGCTCGCGCTGGCATCGTCGCCAGATCCGGACATCGTTGTTCCGCTCCCGGAACCCGTGACCCTGCGTCTGGACAGCCACGGTGCCCTGCACCTGCAGGACGTCCGGGTCGAACAGCGGCAACTGGAACACCTGCTGCGAAGCCTCGCCGCCCAGCAACCCCAGCCGGCGCTGAGCATCGATGTTCCCGACCAGGCCAGCTACCAGAGTGTGGCGGCCCTGTTGTCCGCTGCCCACAACGCGCGGTTCTCGCGTATTGGACTCGCACAACCCTGAAGCCGATACATTGCAGACCTGCGTTGGCGCACGTCAGGACTGTCCGCCAACCGGCGACCTGGCGCAGCTAGCCGCCGGTGATCGCCAGGTAGCGGCGCACGGTGTTCGCGAGTCCGTCGTACAGGGCTTCGCCGATCAACGCGTGGCCAATCGAGACTTCCGCAATCCAGGGAATCGCCGCCAGCAGTGGACCGAGATTGCGCTGGTCGAGATCGTGGCCGGCGTTCACGCCCAAACCCGCCGCGCGCGCCGATTCCGCGGTGCGCAGGCAATCGGCCAATGCGGTGCCTCCGGCGTCACCGCGATCAGCAGCCTCGGCGTAGGGTCCCGTGTAGATCTCGATGCGGTCGGCCCCGATTTCGGCCGCCCGTTCGAGGTTGGTTGTTCCGGCATCGACGAACAGGCTCACCCGGCAACCCAGCGAATGCAGGGCAGCGATCAGTGGTCGCAGACGCTCGCCGTCACGGTCCAGATCGAATCCATGATCCGACGTGAGCTGGCCATCACTGTCGGGCACCAGCGTGCACTGGGCCGGTCGGCTTTCGCGGACCAGTTCCAGCAGGCCCGGATAGCCCGCGCGCGCCGGCGCGAAGGGGTTGCCCTCGATGTTGAGTTCGACATCGTCACGGCCAGCCAGGAGACGTGAAAGGGCCCGGACGTCGTCAGGCCGGATATGGCGCGCGTCGGGGCGCGGATGCACGGTCAGTCCGCGACAGCCTTCGGCCAGGCAGACGCGGGCGGCGGCGATGGGGTCGGGCAGGCTGCCGCCACGCGAATTGCGCAGCACCGCCACCTTGTTGAGGTTGACGCTGAGTACGGTCATTGCGGAGGTCCCGACTGTCTGCAGGCGCCTAGCTTAGTCCGCAAGCCTGCACACCGGCACCGCGCGTTCGACGGGATCGGCGTCAGCGGCAGGACTCGGCACGTTCCTTCCAGAGCACCGGTTCCCAGTAGCTGCCATCGAGAATCCGGTCGCTGCGATCACGATGGAAACGCGCGGCGAGGAAGTAGGTCACGCCTGCTTCGATCTCGACATCCAGGTCCTTGTAGCCCCCATTGCGCTGGCGGCCGCGCTGTCGGTTGGCAATGCCGGAAAAGTAGGTTTCGTCGATCAACTCGGCCACCCGCACGACATGCTTCCCCGGTGCAAGGCGGACGACGTCCTGCTGGCTGGTGCCGGGAAGGCCACCATCGACAGCGATCAACCGTGCCGGAAAAAGCTCGCGCGTTCGCGGCGCGATCGCCTCGACGCTCAGGCGCCCGCACCGGGACGCCGGATCGCCCTCCACGCGCTGACGCTGGCCGCCAGTCGTCCCTTGCAAGTCCAGTTCAAGGCGCATTGCCGGCAGCATGATCGCTTCAAGGGTCCCTGCGATCTGCTGCGTCTGCCCCGCACGCACAATGCTCAGCTCGATGCGACCATCGCCTTCCGGATCGTCGAGCAGTTCCCGCATGCGCCGGCTGCCTCCCTCGCCACGCAACCCGATGCCGTTGGCCGCCACCAGGCGGTCGCCGGCCTGCAGGCCGAGGCGTGCGGCACTCCCGCCCGGCAGCGTGCCGAGCACGACGAGTCCATCGGCGCTGTCACGATCGACCAGCAGGCCGAAGTCACTGACGCGCTCCGCAGGGCGATCGATCACCAGCGGGCTCTCCGAGTCGGGCAATGCGCCGGACTGGACAAGGCGAAGCAGGGCCATCCGGAACTCGTCCTCGACGGCGGCCGTGTCCGGCCCTGAAGCCCACGCAGGCACCGCCAACGCGAGGCACAGCGACAACAGGCATCTGAATCGACTGGGGGCATTCATTACAGGTCGTCCTGGATCACGTCGGAATTACAGTCGCACCGCCACGCCACCTTGCTGGCGACTCAGGATAAGGGCTGAGAGGGCCTCGCTGCGTTCCCGCCACAACCGGTTGCGATGACCCGCATCACTGGACTCCACATACGCCAGGTCGAGGGCGTGGTCGACCCGTCGCAATTGCCGCAGCAGGTATTGTGCGCGCGCATCCTCGCGCAGCCACGTCCGATCCTCACGTTCGCGCCACGCCGACTCCAGTTCCGCGGAACGTTGCTGCCAGTCGGTATCGATGGCCGGGTTGCCCCGCTCGGGAAGCAGGAACGACACCGTCGCCAGCGCCAGAAGCATGCCCAGCACGGGCAGGCTGCGGTGGAATGCCAGCCGGCGCCGGTGCCGACGCAGCAGCAGATCGCGCAGCGAGGGGGGCGGCTCCACGACCGCCTGCGTTCGCAGCCGCCGCGCAAATTCGGGATGTGACAGTACTGAGGTTTTCATGGCTGCACCGGTACGCCCTTTCGGGGGAAGTCACGCAGGCGCCTCAGCGCCCGCGACAGAATCGACTTGGAGTAGCTCTCGGACTGCTTGAACAGCGCCGCCATCTCACCATGCGTGAGACCTTCGACCGCGTGCAGCACGAGCACCAGTCGAGCCGTCGGTGACAGGCGCTGCAGCAACTCCTGGACATGCAGGGAATCCAGCATGCCGTTCTCGACAGACAATTCCGCATGCGCGTCGTCCAGCGATACCAGGCGCTTGCGCTCGCGAAGACGGTCGATCGTCGCATTCGCGACCATCCGCCGCAGCCAGGCGCCAAACGGCGCATCGCCGCGGAACTGCCGCGCCGCCCGGGGCAGCTTCAGGAACACGTCCTGGACCAGGTCGGCCGCATCTTCCGGATGACCGAGAACCCGCAGGGCCAGCCCATAGGCCGGTCGCGCATACCGGTCATACGCCGCCGCCAGAGCCGCCGGACTGCCTTGCTGCAGGTCCTGCAGCAGTGCCGGGGCGAACTCATGGCTGAATGTCGATGCGGTAGTAGTCGGATCCATTCGCAGACCTAGACGACCCGGGACGCGCCATCGTCGCAACCGGAGACGGCACAGACGATGAATCCGGACATCGCTGCCGTACAATAGCCGGCTTGCGGCCCGCTTTGGGCTCCGTTACGGTGACAGGCCGACAGACCGGTCCACCTGTCCGGACCGGGAATACCGGCCGGCCAACTCGGCACGAGGCGGACGCAACAGCTCCAGGAGACGCGGATGAAACACGTTCTGGCCGGCACACTGGCCATTCTCGCCACGCCTGCGCTGGCCCTCGCCCAGGCGCTTGATTGCCAACGCTACGCCGACAATGCCGGCGTGATGCCTGCGGCCTATCCGCAGCATTGCCTCGGCCAGGTTCCGGTCGCACGGGCACCGCTGGCGAAAGCGCTGTCGGGGGATCCCGGAAGCACGGCCTATGCCGTGCAGCTCAGTCCCATGGCCGGCTTCGCGGAACAGGGCTTCTACCGCTTTTTCCTCGATGACTTCGCCAACCCGGTGCCGGTCAATGTCGAGCCGGGTTTCGCAAACATGTATGGCCTGGATTTCAATCCGGCCGCCACGCGCCTCTATGGCATCCAGGCCCTGGCCGGCGGTTCGCCGCACCGCATCGTCACGATCGACACCGGAACCGGTACGACGCTGACGCAGGGCTTCATGAGCAGCCTGCAGGTCCTGATGCCGCGCGACCAGATCACCGGCATGAGCATCGATCCGCGCACCGGTGACACCTACGCGTTGACCGTCAACCTGCTGACGAACAATCCGCAGCTGACCGAAGCGCGGCTGTGGCGCGTCAACCTGCAGTCGACCGCGCCGACGCTGGTGGCACGTTTGCTGCCGGACGAGCCGCGCGCAATCTTCATCGACCTCGCCATCGATTGCCAGGGTCGCATGTTCGCGCACAACATCAGCGACGACTCGCTGTACCGGATCAATCCCAACGACGGGAGCGCCGAACGGATCGGCAGCCATGGCCAGGATGCGAATTTCGCGCAGGGCATGGACTTCGACAACGAGGACGGCGAACTCTATGCCGCCCTGCACACCGCCAATGGCAACAGCACGCTGGGACGCTTCAACGTGGACACCGGCGCCTTCGAAGCGGTGGGCGCGGGCGCAACCGGCCAATGGGAAGTGGCCTTTCCAGCCACCTGCGCGGCCAAGACCATCGATCCGGTGGCACTCACCGGTGGCTGGTACGCCCCGTACACCAGCGGCCAGGGTTTCACCGCCCGCTACTTCCCGGCCTCGGGCGATGTCTTCATGCCGTGGTTCACCTTCGCCATCGCCCAGGACGACGACGACGATGACGACGACGAGGAACGCATCAACCTGCACCGCTGGTATGTCCTGTTTGGCCAGATCGAACCGGGCACGCAGACGAACGAGCTGGAACTGGCGATCACCCAGGCGACGGACGGCAGCTTCGATGCCCCGCCCGGCGCCACCTCGCAGGTCGTCGGGCAGGCCCGGCTGCAGATGCTGTCCTGCAGCCAGGGCGTGCTGGAATATGCGTTCGACGAAGGGCACAACGAGGGCGTCAGTGGCCGGCTTTCGATGACCCGGCTGCTGCCACAGGGCGAAGCGTGCACCGACTACGACGGCCAGGTGAAGCCGGCAACGGGTGCGTACGATCCGGCCCTGACGGGCAGCTGGTATGACCCGGAAACGCCGGGCCAGGGCCTGGAGCTGTTCCGAATCGCACGCGACACCGACGCCGGCATCAACGGTCTCCTGTACGGCGCATGGTTCACCTTTGCGCCAGCCGATGAAGAGGATGCCGGTCCGCTGCGCCAGCGCTGGTTCACCCTCGATGGCCAGACGGTCGAGGAAGACGGCGATATCAAGACCAACATCGTCTTCACCCCGGGCGGCAGCTTCGACAACGAACCTTCGGTCGGCGTCGCCTCGTACGGAACGGCCACGATCAAGTCGCTGTCCTGCGATCGCCTGACGCTGAGCTACGAGTTCAACGACACCGCAGTCGTGGGCGAATGGCGAGACCTCTCCGGGGAAATCACGCTCTACAGGCTGGGCCCCTGTCCGCCACAGGGCGACTGAGGCGATTCCATTCCTGGTCCGGGTCGTGCAGCCGTCGCCCGGATGACGCTTAAGGAACCCGGGCCGACTGGCCCGGGTTCTTTGTTTCATCGTGGATCAGGTCGCTCTGCGAAGCAGTCCTATCAGGACCAGCAGGATGATGGCGCCGATCAGCGCATAGATGATGGCGCCGACGATACCGCCGCCGATCACCACACCCATGCGCGGCAGGAGGAAGCCAGCCAGCAAGGCGCCGACGATACCCACCACGATGTTGCCGACCAGGCCGAAGCCGTAGCCGCGGACGATCTGTCCGGCCAGGAAGCCGGCAATTGCACCGACAAGCAAGAACACGATCAGGGACGTAACATCCATTTCGGACTCCTTGAAGTGAAGTTGTGCCGACCCGGATCGGAACGCCTGCGGGTGGACCTGATGCCGCTGATGGCGCTACAACCCCATCCGGACCGCTTCGCGCCAAGTTCGACGCGCTCCGATCATGCGCCCCTCAGCGGCCCCTTGTCATGGTGCGCCGCCGCGAACCACGCCCGGCGCCGGCCTGCCGCCGCACCACCGGCAGCGCGGGTTGTCAGACCGTATCGCGGTGGTAGCCGGTGACGCGCTCGACTTCATTTCGCGACCCCAGGAAAACGGCGATGCGCTGGTGCAGTCCCGTCGGTTGCACATCCAGCAGGCGCTGGTGGCCGTCCGTCGCCGCACCGCCTGCCTGTTCGACGATCATCGCCATCGGGTTGGCCTCGTACATCAGGCGCAGGCGCCCTGCCTTGGCCGGATCCTTGTTGTCGCGCGGATACATGAAGATGCCGCCGCGGCTCAGGATGCGGTGCACGTCGGCGACCATCGAGGCCACCCAGCGCATGTTGAAATCGACGCCGCGCGGACCGTCGCGACCGGCGACCAGCTCGCCGACATAGCGCTGCACCGGCGGTTGCCACCAGCGCTGGTTCGACATGTTGATGGCGAATTCGCGGGTATCGGCGGGAATCTGCACGCGGTCGGCGGTCAGCACGAAGCTGCCCTGCTCGCGATCCAGCGTGAACACAGCGACCCCGTCGCCGACCGTCAGCACCAGCAGCGTGCTGGGCCCGTAGACGGCGTAGCCGGCGGCGACCTGGTGCGCGCCCGGCTGCAGGAACGCCGATTCATCGGGGTCCGTCACGCCTTCCGGGCAGCGCAGCACCGAGAAGATCGTGCCCACCGAGACGTTCACGTCGATGTTCGAGGAACCGTCGAGCGGATCGAACAGCAACAGGTACTCGCCCTTCGGATAGCGGTTCGGAATGGGGCTGGGGTGCTCCATTTCCTCGGACGCCAGGGCCGCCAGGTGGCCGCCCCACTCGTTGGCCTCGAGCAGGATCTCGTTGGCGATCACGTCGAGCTTCTTCTGCACTTCGCCCTGGACGTTCTCGGCGTCGGCACTGCCCAGCACGTTGCCGAGGGCACCCTTGCCGATCGACACGGAAATGGCCTTGCAGGCGCGCGCCACCACCTCGATCAGCAGGCGCAGATCCGGCTGGATGCGGCGCGCCTGGTACTGCTCGTCGATCAGGTAGCGGGTGAGGGAAATGTGCGACATGGTGCTCGGCCCCGGCGACAAACGTTCATTGTGCCCGATCCGCGCAGGGGTGGCTCGACGACTGCCGCCGAAGCCCCCCGTCCGCGCATGCCGAAATCCTCAACCCGCCGGTTCGCGCTCGACGATTGCCATGGTCAGGCGATTGATGCACACCAGCCGGCCCGCTTCGTCTTCGATCCGGATCGACCAGACCTGGGTGCTGCGCCCGAGATGTTCGGGACGCGCGCTGCCGGTCACGATGCCCTCGCGCACGGCACGGATGTGGTTGGCATTGATCTCCAGCCCCACCGCAGCCTGTCGCTGCGGATCGTCGAGGCACAACCAGGCGGCCAGGCTGCCCAGCGTTTCCGCCAGTGCCACCGACGCACCGCCATGGAGCAGGCCGAAGGGCTGACGTGTCCGCGTGTCGACCGGCAGGGTGCCGCGCAGGACGTCGTCCCCGAGTTCGATCAGTTCGATGCCGAGGTGACCGACGAGGCAGTCGCGGCTGAAGGCATTGAGTTCGTCGAGGCTGGGCGTGCGTTTCCAGATCGGCATCGGTGGTGTCCGGGACGGTGCCGGTCCGAGTGGCCGGCAGGGCCATGGAGCCTACGGCCGCCGCGGCAGGCGGGCAAGCGCGCTGCCGCGGAGTGACCGGGCGCCGCGCCTGTGCGAGCGCCGGTCAGCGGCCATGGCTGGACGCTAGACGTCGCCGCCGCCGTCCAGCCAGCCTTCGCCGGTGCCGCGGTGAACGACGTGGTCACCCTCGATGATGTCGCCGGCGGGAATGGCGGGCAATGGCGCCAGTTCCGCATAGATCGCGGTGAAATCCGGCCGCGTTGCATCGAACAGCTGCTGGAAGTCGTCGATGACGAAGTACGTCTTCTGGTAGGTGTCGATGCGGTAGCGCGTGCGCATGATGCGCTTGAGGTCGAAGCCGATGCGGTTGGGTGCCTCGCTTTCCAGGCAGTGGATCGACTCGCCCTTGCTGGAGACGATGCCGGCGCCGTAGATGCGCAGCCCTTCGGCACTGCGGATCAGGCCGAATTCGACGGTGTACCAGTACAGTCGCGTCAGGTTCTGCAGCGCCGCCTCGCCCAGCCCGTGCGCCTTCACGCCACCGCGGCCGTAGGCCTGCATGTAATCGGCGAACACCGGATTGAACAGCAACGGTACGTGGCCGAACAGGTCGTGGAACAGGTCCGGCTCGGCGATGTAGTCGATCTGGTCGGGCCGACGGATCCACCAGGTCACCGGGAAGCGCCGGTTGGCGAGGTGGTCGAAGAAATCCAGCTCCGGCAGAAGGCCTTCGACACCGATGATCGTCCAGCCGGTGGCGGCCTCCAGCAACGCATTGATGTCGGAGAAGCGCGGAATCCGCCCGGCGCTCATCTGCAGGCCATCCAGCGCCTCCAGGTGCTCACGGCAGGCACGGCCCTGCAGCACCTGCATCTGCCGTTCGAACAGCGTCGCCCAGGTCTGGTGGTCCTCCTCGCTGTAGCGCTCCCAGTCCTGTTCCACCACGGCGGTGGTGTAGACCGGGACGTAACCCTTGTCGGTCTGCTGGTGTTCGACGCGGCGCGGTGTGGCGTTGCTGGACATGCGGTGGACTCCGTAGGTTGCATGATCCTACGGCATCGATCACGCAAGAGGCTTGCGAGCGTGCGCTTCCGGGCCGAATATGCGCAATATTCTTCTGTCACCGACGCCCACGACGCATGATTCAGCTCGACCGCACCGACGTGGCCATCCTCGACACGCTGCAGCGCGAGGGCCGCATCAGCAACGCCGACCTCGCCGAGCGCGTCCACCTGTCGGCCTCGGCCACGTTGCGCCGCCTGCAGCGCCTCGAGCGCAGCGGGGTGATTGCCGGTTACGGCGCCCGTCTCGACCCGGCCGCCCTCGGCCTGGACCTGACCGCTTTCGTCCGCGTGCAGCTGGAAAAGCATGGCTCGGCGTCCATCGACACCTTTGTCGAGGCGGTGCGTGGCTGGAACGAGGTGGTCGCCTGCCACGCCCTGACCGGTGACATGGACTACCTGCTGCAGGTGGTGGTGCGCGACCTCGCGCATTTCTCGCGCTTCCTGCTCGACCACCTGCTCAATGCCACCGGTGTCGCCGACGTCAACTCCAGCTTCGTGCTGCGCACCGTCAAGGCGCCATCCGGATTGCCCCTGCCGGCAGTCCATACTTGAACCGTGCGGCAATTCGCAGGAGTATAGACTTTCGCGACTTGAAAGGAAGGCGGAATGTACAGGCTTGCGCAGACGCTGACCCTGCTGCTGATGCTTGCATCGGTTGCGCTCCCTTCGAGGGCGCAGGTGGCGCCGCAGGTCCAGCACTGGGAGATCCAGACGGTTGGCGACGGTGTCGTCGGGATCACGTTGGCAGGTATCTGGAACACCAGCTGCATTCCCCGCGAACCGGTCACTGCGTCACGCCAGGGCACGATCATCCACGTCCATGCGACGGCCGGTGCGGCACCAGGCCAACTGTGCTTCCAGGCCGGCCGGCCCTGGAGCATCCAGGTCCTCGTTCCGGGCCTGCAGCCGGGCGACTACGAGATCCATGCCAGCCACTCGCGGCCGGAGGTACCGGAAATCGTCACGCCATTCGGCCAACACATGTTCACGTACACGCCGTCACCGCTCGGAACCGCGGCGCAGCCGGTGCCCTTCGGTCCGCTCACCTGGATGCTGCTCGTCCCGGCGCTGCTGGCACCCGTGGCCTGGAAGCGGCGCCGCGCTGCCGGCTGAGGCCGGCTTCGGGCGGGCAACAGGCTTGTCGAATCGTGCCGCGCGCGTTCGACCAGCTTGGGTCACATGACCGGAGACGCGGAGCCATGACCCACACCATCCACCTGAATCGTGTCCTGCGCGCACCACCGGAGCGTGTATACCGCGCCTTCCTCGATCCGGCGGCGATAGTGAAGTGGAGTCCGCCGCACGGCTTTACCGGCACGGTGCATCACAGCGATGTCCGCGTCGGCGGCAGCTACCGCATGTCGTTCACCAATTTCCGTACCGGGTCGTCGCACACGTTCGGTGGCACCTATCGAGAACTCGTCGCGGGCGAGCGCATCCGCTACGACGATGCCTTCGAGGATCCTGCCCTGCCAGGCACCATGGATGTCACGATCGAGCTGCGGGCGGTGCCGTGCGGAACCGATGTCTCCATCACACAGGGCGGCGTGCCCGAGATGATTCCGGCGGAAGCCTGCCACCTGGGCTGGCAGGAGTCGCTGGCGCTGCTGGCAGCGCTGGTGGAAGCGGAAATTCCGGACGGCGCCTGAGCCACCTCAGTTCAACCGCCAGTGCGTCGGTGAGTCCAGAGTTGGTGCGGTCGGCCTTGTGACCGGTCGCGATTCGCCGTCGATGGCGTCGTCCGGGTCCTCGGCCTCGGGCCAGTCCTCATCCGATTCCGGTTCGACCTCCCAGCTGTAGGCGGCGCGCGGCGTCATGGGGTCGCGCCTGCGCAACAGCAAGGCAGCGACCAGGCCGCCCATGGCGCCGAATAGATGGGCCTCCCACGACACGCCGTCTTCGCGCGGGAATACCGTCCAGATCATGCTGCCGTAGAGGAAGAAGGTGATCAGCGCGACGACGATGGCCAGGCGGTCGCGGCGCAGCAAGCCGACGACGAACAGGAAGAACATCAGCCCATGCGCCACACCGCTGGCACCCAGATGCAGTGATGGCCGACCGAACAGCCAGGTCCCCAGGCCCGATGCGATCCAGATCATCGGCAAGGCCCACAACAAAGCGCGCGGATAGGCGTATCGGGCCATCGAGCCGAGGATCCACAGCGGCACCGTATTCGAGATCAGGTGGCTCCATGAGCCATGCAACAGCGGTGCGGTCAGGACGCCGAGCAGACCGGCGGCCTTGCCCGGATCGATGGCCATGAAGCGCCAGGAGACATCGCCGACTTCACGGAACAGGTGGATCCACCACAGCACCGCCAGGGCGATGCCGACCTGGCCGATGGCTTGGCCGATGCGATAGCGGTCCTCGGCCGCACGCCGGCGGGTCCAGAGGTGGGCATTGGGATCGACGGGTCCGGTTCGGAGTATGTCCATCGATCCGATCTTGGGGCGAAAGGCGAGCCGGGCAAGTCCCGGCTCAGCGGCGGGTGGGCTCGCTGTCCTTGACGACCCGGAAATCGCCGTCGATCACGCGCCCGTCCACCGTATGCCAGGTTGCTTGGGGACGCACGCCACGTCGCAGCTGGCGTCGCAGCCACCACATGCGGCCGGTCAGCGCCAGTCCGACCACGGCAATGACGGCCAGCGCAGCCAGGAACAGCATCACGCCCAGCATCGCCATGAACAGGAAAGCCAGGCTTGCCCCCACCAGCGTCAGGGCGCGCATGAACGGGTGACGTGGAATCCGGCTGCCGCCGGCATGGGTAACGAATCGGATCATGGCCATCACCATGCCGCCGCACCGGTGCGATTACAAGCCGCCCGATGCAAGCCGCTGCCCGGCATTCACGCATGCGGTCCCATGCAGGCCACCACGGCCGTCAGAAGAGCGAGCGAACCGGCTTCGAGGACATGATCGGTCCGTGATTCGCGCTAGTCTGCCAACATGTTGACGACATCTTCCCGCCTCCTGCGCCTGCTTACCCTGCTGCAGGGCCGCCGCGACTGGTCCGGTCGCGGCCTTTCCGAAGCCTTGTCCGTCGACGTGCGGACCATCCGCCGCGACATCGACCGCCTGCGAGAGCTGGGCTACCGGATCGATGCGTCGGCTGGACAGGGCGGCGGTTACCGGCTCGGTGCCGGCCCGAACCTGCCGCCGGTGCTGCTGTCCGACGCCGAGGCGGTGACGGTGATGCTCGCCTTGCGCGCAGCCGCCCACAGCATGGCCGGCATGGACGCCAGCATCGCCGGCCTGCTGGCGAAACTGGAGAACCTGCTGCCGACCCGCCTGCAACCGCAACTGCGTGCGGTGAACGCCGTGGCGCACGTGTTGCCGGCAGCCGGCGCACTGGCGGAGATCGAAGCGCTCGCCCTGATCGCGACGGCCTGTCGCGACCATCGCCGCCTGCGCATGCGTTACAGCGATCGCCAGGGCCGCGAAACGCAGCGCGAGGTCGAACCGCTGCAGTTGATCCTCGCCGGGCGACGCTGGTACCTCATCGCCTGGGATCGCCGCCGTGACGACTGGCGCAGTTTCCGTATCGACCGCGTCAGCGATCCGGAACTGCTGCCGGCGAAGTTCGAACCGCGGACTCTGCCTGAGGCGCCAGCGACATTCATCGCCAAGGCGCTGGCATCGGCGCCGTCACGCTACAGCCTGCGTCTGCGTCTGTCCGGCCGCTACGAAGACCTGGTCGATGTCGTCCCAGGCTGGTGCGGTCTGCTCGAACCGCTGGACGAACACAGCTGCAGCTTGCGCGCGGGTGCCGAAACACTGGCCGGCCTGGCGACGGCGCTGCTTTTCATCGGGAAGGATTTCCAACTCATCGACGATCCGCCCTGGCGAGGCGAGCTCCAGGCGCTGCTCGCGAAGGTCACCGCCGCCGTCGCAGCGCCCGGCCCATAGCCGAACGCGGGCAGGCGCGCGAATATACTCTGCCGCACCGTCGCCGCGCGCCACGAAGGGAAAGGCATCGTGGTCGCCCGAACCATCCGCATCGACAACCTGGTCATCGCACCCCATCGCGGCAGCGAAGGGGTTCCCGCGTGCGCGAAGGCGGGGTCATTGCACGGTGCATTCAAGGAGGTTGAATGCGCACGCGCGGCGTGAGGATCGCGCGTGCGGTCCTGTGGCTCTGGCTGGGCTGGCTGCTCGCCGGCAACCTCGTGCTCAACACCGCCTTGGGTCCGAGTCTCGTCAATCGCAAGCCCGAGCGCTTCCAGCTGCAGTGGGCGCACGGACTGACGCTGTTTCCCGGTCAGCTGTGGCTGTGGAACGTCCAGGCGCGCGGCCACGTCCGCAAGACCGTCTGGCAGGCGCAGGCCGGGCGCGCGGGCGGCCGCATCGCCCTCTGGCCATTGCTGGGGCGCCGTCTGGGCATTCCCTCGGCGCAGGCGCACCAGGTCCACGTGCAGATCGACCGGGTCGAAGAGGACATGCAACCGCCCGAAACACGGCCGGGCGGCTGGTGGATCAGCCTTGACGATCTTCGCACCGACAGCCTGCGCACGCTGAGCTATGGTTCGCTGCGTCTGGTCGGCAACGGCGCGGCGCGCTTCGGTGTCCACAAGCAGTTGCGCGGTGGCCCGCTGGCGATCCCGCTGGCGAGCCTGCGCATGGACGGTGGCCAACTGTTCGACGACGACCTGCTGTGGTCCAGCCACATCCACATCGACGGCACGTTCCAGTTGCCGGAACACCGTCGCGAGGAAGCGCCCGGCATCGAGCGTCTTCGACTGGCGACCGCAGTACTGAAACTTGCCGCCCGCACACCGGGCCTGGTGGTGGCTCTCGACAGCTCGGGGAGCTGGGCCGCCGACGTCACCCGTCTCGATCCCGACGGTCCGGCCGAGGCGCACGGTGAACTGCGTGTTGACCTTGCTCTCGCAGACGGCGCACTGCAGCCCGGTGGATCACTGGCGCTGGCGTTGCCCCTCGATGCCATCGATGCGGACGGCGCCGATCGCTCAGGCCAGGCCGGCCTGGTCATCGCCGTCGATCCCGACCGCCTGCATCTCAGTGCGCGCCTGCCGCCCCCACCGGGTGACGGTGGCCACCTCGACGCCGATCTCTACCTCGCTGGCCGGCAGTTGCCGATGCCACGCGACAACCGCTGGGCCGACACCGCACACCGCCTCTCCGGCGACGTCGACCTCGACTGGCAGTTCCAGTCACTGCACTGGTTCACTCCGTTGTTCGCGCGCGCGGCGTGGCTGAATCTCGACGGTGCCGGCCGCGTGCAGGCCGACCTGCGCATCAAGGATGGACAGCTCGGCGCCGGCAGCAGCCTGATCGTGCCAGCGGTGTCGGCGCGCATCGATGTCCTCGACAACCGCTTCACGGGCACGGCGAAAGCGCAGGGACGCATCGAAGAACACGAGGGCAAACAGCGCACGCGTCTGGACCTGCAGGTCGAATCGTTCCGGATGTCACCGCTGGACACGCCCGACACCACCGCAGTGACCGGCAGCAACCTGCGGCTGGATGTCACCGCCGGCGGAACGCTCGCCGACATGGGCGAATCGGTGCACGCACGCCTGCGTTTCGACGACGCCCGCATTCCCGACCTGCGCTACTACAACCGCTTCCTGCCAGGCCGCGGCATGCAATTCCTCGGCGGTCAGGGCCGCCTCACCGGCGATCTCGCACTCGACGCCACCGGCGAAGTGGCGCAGGGCCGCATCGGCATGGAGGCACGCGGCGCGCGACTGGCCATCGGCGAGCTCGATGTCAGTGGCGATCTTTCGATCCGTACACGCCTGCGGCGCGGTGACCTGGCGGCCAGGCGCTTCGTGCTCGAAGGCACCGAACTGGATCTCACCCGACTGCGACAGACCGGCCGTGAACGCGCCCGCGATCGAGACTGGTGGGCGCGCGCCACCGTGCCACGCGGTGAGCTGGTCTGGGGCAAACCGCTGCAACTCAGCGCCGATGTCGAGGCGCGTGCGCGCGACATTGGACTGCTGCTGAGCCTGTTTGCGCATGAGCGCGACTACCCGCGCTGGGTATTCAACCTCGTCGATGCCGGCGAAGCGCGACTGACCACGCGCTTCCACTTCGGCGGCGGCGCCATGACGCTCGATCCGCTGCATGCCCGCAACAACCGCTTCGACGTCAAGGCGCGCCTGCGCATCGCCGACCGGCAACCCCTGGGCCACCTGCTGCTCGGCTGGGGCCGCCTGTCGCTCGGCCTGGAACTCGCACGCGGCGCCCGCGACTGGCACCTGCGCAAGGCAGCGGAGTGGTTCGAGGGCGGGCGGCTGCCGTAAACAGCCCCACGCCTCCGGCTGCTGAGCCAATTTTGCGCCGAGGCCGTAAGGAAGGGCCCGAACCCGTCAGGCTCAGGCAATCGGGGCGATGAGCAGGTAGAGAAGGAGGGGCGATTACCGCGGTCGCCCCAGGATGTCGCAGGCACGCCATTCCTGGCGCGTTGCGGGCACATCGGCACATCGGCACATTGGTACATCAGGACTTCGGCAATTCAGGAGTTTCAATGACCGACCAATGAGCCTGAATTGGCGGCGGCAGCGTGTGAACTGCGCTCAATCACCCACCGACGCTGGCGCCTGTGTCCCGGGACCGGGAATCGTGAATTTTTGTGTCGACTTTGTAACGATTTGAAAACGGACCTTGAAGCCGACCGTGTCGAGGATCACAGTCTGATCAGACTGACGCATGGGAGTGCCGTCATGTTTGGTTGGTCCTCCGCTCCAGCTGTCGATGCCGCCGCGAATGCGGAGGACTCGCCCGCGCACATGCCGCGGCCCACCGGGCGCAGCGGACTGACCCGGCTGCTGGTCGATCGCATCCAGGACAGCCGCCGCGATCCCTTCGCCGTCGTCATGCTGGATCTGGCCGGTCGGCCCAGCGGCAGTGACCATGCGGCTGTGGCGCTCCCGGTCGCCGCCCGCGAAAGCATCGCGCGGCGCCTGCAGGCACGGCTGACGCAGGTCGCCGGCCATGGCGAACTGGACGAGTCGCTTTCCGTGTTCATCCTGGCCGGCGTCGATACCAAGGCCGCGCTTGAGCCCTTGCGGCAGGCGCTGACGGAGTTGTGTCAGCACAATGTGCTCGCGGACCGGCAGTGCTTCAGTGTGCGCTGGCGCCTGGCGGCGACCTTCTATCCGCGCGACGGACACGCGCCCTGCCGGCTGCTCCATGACGTGCACACCGTGCTGCGCGGCGAACCCTGGCATGACGGCGCCTCGGCGCCGTGCGCCGCCAATCCGGCGCCACCCGTTCGCCGTCCGCCCGCCGCCGAACTCCGCATCCCGTTGGCGTCGGATCCACTGGCGCTGGTCTGATCTGTCGCGGTGCGCCGGCGCGGTGCTTCAGTACGCCGCGCGTATCTGCCGTATCCACCGCAATCCAGGGAAGAGTGCCGCACTCGCGCCGGGCTGGACCCGGCTACTTGCACCAAACCCTGCGCGACCGACCGGTGCCCGCCGTCTGGTCGACAGGCGCGACACCGGTGGCCCTGGCAGCGTCAGGGTGACTCGAAGCCGTTGGCGAACAGGGTTTCCGACCATGCCACGCCGCCCTGGAACAGGATGGCGTTGTCGCTGGCGCGCAGGTCGCCCAACTCGTTGTCGGTCAGCGTGACCGTCCAGGTCTGGCCATCGCGCGTAAAGGGCAGATCGCGCCAGGCGTAGGTATGCGACTGGTCGGGCGTCAGCGGCGCGTAGACGCGGAAGCGCCAGGACGGATCGAAGCTGCCGCCGTGGTAGCGCAGGTGCATTCGCGCCTGTGTACAGCTGCCGAGATCGAGGCGGACCAGGCCGAGCGGGAGTTCGAATCCGGGGTCCAGCGGGAAGGCACTGGCTGGCAACGCGTGCGCGTTCTCCAGTTGCGCACAGGCGCCATTGATCGGCTCCACTTCGATGGAGACATAACTGCCGCCGCCGCTGCGAACGCCGTCGCCCATCTCGACCAGCGACGCGACGCCGGCCTGCACGGTGTCGGGAATACCGTCGCCGTTGCCGTCGCCGCCATTGGGTGCGCCGCTCTCGATGGCGGTCGGCACGCCGTCGAGGTCTTCGTCCGGCACCTGGTCGATACTGAAGACGCCGTGTCGCGTGCCGGCGTAGAGGCGCGGAATCGCGCCGGACAGATCCAGCGCCAGCGCGGTCGCGGCGCTGCTCGGCAGGCCGACGCTGTAGGAGGTCCAGGTCACACCGCCATCGAGCGTGCGATACACCCCACCGGGATTGGTCTCCGAGCCCGTCGAGCCTGCATAGGCGATGTCGGGATTGTTCGGATCGACGATCAGCGCGCGGATATCGGCGTCGGGTGCGATGCCGGTGTTGGCCTCGTACCAGCTCGCACCGGCGTCGTCACTGCGATAGACGATGGAGTCGAAAAGCAGGTTGCTGGTCGACGCGTACAGGCGGCTGGGCTGGCTGGGTGCAAGGGCGAGGGCGAGCACGGTGCGTGTCGAGCTGTCCGGGTCAGCAGGATTCATGCGCGGCAGCCCATTGCTGCTGTGCACCCAGTTGGCACCGCCGTCGGTGCTCTTGAACACACCGTTGATGATGCCGCGCGACACAAGCGGGCCCGGACCGGAAGCCGGGTCGTAGGAATTGGTCGTCGTGCCGACATAGAGCGTCGTGGGCGTCACCGGATCGACGACGATGGGCACGACCTGCACGGCTTCGTACTGGGGATTGGCCGGGTCAAACAGCGGGATCGGCAGTCCGTTGTCGGAGGGGCTCCAGGTCGCGCCGGCATCGGTGCTCTTGTAGATGCGCGCGGCGCGGACGGTCGGCGCGCCAGTGACACCGTCGTAGTGGATCGTGCCGCTGCCGCCGAGGTAAAGCGTCTGCAGCGGACCGGTACCCGCCGGGGCGCCGCCGCTGGACGGGTCGGCGACAATGCTGCGGGCAATCACGAAGTAACTGCGCCGGTATCCGCCCGCATCGGTGTAGGGAATGCCGTTGTCGATCGTCGACCAGGTGGCGCCACCATCGGTACTCTTGAACACGCCAGCGTTGCCGTCGCGGACGGCACCGGACATCGACATGATCGGTTGCGCATAACCGGCGGCGTACAAGGTCGTCGTGAAGGGTGAAGCCGTTGTCTGCGGATCGAGGAAAATGGTGCGCAGGCCGCTGGCCTCCAGCGTCGGCGAGGCCGAGAACCAGCTGGCGCCGCGGTCAATCGAGCGGAACAGGCCGTCACTCGGGGTATCGAAGGCGTCGCCATAGCCGGCATACACCCACAACGGCTGCGCCGGATGCACCGCCAGCGACCGGATCTGCGCCTCGCGCAGGCCGTTGTTGCGACGTGACCAGCTCGCACCGCCATTGGTGGTGACATAGAAACCAGTGAAGTCGGCAGCGGCATAGATCGTGTCCAGTGCGTCGGGACGGATGAAGACCGCGTTGACGCCGTTGTCCCAGGCGCCACCGGCGACCGGGCGGATGCCCTGCCCGATGACCGAATAGGTCGCACCGCCATCATCCGTACGTGCCAGTCCGATGCTCGTCAGCAGCCACCAGACATCGGCATTGGTTGGATGCGCCTTGATGCGCCGGACCGCACCAACACGGGGCAGGGTGACCGGGCCGAGGGGGCTGAAGGTCGCGCCTCCATCGGTGCTGCGGTAGATCTCGGAATACTGGTCCACCAGAACCTGCCCGGGAACAGCGGTGAAAGTGAGCGTCTCGTTGTTGTTGGCGAGGGGAAGGCCTGTGACCGCGGTCCAGGTGACACCGGCGTCGGTGCTCCGGGCGATTGCCCCGGAGCCACTGACAAGAAGGCGCCCGGCGACGTGCGGATCGGCGACCAGGTGGTTGGGATAGGGAATGAAGCCGGTGGCGGCCAGCGCGGTCCAGCTCGTGCCGTTGTCATCACTGCGCCACATCTCGCCGGTACCGGCCAGCCAGATGCGACCTGGCGTCGTCGGATCGAAGACCAGATCCCGGAATACCGCGACCGCAGGAAGGCCGCCCGACAGCGGTGCCCAGTTGTCGCCGCCGTCCAGGCTGCGGAACACGCGCGAATAGGCATTCACCAGAAGGATGTCGCCATCGTGCGGGCTCATCGCCAGTCGCCCGATGGACGAGACATAGGGGGCGATATTGAGCTTGGTCCAGTTCAGGCCGGCATCGGTGCTTCGGTAGACGCTGGATGAGCTGGACAGGAAAACCGTATTCGGCTGCGCCGGATCGACGGCGATATTGGAAAGCGAACCGCCTTCCGGTCCAGCGGATGTCCACACGCCCGGCCCGGCGTGCACGGGCAGTACGGTGCCCAGCACCACGAGCAGTAGCAGTCGCAGGAACGCATGCATGACAAAGTCTCCAGAGGGCGGTGCGGCGGCATCGCCGGCAAGATGGATGGATGCCGCAGGGGTATACAGGACTGACGCGAAAAGCGGCCGAAACCTGCCATCCGGCAAACCGGCGCGGTCAGGGCGTGCCCGGCATCTCGATGGCGCGTGATGGTCCCGAGCACACCGCCGCGCCGACCAGATGATCGCCCAGGGGCAGCTCGGCGCAGGACCAGCGTGCGGCAGGCGCAGCCTCGCCGTCCAGATGCGCCAGACGAAGTCGGCCATCGGCACCGGGCTGGAAGCAGGCCCTGCCGAGGCCATAACCCAGGCCGCGGCCGATGGCCTTGAACAGCGCTTCCTTCATCGTCCACAGGCGCAGGAAAGCGTGGTCGAGGTCGGGCTGGCCAGCCAGCCAGTCGACCTCCGCCGTCGGAAAATGCCGCCGCGCCAGTGACATCGCCTTCGGCCGCGGTTGCCGGATCTCCAGGTCGACGCCCAGGTCGGCACCCTCGACCAGGCCGAACAGGTACCAGCCGCCACTGTCGCTGGGATTGAAGCCGAAGCGCTCGTACGGCGGCGGCAGAAACGGCTTGCCGTTGGCGCCGCGGCGCAGCGCTGACAGGTCCAGGCCGGGAAACGCCGCGAGCAGGTGGTCGCGGGTCGCGAGCGCGGCGGCACGCTTGCGCGCTTTCGCCGTTTCGATCACGCCAAGGCCGGCTTCGACCGGCAGTGCCTGGCATCGGATCCGGATCGGTGGAAGCGCCGGCCTGTCCGTCATCGCGGCTGCAACTGGTAGCGCAGATCGGCGTCGAAACCGGAAAGGCGCGTCGTGTCCAGGCCGCGCGCCAGGGCCATCACCTGGAAGCGTTCGCCCATCTCGCCGGGCAGCATCAGCGTCTTCACCGCGCCGACGCGGTTCAAGCGGGCCGCGAAGGGCAATTGCTCCAGCGTCGCCAGATACCCCTGGATATCATTCCCGAGAAGGAATTGCGCCTGCGAGGTATAGCCGGCGACCTCGAGGCCGCAGGCCAGGGCCGCTTCCGCCACCGCGGTGAAATCGACGAAGGCGGTGATGTCCTGCAGTCCCGGCAGGTGCAGCGGATCGCCGTGGGCGTGATGGCGGTAGTGGCAGACCAGTGTGCCGTCCTGGCGCTCCGGGCTGTAGTACACCTGCCGCGGATAGCCGTAATCGACGAACAGCGCCAGTCCCTGCTGCAGCGAACCCGTC
The DNA here is from genome assembly GCA_964647135.1 of uncultured Rhodanobacteraceae bacterium. Classification (GTDB taxonomy): domain Bacteria; phylum Pseudomonadota; class Gammaproteobacteria; order Xanthomonadales; family UBA2363; genus Pseudofulvimonas. The sequence goes on from CAZYHP010000001.1 coordinate 53,917, forward strand.
AAGGCGGCGAGCCAGGGTTGCAGGCTCAGGTGCATTTCCGAGCGGTAGGGGCGCGGGAGCGTGTCGAGGTCGTCACCCAATCGCTGCTGGATCTGTCTCGCCAGCGCCGGCGACGCGGGCTGTTCCAGCCATTCGAATCGCTCCGGCCCGCCGCCGACGAACTGCTCGTGCAGGCCATCGTCACGCAGCGCGAAGCGTGTCGCCGGCAGCGCATCGATGACCTCGTTGGCGACCACGGCGCCGCGCCACGGCGACTGCGGCGGCTGGTCCAGCCAGTCGACGCGGTCGAGCAGCCCGGGACAGCGTTCGGCGATCCGCGCGCGCTGCCGTTCGCGCAGGTCGGCGCTGATTTCCAGCAGCCGGTAGCGGCGCGGCAGCGCGTCGCGTGCAGCCAGGGCCGCCAGCAGATCGACGGCCAGCGCGCCGCTGCCGCCGCCGACTTCCAGCAGGTCCCAATCTCCGCCGCCGTCACTCGCCATGGAATTGGCCAGGCAGTGTGTGAGGGCGTGCGCGAAGGCCGGGCCCAGCTCGGGCGCGGTGACAAAGTCGCCCTCGGCACCGAACTTGCGGCTGCCGGCGCTGTAGTAGCCCAGGCCTGGCGCGTACAACAGCAGCGCCATGAAGCGCGAAAAAGGCATCGGGCCCGTCCTGGCGATTTCGGCGGCAACGTGCGCGGAAAGGCGCCGGGAATGCGCGAGCGCGTCGGCTGGGGGTTCGGGAAGGCGGGCGGACATGGTCGACGGCGGTGGTTCGGACCGGTAGCGTAGCGGACATGCCCCGACCCCAGCTCCACGACGACCGCCCCGTCGCCCTCGTCACCGGCGCCGCGCGCCGCATCGGCGCGACCATCGCGCGAACGCTGCATGGCGCCGGCTACGACCTGGTCCTGCATTGCCACGCTTCGCTGCACGAGGCCGGGATGCTGCGCGACGAACTGCTGGCGGCGCGACCCGGCAGCGCCCTCGTCGTCAGCGCCAACCTCGCCGACGACACGGCGCCGACGCGGCTGGTCGACGCCGCGCTCGCGCAGTTCGGCCGTCTCGACGCGCTGGTCAACAATGCCAGCCGTTTCCGCCCGACCCCGCTGGGCACGATCACCGCGGCGGACTGGGACGAGTTGTTCGCCAGCAATGCCCGCGCACCGCTGTTCCTCGCCCAGGCGGCGGCAGCGCAGCTGCGCGAGCGGGGTGGCGCCATCGTCAATCTCGTCGACATCTACGCCGAACGTCCGCTGCCGGACCATCCGGTCTACGTGATGGCGAAGGCGGCGCTGTCGGCGCTGACGCTGTCGTTGGCGCGCGATCTCGGCCCGGCCGTGCGCGTGAATGCCATCGCGCCCGGCGCCATCCTCTGGCCCGAGCAGCCGCCGCCGGACTACGGCAAGGAACGGCTGCTGGAAGCCACGGCCCTGAAGCGCAGCGGCACGCCGGAAGACATTGCCGGTGCCGTTCTCTACCTGCTGCGCGATGCCACCTACGTCACCGGCGAGATCCTGCGCGTCGACGGCGGGCGCTGGCTGTCGATCTGACCGCGGCGGGACACTTGGGTTAACCTGCCTGCCGATCCACACCTTGACCGGACCGGCGCGGTCCACCGGGAGACCCATGGCACAGGCAGACAGCGGGCGCATGCCCCGGCAGATCGGCTACATCATCGGCAACGAGGCGTGCGAGCGCTTCAGTTTCTACGGCATGCGCAACATCCTGGTGCCGTTCCTGATCAGTTCGGTGCTGCTGCAGTACCTGCCCGAGGGCGCCGACCGGGAAGCGATGGCCAAGGAGGTGTTCCACTCCTTCGTGATCGGCGTGTACTTCTTCCCGCTGCTGGGCGGCTGGCTGTCGGACCGGTTCTTCGGCAAGTACAACACCGTCCTCTGGTTCTCGCTCATCTACTGCGCCGGCCATGCCTGCCTGGCGATGTTCGAGGACAACCGCAACGGCTTCTACGCCGGCCTGTTCCTGATCGCGCTGGGCTCCGGCGGCATCAAGCCGCTGGTGGTGTCCTTCTGCGGCGACCAGTTCGACCAGACCAACAAGGACAAGGCGAAGCTGGTCTTCGACGGTTTCTACTGGATCATCAATTTCGGCTCCTTCTTCGCCTCGCTGTTCGCGCCATTGCTGCTGCGCCACTTCGGCCCGGCCGTCGCCTTCGGCATCCCCGGCGTGCTGATGTTCATCGCCACGCTGATCTTCTGGCTCGGCCGGCACCAGTACGTGAATGTGCCGCCGAGCGGGCCGGATCCGCACTCCTTCCTCAACGTGGTCAAGACCGCGCTGCGGCAACGCCGCCCGGGCGAAGGCAATCTCGGCGCCGTGGTGGCGTGGAGTGGCGTCGCCATCGCCGTGTTGATGCTCCTGCTCTGGGCCTTGAGCGTCGGCGGGGTGCAGGTGCCGGGTTGGCCGTCCTCGTTCGGCTTCGTGATCACCGCCTGCCTGGCGCTGGGTGTGCTGATCGCTTTCGGCGGCTGGGGAGCGTCGATGCAGCTGGAGCGTGCGCGCGGCCTGCATCCGGATGCCGCGGTCGACGGCGTGCGCGCGGTGTTGCGCATCCTGATCGTGTTCGCGCTGGTGACGCCGTTCTGGTCGCTGTTCGACCAGAAGGCCTCGACCTGGATCATCCAGGGCAACGCCATGGTCATCCCGCATGACCAATGGTGGTGGCCGAGCTGGCTGATCCAGGAGCCGGCGCAGATGCAGGCGCTGAACCCGCTGCTGGTGATGTTGCTGATCCCGTTCAACAACCTGCTCCTGTATCCGGCGCTGCGCCGGATCGGCTTCAACCCCACCCCCCTGCGCCGCATGGGCTGGGGCATCGCCTTCTCGGGCGTGTCGTGGATCATCGCCGGCGCCCTGCAGCTGTGGATCGACAGTGGCGCCGAAGTGTCCCTGGCCTGGCAATCGCTGCCCTACCTGCTGCTGACGTTCGGCGAGGTACTGGTGTCGGCGACGGCGCTGGAGTTCGCCTACAGCCAGGCGCCGCATGCGATGAAGGGGGTGATCATGGCGTTCTGGTACCTGACCAGCACCTTCGGCAGCCTGTGGGTGCTGATCACCAATGCCGGCGTCCGCAATGCCGGCTTCCAGTCGGTGATCGCCGGCAGCGGACTGAGCGAACCGGCCTTCCTCATGTTCTTCTTCGCGGCGTTCGCCTTTGTCGCGGCGCTGGCCTTCGGCCTTTACGCCCGCCACTACCCGATGCAGGACAACTACCGCATCGCCACCTGAGTGCGCGGCTGCCCCGCACCCGCGGACCATCCACCGGTCCGCGGGCGCGGTGTACGATGCCGCCCTGTCCCCGCCGCCGATCCACACCCGCATGGAAGCACCGAGCGCCGTCAATCCCCACCGAATCGCCGCCTGGGTGCTGGCCGGAATCGCGCTCTTCGTCGTCCTCCGCTTCGGTCTGCTGGTGCCGCTGCTGGCCGGACTGCTGGTCTTCCACCTGACGCATTCGCTGGCGCCGTTCATCGAGCGCCGCATCACGCCGCTGGGTCCGCGACTGATCGCCGTGACCCTGGTATCGATGCTGATCATCGGCTTGCTGACGCTCGGCATCGTCGGCCTGGTGGCGTACTTCCGTACGGATGCCGGATCGCTGCAGGGCCTGCTGGACCGCCTGATGGGAATCATCGACGACTCGCGCGGCCAGATTCCGGACTGGCTGCTGGCCTATCTGCCGGAGGACAGCTCGGCCATGCGTCGCGCACTCGGCGAGTGGCTGACCAACCATCGCACCGAATTGAGCCTGGTCGGCGCCGAAGCGGTGCAGACCATCGTCCGGCTGCTGATCGGCATGGTGCTGGGCGCGATGATCGCGCTGTATGACGAATTGCCCAACCAGTTCCTTGGCCCGCTCGGCCGCGAGATGGTGGGTCGCGCGAGTCGATTTGCCGATGCCTTCCGCCGGGTCGTGTTCGCGCAGCTGAAGATCTCGCTGCTCAACACCTTCTTCACCGGCATCTTCCTGGCCGTGGTGCTGCCGGCGTTCGGCGTCCACCTGCCACTGACAAAGACGCTGATCGTCGTCACCTTCGTGGCCGGCCTGCTGCCGGTCGTCGGCAACCTCATCTCGAACACGGTGATCACCATCGTCGGCCTGTCGGTGTCGTTCTACGTCGCCGTCGCGGCGCTGGCCTACCTGATCCTGATCCACAAGGTCGAGTACTTCCTCAACGCGCGCATCGTCGGCGGCGAGATCCATGCCCGTGCCTGGGAGCTGCTGCTGGCGATGCTGACGATGGAAGCCATCTTCGGCATACCCGGCCTGGTCGCCGCACCGGTGTACTACGCCTACATCAAGCGCGAACTGACGGACCAGGGCTGGGTCTGAGCCGCGCCGCCCCGTTGATGGCCCACACGCAGCAGCCCGCCCTGTTCACGGTCGTGCCCGGCGGACTGTTCGGTCCGCTGGCCTCGCCCAACCGCGCGCACTACTGGCTGCTGCTGTGCCGGCTCTTCGACGAGTTCTTCGGACCCGATGCGCCGCTGCCGCCCAGCAACGGCCTGCCGCGCCGCGAAATCACGGCGGCGCTGGAGCGCTACCTGCTTGCCGACGACCCCTGGGAAGCCGAGGACGGCGATGCGCCCGACACGCCCATCGCGGTGCGCGCCGGCCACATCTATGAGCGTTTCCGCAATGCCGGCTGGCTGCGCCAGGAGCGCATCGGCGCCCGCGAGATGGTCAGCATGGCGCCGCTGGTGGCGCAGCTGCTGTCGACACTGATCGAATTCGCCGAACACGGCCCCACCTTTGTCTCGGCGCGCATGCGTTCGGTGGAGCTGCAGTTGCAGCAGGTCGTCGAAGGCCGCGCCGCCGGCGATGCACTGGATGAAGCCGCCGACCAGGCGCGTCGCCTGCTGGTGTCGCTGTCGTCGATGAGCCTGACCGTGCGCGACCTGATGCCGCAGCTCACCCGAGCAGAAACCACGGCGCAGTTCGCGCGCGAGTGGTTCGAGCGCTATGTCGGCGAATTCTTCATCGGCGACTACGCCGACCTGCATCGCGCCGACCATCCGCTGGCGCGGCGCAGCGCGATCCTGGCGATGACCCGGCAGATCGAGTCCGGAGATCGTGGCGACGCGTTGCTGGCGTGGTACGCCGACCACCATGGTGACGCCGACCGTGGCGCGCAGCGCTTCGCACGCAGCCTGCGCCGCCTGCGCGAGCTGGATCGCATCGACGAGTATCTCGAACGCCTGGACGACGACATCCGCCAGGCCAATCGCCGCGCCCTGGCTTTCCTCGACTACCGTCTGCGTGCACCGGCGCGCCTGGATACGCTGCTGCGACGCGCCGCCCGCGGCGCGCTGGCGGCGGCGCCCGGTAAGCTGCGTCTGCCGGTGGCCAGCGGTGGCCTGATGGATGCCGACCGTCTGCGCGCGCCACGCACGCGCCCGACCCCGATTCCGCGCAGCGCCAACGCGACGACACCGCCGACGCCGGAACAGCTGGCGCGGCTCGCACTGCTGCGCCGCATGAAGCGCGCGCGCCTGGTCACCGCCGAGGACATGGCCGGCTATGTCGGCCGCCACCTGGCCGACCGCGCCGAAATCGATAGCGACGTACTCTCGATCCAGTCCATTCCCGACCTGCGCGCCTACCAGACATTGCTGACGCTGGCGCTGCGTGGTCGACGCGTCGGCGGTCTGCGCCGCGACGATCCCCTCGGCCGCCTGCTGCGCGGCTTCCGCGTCGAGCTGCTGGATGACAACGAACGCAGCGACAGCGACTGGCTGCGCGGACCGCGCTTCATCCTCCGCCGCGTCGGCACCCAGACCCGGACACCCGCATGAAACGAAGCTGGAACACCCTGAGCCAGCAATCCAATGGCGCCTGGTCCGTACAGGACTTCGAGCGCGCCGCCTATCGCCTCGTCACCGAGCAGGTGCTGTCGGCCGGCGAACGCAGTACGCGCCTGGCCTATCACCTGGTCGAAGACCATTTCGACGACTTCGTCGCCGCGCTGGCGCCGCTGGGCGTGCGCCTGGAACGCAACGCGCACTACCGCCATGTCGTCGCGCTGCCGACGCACGGCGAGGGCACGCCGGTGTCGCTGGCGGAAACGTTGCTGCTGCTGGTGCTGCGGCAGCGTTACGACGTGGCGATGCGTGAAGGCCTGATCGAAGAGGACGGCCTGGTCACGATCGAGCTGCCCGACCTGCAGGAAGCGTATCCACAGCTGACGGGGCGGCCCATGCCGGACGTCGGCCAACTGCGCGAGCTCGGGCGCAGCCTGCGCCGCTGGGGCGTGTGCCGCCTCGTGGACGCCGACAACGACGATCCGCAGCCGTTCCATCTGCAGGTGCGCCCCGCCATCGTCGAGATCATCGGCGAGCAGTGGCTGCAGCGACTCGACCAGCACTTCCGCGGCGACGACGAGGAGGACGACGTGTCCGACACGGCGGCCGTCGCAGGGGATGACGATGCAAAGGCTTGAGCGCGTCCATCTGGTGCAGTTCTTCCTGTTCGAGGCGCAGACGCTGGAACTGGACCGCACCAGCGCCGTGATTGCGCCGAACGGCGCCGGCAAGAGCGCCCTGCTCGATGCGCTGCAGATCGTCCTGCTGGGCGGCGACCGCAGCCGAATCCGCTTCAACGCACAGGCGGGCGGCAGCGCGCGGGCACGCAGCATCCGCGACTATTGCCTGGGCGTGTATCGCAGTGGCGACGATGGAAGGAAGCGGCGCACGGCGACGACCTACCTCTCGCTGGTGTTCCGCGACGAGGACAGCGGCGTGCCGCTGACGGCCGGCATCGCACTGGCCGCGTCGGTGGATGAGCCCGAACACCGCGTGCACGGCCTGTACCTGCTGCCCGGTGTGGCGCTCGAGCTCGACGACCATCTTGAACAGGTCAACGACCGCACCTTGCCGCTGGCCTGGGCGACCTTCCGCGAACAGGCATCGCGTCGCTGCAAGGCGGCCGGGACGACACTGGAACTGCACAGTGTCGCCGAGCGCTTCGTGAAGGACCTGCTGTTCCGCCTGCGCGCCACGCCGACCGCGAATCCCGACGTCAACGCCTACCGCAAGGCCTTCCTCAATGCGTTGAACCTGCAGCGCGTCGATGATGTCGACCTGTTCGTCCGCGACCTCGTCGCCGAGAACCGGCCGACCGACATCGCCCGTTTCCGCTCGCTGCTGGAGAGTTTCCGGCAGATCCGCGACCGCATCGAGCAGGTGCGCCAGCGCATCGAGGCGGCGGAGGGTGCCGAGAAGCAGTACGAGCGCATCGCCGGCCAGGCGGTGCGCGCCGCGTCGTATCGCGCCCTCGCCGCGGAATATACGCGCGACCTCTACGGCGAACAGATCGAAACCGCGGAAGCCGACGTCGAGACGGCCCGCGAGATGCTGGCGCGCACGCGTCGCGAGCTGACGGAAGCGCGCAGCGAACGCGAGCGCCTGCGTGATGAACTCGAGCGCGGTACCGCGCAACTCGCCGGCCATGGCGGCTACGGCGAGCAGGCACGGTTCGAGGAAGTGGCCGGCCGCGATCGCGAGCGACTGACGCAGATCCGCGGCGAGCTGCTGCGCGAAATCGCGGCGGTCAGTGACCGCCTGGGCACACTGCCCGCCCTCGATGGCGTCGATCCAGCGATGCTGGCCGAGGCACGTCGGCCGTGGACGCAGTGGTACGCGGCGCTCAATCGCGAGGCCGCTGACGAACCCCTTCCCTGGTTGCCGGAAGACTTCTACGAAGCGGCACGGACGGCGCTGCGCGCGGCACGGCCGCTGGTCGAACAGCTCGAGTCTGCCGCGCGCCGCCTTCACGCCGAACTGGAACAGGCCCGCGCACGTGCGCAGGCGGCGCGCGCCAATCATGGCCGTCTTTCCGCTGGCCAGGCGGAACTGGCGCCGGATGTCGTGCGCCTGATGAACTATCTGCGCGACGAAGGCATCGACGCGCGCCCGGTCTGTGATCTCGTGCGCGTGCGCGATCCCGCCTGGCAGCGCGCCATCGAGGCCTACCTGCGCAGCAATGTCGAGGCGCTGCTGATTCCCGTCGAACACGAGGAAAAGGCGACACGCCTGTACCGCAGCCTGCGCGATGGGCGCGCCGTCTATGGCGTCAAGCTGGCGCTGTCGAGCCACGCCCGCGGCGGTCGTCGCGACGAGCCCGCGTCCGGCACCGTCGCCGCATTGCTCGAGGGTCTCAATGACGACGCCCTCGCCTTCCTGCGCCGCCAGCTCGGCGACCTGCGCTGCGTCGACAGCGATGCCGAACTGCTGCGCACGCGCCAGGGCCTGAGTGCCGACGGCGTGCTCGCCAAGGGCGGCAGCATCGAACGCCTGCGCCTGCCGGCCATCGGCGAGTTGAAGATCGGTGCCGCCGACAACCGCGATCGCCTGCGCGTGCTGCGCCAGGACATGGATCGTGCCGAGGCCGACATCCGCCGCCTCGAACCGCTGGTACGTGCCCTGGACGGCCATCATCGCGGCCTGTCGCGACTGGCGCAGGGCGACGAGCTGGCGCAGGCGCTGCATGCACGCGTGCTCGAACATCACGATGTCGCGCAGCGCCTGCGCAGCAGCCGTGACACGGCCGCCGCATCGGCGGATCCGGACCTGCTTCGGCTGGCGGAACAGGTGCGCGAACTGCGCGGCGAGCGTGACGCCGCCGAACAGCGCGTCGAGGCACTGGTCGGTCGCGAGGCGGTGGCCGACGGCCGCCTCACCAGGCTGGTCGAGATGCTCGATGCCCTGCGCGCGCAGGAAGAGCTCATCGCCCGCAAGGCCGTGCAGGCCTTCGCCGATCCCGATGTCGATCCCAATCGCGTCGAGCGGCAGCGCGAGGACATGGACGACCGCTTCGCGACGCTGGAGGAACGGCGCCAGCACTGCGAGTCGCGCGCCGACGAATCCGACCGGCGGCTGGCGCACCTGCTGCCCGAAGCCTGGAGCGTGCTGTCGCAGTACGCGCGCGACCACGGCCTGGACCTGGAACTGGAGACCCACGACTGGCGCCGCGCCCGCACGCTGCTGCGGCGTGAGCTGGCGCAGCTGCGCGACACCGACCTGGTGCGTTACCAGGCCGATGCCGACCGCGCCTACGACACCGCCGTCGAGACCTTCCGTGCCAGTGTCGCCGCGACGCTCAACGACAACTTCGTCCGTCTCAAGAGCCAGATCGCCACGCTCAACCGCACACTGCGCGCCAGCCCTGCGTTCTCGAACAACGAGCGCTACCAGTTCCACTACGAAGTGGTGCCGGAGTTCCGCGAGCTGGAACGCTTCATCCGCCGCGCCGCCGACGTCGGCAGCGAGGACAACCTGTTCGGCAGCGCCGGCGAGGTGCCGGCGGCGTTCCGCGAACTGATCGAGGACACTGTCGCGGCGCGTTCAACCCCTTCGCCACTGGACGACTACCGGCGCTTCTTCCGCTTCGAGGTGCAGATCCGCCAGGACGAGGAAGTGATCGGCACGCTCAGTGAGCGCATGCGTTCCGGTTCCGGTGGCGAACACCGCGCACCGCTCTACGTGATCGCCGGCGCCGCGCTGGCCGCCGCCTACGGCAAGAGCGAGGCGCAACCGGGCGGTTTGGGCCTGATCCTGCTCGACGAGTTCGGCGACAAGATCGACGCCCAGAACGCGCGCGCGACCACCAACTACCTGCGTTCGCTGGGCCTGCAGCTGCTGCTGGCCGCGCCGGACACCGCACAGGGCACGCTCAGCGGTGTACTCGACAGCTACATCGAACTGTTCCGCGACGGCGACCTGTTGCAGGTCGAACGCATCGAGGTCAAGGATCCCGCACGCGCGCTGCTGCTGTCGGACCAGTTCGACCTGCATCCCGAACTCCTGGCCGAGGAAACCGCGCGCATCGAGCGCGAGCTGGGCTTGCAATGAGTCGGCCGCAAGCGCCGGATGACTCACCGGCATTGCGCTTCCTTGGGCGGCTGCTGGCGCGCGTCGACGCGGCCGCGATCCGACACGGCGGCGTCGTGGTCAGTGTTCCTATGTCGACGGCCAGCGCGCCGGAATACCACGCAGCGCGCACCTTGGCGGAGCGCGAGGAATTCCATGCGGTAATCGCACTCGCCGAGCGCGCCGGTGCGGTAACCGTGTGCAGCGAGGGCCACCGGGACGATCCCGGATTACTTCGGGTGACCGTGGCCGATACGCAGGCGCTGGCCTCGTTTCTGGGCAGGAAGACCCTGCGCCAACAGGTGGAAGCCGCCGGAACGGCGCTCGCCAGTGCAGCGTCCAGATTCCCCGTCATTGAAGTCGTGCTTTCACGGTGGGCGAAGGGAAAGACCGTGCGAGGCAGACGCACCGAGGCGGCCGTTGATCTTGCAGATGCCGCGCGGGTGGTTGATGCAGGTCTTCGCGAATGCGGGCCTGAACGCCTCCTCCGGCGCGAGAGCATCCGCCTGTTCGGCGACAGCAAACGAGTCGAGGCGTTGACGCCGTGGCTGGAAGTCCTGCTGACGGGCGAACTGGGTGCCACCGGCCTGGACGATGCCCAGATCTGGTCGGCATTGGGCTTGCGCAAGCAACCGCAGCCCTTGCTCCTGGCGGGCGCGGCAACACTGGAACTGGTTGACGGACTTCACATCGATCTTGTTCGCCCCTACCTGGGCATCGCGCCCGAATCACTGTGTGCCATCGACACGGCGGCACGGCACCTAATCAGCGTCGAAAACCTTGCCAGCTTCCACGACTTGGCGCTGTCCGCCGAGGAGCGCAGCGTCGTCATCGCCTACACCGGCGGAATGCCATCGCCTGTGTGGCGGGAGGCCTACCGGCGTCTGCTCCAGAGCCTGTCTGACGACGCCCGGGTGCTGCATTGGGGTGACATCGATGAGGGCGGCTACCGCATAGCGGCCGTGCTGGCCCAGACAGCGGCAACAGTCGGAAGGACACTCGAGCCGTGGCTGATGTCGCCCTCGGATCTCCCAGAGACGGTGCGCGCGGGTGCTTCAGTACCTTCAACCGCCACCCGGAACGCCATGCAACATTGGGCGCGTCGCGCCGGATGGGAAGATATCGCAGCAACGCTGATCGAACAGTGTGTCGTATGCGAGCAGGAGGCCTTGCCGGCAATCTTTCCGGGAGAATGACCGTCCACCGACCACGCCGCGAGGTATGGATGCCGCGGTAACGAGGGGCGCCGTTTGCGTGGCGCAAATTCGCAGGCGGACGGCAGTCTCGCCACAGCCGGCTTGAAAGATTCTTCCGCGACGCGTAAGCGATGAAGACGTAGCGCTTGCTTTGGTGGCCGCGTGTCGCGAGCACGACAATGCCAGCATGAGACCGGCTTCCCGTCGGCGGCGTCCGTCCTGGAACGTACTTCGGAGCGAGCCGTCGACGTCATGTTGCGGCAATAGAGCGCCGTCGACATTCCGCCCGGTCGCCCGTCATCGACGGCGCGGTGAACACGGAACCGTGCTCTCCGGACGCAAATCCAAACATTCAGAAGAGCGTCCTATCCTCTGCTCACGTCGTTCCACCTGTTAGACTGCGCGCACCGGCCACGGCGAGCGCCAGCCAGCCGAGGATGAAGGCGACCCCGCCGGTCGGGACGATATGGCGCAGGCCGCCAGCGCCGAGTGACGGCCACCACAGGTGCAGCACATAGATGCCGACCGAGAAGCACACGATGCCGGCGAGGAACAACGCGGCTGCGATCTGCAGCCATCGGCTGGGCCGCATCCACATCCAGAGCGCTACCCCGAGCAGCACCACGCTGTGCGCCAGATGCAGATGCGTCGCCGATTGCGCCTGCGTCACCGCGCGTTCGAGCAGTTCCGGCGCGATGGACCGCGCCAGGCCGTGACTGGCCCAGGCGCCCACGGCCACGGCCATCGCGCCGGAAAGACCTGCCATCGTCGCCCAGAACCTGGTCATCGTTGTGCCGTCACCCGTGTGGTTGCCGGTAAGGATAAGACAAGCGCCGCCACGCGAATGCGCGCGTCCCGCGGGCGCCGGCAATCATTGCCGGACAGGCGCGCCGATCAACGCCGACCAATGCCAGTCAACGCCCGTAAGGCCGCTGAGTCAGCGCCAACAGGTGCCGCTCAGCGATGCTGGTCGATCAGGACCGGATTGCCGTCGGGGTCGGTGACGACGATGTGTGCCGGGCCGCTGCCGTCCTCGTCAGCGCGGGCGTCGAGCTGCACGCCCCGCGCCAGCAGGTGGCGCTGGATCTCGCGGACGTCGGCGA
>CAZYHP010000001.1:66178-86914 GCA_964647135.1 uncultured Rhodanobacteraceae bacterium
CGGCGATCGCGCGGCAAATCGAATCAGGTGGATCGGGTCCGCCGTGGCGGTCCACCGTCCGGGATTGCACTCAGCTGCGCAGGACCTTCTCCAGCGCCTTGCCCTTGGCCAGCTCATCGACCAGCTTGTCCAGGCAGCGGATCTGGCGCATCAGCGGATCCTCGACCTCTTCGACGCGCACGCCACAGACCACGCCACTGACCAGGGCATGCCGCTCCCCGACGGCGGGCGCGCCTGCGAAGAACGTCCGGAAATCCACCTGCTGCGCGATCAGCGCGTCCAGCTGCGCCTGGCTGTAACCGGACAGCCAGCGGATCACGGCGTCGACCTCGCCCTTCGTGCGGCCCTTCCGCTCCGCCTTCTGGACGTACATCGGATAGACCTTGGCGAACACCATCGCGAACACCCGTTCGTTGTTTCCCACTGGCAGCCCTCCACTCGATCAGCCCGCCGATCCTAGCGCAAGGCATCCGGGGCCAAGGCCGCCGCGCCATGCGATGTCACCCATGCATGTCGCCACGATTGACCGGATGACCCGGTTCACCGACGATGCCGGCGATGCCCAGACGCCTCAGACAGGCTGCTTCGCTGCTTCGATTCCGGGAGCTGGCGCTGCAACGGGAGCGTTGCCCCTTGTGTTCCTTTCCCTGGCTGGTCCGCCTTCGCAACGAGGAAATGGGCGTACGCTGTCCACGCTGTGCTGCCAGTGCGGTCACCTTGTCACTCGCGGACATCCTGCGCCGGATCGTGCCGGACCTCGAGCACGCGGACGTCTACGAACTGTCTTCCCAGGGGCCGCTGGTGAACATCCTGCGCCGACGCGCCCGATCCCTCGCAACCAGTGAGTTCTTCGACCATGTCGAACCCGGCACGCTCGTTGACGGTGTGCAGTGCCAGGACGTCCAGCGCCTGACCTTCGCGGACCACAGCTTCGATCTGTGCACGTCAACCGAAGTGTTCGAGCACGTCGAGGACGACAGGGTGGGCTTCAGCGAAATCCGCCGCGTCCTGCGTCCAGGCGGGCGTTTCGTCTTCACGGTGCCGCTGTCCGGCACCACGACACAGGAACGCACGGCGCTGGTCGAGGGGCGGCGCGTGCCCACGCTGCCACCGGCGTACCACGCCGACCGGTATCGCGGTGCCCACGTCCTTGTCTTCCGCGACTACGGCGCCGACATCGTCGAACGCCTGCGCAGTGCCGGCTTCGCCAGCGCCGGGCTTCATGCGCCCGCCGGCCACCTCTTCGGCCACGCGCGCCCCGTCATCGTTGCCTGCCGCTAACGGCTCTCGACCGCGGGCTCAGTCGAGCCGACGGTCGCGGACGTGGCGGTGGAAGAAGTCGGCAATGGCCTGGTAGACATGCGTGCGCATCCACGGCGCCGACAGGCCGTGCTTGCCGCCGGGATAGGTCATCAGTTCGAACTGCGTGCCGTTCTTCTGCAGGCGGTTCATCAGCTCGGTGGAATGGCTGAAGAGCACGTTGTCGTCGGCCATGCCGTGCACCAGCAGCAGGCGCGACTTCAGCCCATCGAGGTAGGGCCACAGCGCGCTGCGCTCATAGCCTTCGGCGTTGCGTGCCGGATGGTCGAGGTAGCGTTCGGTGTAGTGCGTGTCGTAGAGGCGCCAATCCGTCACAGGTGCCACCGATGCGCCGGCGGCGATGACGTCGGAATGCTTGGCCAGCAGCATCAGCGTCATGTAGCCGCCGTAGCTCCAGCCGAACACGCCGATGCGCTGCGGATCGACGAACGCCTGCGTGCGCAACCAGTCGATGCCGACACGCTGGTCGCGCGCTTCGACTTCGCCCATGTGGCGGTGGATGGCGTCCTCGAACTGCTTGCCGCGGCGATACATGCCGCGGTTGTCGAGGCGGAACACGACGTAGCCCTGCCGCGTCATGTACTGCACGAAATGATCGCCCCAGCCCTTGTTGACCAGCTGCACATGCGGGCCACCGTAATAGTGCACGAACACCGGATAGCGCTTGCCGGTCTCGAAGCCCTGCGGCTTGTACAACTGGTAATGCAGCGCCTGGCCGTCTTCCGCGGTCAGGGTGCCGAATTCAGGCCGGCTGTGGCCGGCCAGGTAGGGCGCGTAGGGATGACTGTCGTCGAGGGCATTGGCGAGCAACACCGCCCGCTCGCCGCCATCGTTGCCGTGGACGCTGACACGCGGCGGCTGCGACGGATGGCTGGCGGTGTCGACATAGACGGCGGCGTTGTCGGCGAACACCGGCGAATGCATGAACTTCGCGTCGCTGACCCGGACGACGTCGCCACCGGCCAGTGGCACGCGGTACACCTGCGCGCTGACGGCATCCTCGCGGTTGCCGCGGAACCAGACCTGGCCGGCCTCCTCGTCCACCGCCAGCACGCCATCGACGACCCACTCGCCACGCGTCAGCTGGCGCTGGCGTCCGCCATCGGCATCGTGCACGTAGAGGTGACGGAAACCGTCGCGCTCCGAGGACCACAGGAAGCGGCCATCGCGCAGCGGGCGCAGGTCGTCGTGCAGGTTGACCCAGGTGTCGGCGGTTTCGGTGAGCAGCACGCGCTGGCGACCGTCGCCGGGAATCGCCTCGATCAGCTCCAGCCGGCGCTGGTCGCGGCTCTGGCGCTGGAACCAGACGGCGCCGCCGTCGGCGCGCCAGTTCACCCGGGCCAGATAGATGTCGGTGCTGGGGCCGAGATCGATCCAGGACGTCGACGGCTTGGCATCGTCGACGGCAATGACGCCGAGGCGTACGTCGGCGTTGTTCTCTCCGGCGGCGGGATAGCGCTGTTCGATGATGTCCACCGAACCGGCCTGGATCTCGAAGCGGCGCTGCATGGGCACGCGCGCCTCGTCGACGCGCACGTAGGCGATGCGCTTGCCATCCGGCGACCACCAGTAGCCGCGATGGCGGCCCATCTCCTCCTGGGCGATGAACTCGGCGACCGCGTTGCTGACCGGTCCACCGCCGTCTTCGGTCAAGGCGCGGATGCGGCCGTCGGCGATGGTGGCGATGTGCAGGTTCTGGTTGCGCACGAAGGCGACGTGGCGGCCGTCCGGCGCGATGAAGGCATCGGTGACGAAGCCGTCGCCGGCGTCGGCGAGCTTGCGCGCCGGACCGTCCGGCAGCGGATAGTGGTACAGCGAACCATCGAGCGGAAACAGCAGGGCGCTGCCGTCCGGCGCCCAGACGTAATCGACGATGCCGCTGAGCGCGGCGATGCGCAGGCGTTCGCGCCGCGCCGCTTCCTCGTCGGACAGTTCGGCGGCGCCAGAGAGCGCGTCCGCGTTCACCAGGCGACGCGTCTGCGCCGATTCCAGGTGGTATTCCCACAGATCCTGGCGGTTCTGGTCGTCATCGCGACCACGCAGGAAGGTCACCCGACTGCCATCCGGCGCCACCTTCAGGCCGCGCAGGCTGGGACCGGCCAGCGGCGGGTCGGCGAACAGCCGCTCGACGGTGAGTTCGGCGGCGGCGGTGGACAGTGACAGGCCCAGGGTCATGGCGGCGAGCAGTAATCGCATGGCGGAATCCGGAGAGGGCAGACCGTTGCAGCCTGACGCGTTCGCCGCACAGTCTCAAGGGGTCCGGTCGTCGGCGCAGCGCGCCTCAGAGAATCGGGACCATCGGTGCGCCGAAGGCGGCCACGAGACGGGCGCGGATGCGCGCCAGCACGTTGTCGACGCCGGGAAAGTCGCCGACGTCGTCGTAGCAGCGATGGAAATCGGGGTGCTCACGCGGCAAGGGCGGACAGCCCTCGACGGGCTGGTAGCTGGTGGCATACCGGAACGGCCAGAGGTCGAACACCGGCAGCGCCGAAGAAATGTTTTCCAGCGTGCGACTGAGCCAGTAGATCGGCGCGACCCCGCGTTTGCGCGGAGCGATGACCCAGCTGTTCGCCGGTTCCATGTCGCGCTCGATCAGCTGCGCCAGCTCTTCGGCGAATCCGGCATCCTCGATGATGACCGCCGCTTCGGTGTTGAAGCGGTCGGATCGCGGATCGAAGTTGTGCGTGCCGACCAGGGCGATGCGGCGATCGATCACCGCGCTCTTGCCGTGCAGGCTGACCCGCGGCGGCTGCGCCGGGTCGGCGGCTTCGATCAGATCGGACCGGTGCGCCGGGTCGGGCCGCATCTCGTAGATCATGAAGCCCAGCTCGCGCAGATAGCGTTTCTTGTACTTGTAGGACAGCGCATACACCGGATAGGCGTCGGTGGCCGCCAGGCTGTTCGTCGATACGCGCACGCGCAGGTTCCGATGATCCTGCTGGTGCTGCTTGAACAGTCGCCGCGAGGTGCGGTCGAGCACCAGATACGGCGTCTGCAACAACACTTCGTCGCGGGCAGCCCTGAACAGGTTGCGGATGGCAAGGCTGGTTGCGTTCGCCTCAGGTCGGCGCGAGCCGATCTTGGAGGGCAGGTCGGCGACGAAGCGCAGCTTTGCGACCTCTCGAATGGGCTCGATGAAGCGCGCCCGCACCAGCGCCGGATCGCTGGCGTCCTCGGCGAACCTGCGCAGGCGCGCGTCCAGCGTCGAACCGGCATCGGGCAGGCGCACCAGCGCGCCATCGCCCTCGTCGCCGCGCAGCAGCGTGCGGCCGACGTCGGCAAGGTGCGACACCGGCGACGCGTGGCGGTGTCGCCAGAAGCGCTCGAACGAGGCCATCATGTCCGCCATGGCCGGGCCGGTCACCAGTACTTCGCGGTCGTAGTAGGCGAAGTCGGCATCGAGGTCGTAGTAACTGTCGCGGTAGTTGCGGCCGCCGATGATGGCGAGGCGGCCATCGACGGCGAACAGCTTGTTGTGCATGCGCTGGTTGAAACGCCGGAAGCAGCACAGGCCGCTGGCCAGGTATTCCCAGGCCTGCGTGCGCGCTTCGCGGAACGTCGGATTGAAGAACCGCAGCTGGAAATTGGCATGCGCCAGTGCCAGCTGTGCCAGGCGATCGATCTGGTTGAAAGAGAACAGCTGGTCGACCAGCACGCGTACGCGCACGCCACGTCGCGCGGCGGCCAGCAGTTCACCGATCAGCACCTCGCTGCTGGCTTCGTCCTGGAAGATGAAGGTCTGGACGTCGATGCTTCGCCGGGCCGCACGCACCAGATGCAGGCGCAGGCGCAGCGCATCGGCACCGCGATTGAGGATCAGCACGCGATGGCGGTCGTCGCCGACGTCCATCAGCGCATGGAACGGCGAGGCCAGCGGTTGGCAATGCGCTCCGTCGCCGCAGTCGCGGCTTTGTGCGTGCGCGTCGGCCAGGCGGGCGTCAACCTGCGCGCGCTTGGCCGGGCTGAGCGCGCAGCCGGCGAGCACAAGGAGCATCGACAGCGCCTGCAGGAGGCGCCGTGCCGTCCCGTCCACGTGAATCAGGGAGCCCAGAAGTCGAGCAGGCGACCACTCCCGCGCAGCGGGCGTGCCGGACGATCCGGAATGCTGAGGCGGGCATGGGCACAGGTCATCATCGCGGGCGCACGCGGGCCGAGAAGGAAGACCATCAGGTCCTGCAGGCCGGGATTGTGGCCGATCAGCACGCCATGACCGGCCAGCTGGCGTACCTCGGCGACCAGGTCGAGCAGGGTGTCGAGTTCGGCTTCGTACAGGCGCGGCTCGTCGACGGTGCGGCTGGTGTAGTCGTAGCCAAGCGCGGCCAGCGTCGCCCGCGTCCGCGCCGCCGGTGAACACCAGACCCGGTCTGGAAAGCTGCCGCGATCGCGCAGCCGCTCGCCGAGGATCAGCACCTGGCGCTGTCCCAGCGGCGAGAGTTCGCGTTCGATGTCGCTGTCGCCAGGATCCTTGTTCCGGGCGTCGGCGTGGCGGATGAGCTCAAGCTGTAGGGCCATAGATCTGCCCGTGGGCGGTCGGCGGCGGAAAATGGCGGCTAGTAGCGCATACCGGGCGCCCTGGCGCAACCGGGCTGCGGCAGTGTTGACAATCCCCCGGTCATCGCGCTGGCGCGCGCACCGGATCGGCACCCGCTTCAGACTGCACCCAGGTCGAAGGAAATGCTGATGCGTTCGCCTTCGCCGCTGAAAGGCAGGGTGCGATGATACAGGTACGAGGGGAAGAACCACATCTGGCCCAGCTGCGGGCGAAAGCGCAGGAAACGCTCCGGCGGCGGCGAAGGCAGGCCGGGGATGGACTGCCCGAATTCCAGCCAGCCGGCACCGTCGTCGCCCAGCGAAGGCGGCAGCGCCACGTAGTAGGCGCCGGACAGCCACGAACCCTCGTGCAGGTGGCTGTCGATCACGCCCTGTTCGTGCACGCGCGTCGCCCAGACGTGCAGCAGGTGCTCGCCACGCGGCACGCGACCCAGGAACGGATGGCCGGGGACATCCGGCAGGCTGTCGATGTAGCCGGCGATGGCCTTGCGCAGGCTGCGCCCGAAGCCGGTGATCGCCGGCGTGTCGTCCGCCAGCAGTTCGCCGGTGAGGTAGCCGCCGCGGGCGACCAGGCCCACCGGTTCGAACCGCAGGCGGCTGTGGCCGCGAATGTCATCGGCGAGGGCGCGGAGGAAACTGTCCCTGTCGGTGAACGGCGCCGGCACCTCGATCGCGACGCTGCGGATCCACTGGTGCAGGCCCAGCCATTCCTCGGCCTGGTCCCAGTCACGCACGGCGGCCAGCGCCAGGGCGCGCTCGGCAATGCCGTTCTGGTCGTCCGGATCGCGCTGCCAGGCCTGGTCGAGCGCGGCCAGCGCCGGGGCACTGCGGCCGCTGCGCAGGCGCACATGGCCGATCTGGCGCAGGATCTGTGGCGGTGCGTCGGCCGTCTCGGCATGGGCGGCCAACGCCGTTTCGGCGCCATCGAGATCGCCCATGTCCTCGAGCACGCGGGCCAGGGTGACCGCGAAATCGGGACGCTGCGGTTCCAGCGCGACCGCGCGGCGCGCATGGTCGAGGGCGGCGCCGAACTGACCCCGCTTGCTCAACACGGCGGCGGCGCAGTCATGGGCCCCGCCCAGATCGGGGTACTGCGCCAGCAGCTGCCGGCACACGGCCAGCGCTTCATCGAGTTCGTGCGGTTCGCGGCTGCGCGACAGGGCTGCCGCGAGGGTCAGACGTGATCCCGCCGCCTGTGACAGGGCGACGGCCCGGCGTGCCGCGGCGATGCCTTCCTCGGTCCGGTTCAGCAGCACCTGGCAGGCGGCGAGGTTGTTCCAGGCATCCGCCGACGCCGGACGCTGGCCGGCCGCGGCGGCGAACGCCGCGGCAGCGGCCAGGTAGTGGGCCGCGCGGTAATGCAGATGACCGCGGGCGATCTGCAGGGGATAGGGGTCGGTGATCGCGGCTTCGCCCTCGCTCAGCAGCCGCGCCGCCTCGGCCGGGCGCCCGAGCTTTTCCAGCACCTGCGCCAGCAGCCGCCAGGCCTGGGCATCACCCGGCTGCCGGGCCACGGCTTCACGGGCCAGGGCTTCGGCCTGGCCCGCTTCGCCGCTCGCGGCGAGCGCCAGCGCCAGGCCGTCGCGGGCGGCGGTGTGCTGGGGTTGTCGCCCCAGCACTGCGCGGTAGGCACTGGCCGCCAGCGCCGGTTCGCCGCTGGCCAGGGCCGCGTCGGCCAGGCCCAGATGCGCCTCCAGCAGTTCGGGAGCGCGCTCGATGCAACGTTCGAAGGCCCGCCGCGCAGCGGCATGGTCGCCACGATCGCGTTCGGCCAGGCCGAGGTTGTAGAGCAGGTCCGGGCGATCCGGTGCTGTCAGCAGCAACTGGCGCAGGGCCGTCGCGGCCAGGTCCGGCTGCCCCATCGCCAGCGCGGCGCCGGCCTGCAACTGCAGGGCATCCGGTTGACCGGGGTGATCGGCCAGCACGGCCGCCAGGGTATTCGCTGCGGCCTGGGCCCGACCCTGCTGCAGGTCGGTCCAGGCCGCCTGCAGTCGGGACCGCAGCGACATCAGGCCAGCCAGCGCAGCAGTTTGCGGTAGTCCTGCTGGCGTTCCTGGGCGATCTGGCTGTGATAGTCGAACAGGCCCTTGCCCATGGCCGCGCTGAGCAGATAGGCCTGGGTGTCGCGGATCTGCGCGAGCACCGGGAAGGGCTGTGCCGACAGGCGTTCGAGGGCGGTGCGGGCGGACACGGTGTCATTGCGGATGCGGTTGAGCACCAGGCCGACGTCGACGCGGCCGGCGGCGACCGCGGGCAACGCGGCCAGTTCGCCGAGGAAGCGTTCGGTGGCATCCAGGTCGAGCACTGAAGGCAGGACCGGCACGATGACGCGGTCGCCTTTGGCGAGCATCTTGCCGAGGTCGTCGGCGTCGAGGCCGGCAGGCGTGTCGACCAGCATGTAGTCGATACCGGCGGGCGGCTGGAAGGCTTCCAGACGCTTGATCCGGCGCAGCACCACCCACTCCAGGGGCGCGGCGTCGCCGGGACGACGCTCGCACCAGGCCGCGGTGGACAGCTGCGGATCGCAGTCCGCGAGCAGCACCCGCTTGTTCCGGTTGGCCAGTGCCACCGCCAGGTTGATGGTCAGCGTGCTCTTGCCGGCGCCACCTTTGCTGTTGGCGAGGAATACCCGTTTCATGGCCCCTCCCGCGTGCGAAGTCCCGGCGATTATGCCGTACCGGGCCGGGTTGTCGAGCCGGAAGCCACGCCGGAGGTCCGGAAGTGGCGGTTCAGGGGGCCGCCGGAAGCGCCGCGACGGCCGCCACCCGGGCACGGCGGACGCGCGCGGCTATGGCCGGTCCGTCGAGTCCGGGTTCGGCCAGCGGACGCGTGTCGACGGCGCTGGCGGCCGCCAGCGCCGCCTCCAGGCGCTTCGCCTGCGGATAGGCGCGGTCGGCATGGCCGGCACGGCCGCGCTTGTCGGCTTCGCAGGCCAGCAGGAAGCGCCGGAAGCGTTCCGGGCGACGAAAGGCGTCGAGCCGGGTCAGAAGATCCACCACCGTCGTCGGCCGCAGCTCGAGGCCACGGTGGCAATCCAGGTGGTGGCGGCAGACCAGGCGTGCGAGGTCGCCGTGTTCGCGCGGGACCTTGAGCCGGGCGTTCACCGCTTCGACCAGGGGCACGCCGGCGTGTTCGTGGCCGATGTGCGCGGGCAGCCGGACTGGGTCGGTAACGCCCTTGCCGAGGTCGTGCAGCAGGGCTGCGTAGCCGACCACGCTGTCGCCCGGTGCCAGTTGTGCCGCCATGTCGCTGACCAGTTCCTGGTGGCGACCGGTATCGACCTCGGGATGGTATTCGGCGCGCTGCGGCACGCCGTAGAGCCGGTCGACTTCCGGCAGCAGCGCGGCCAGCGCACCGGCGTCGCGCAGCACGCGCAGGAACGCCGACGGCGTTGCCTCGGTGAGGGCCCGTTCCAGCTCCGCCCAGACGCGTTCGGGCACCAGGTGATCGAGTTCGCCGGCGGCCACCATCTCGCGCATCAGCGCCAGCGTTTCCAGCGCCACCGTGAAGCCCATGCTCGCGAAACGGGCAGCGAAGCGGGCGATGCGCAGGACGCGGACGGGATCCTCCGCGAAGGCCGGCGAGACGTGGCGCAGCACCCGTGCCTGGAGGTCGGCACGGCCGCCGAACGGATCGACGAGGTGGCCCTGCGCATCTTCGGCGATGGCATTGATCGTCAGGTCGCGGCGGCGGAGGTCGTCCTCCAGGGTCACCGACGAATCGGCATCGACGACGAAGCCGCGGTAGCCGCGCCCGGTCTTGCGTTCGGTGCGGGCCAGTGCGTATTCGGCCTGGGTCTGCGGGTGCAGGAACACCGGGAAATCCCGCCCGACGGCGCGGAAGCCCAGGTCGTGCATCGCCGCCTGGGTGGCACCGACGACCACGTAGTCATGGTCGCCTGGTTCCCGACCCAACAGGCGGTCGCGCACGGCGCCACCGACACGATAGGTGGCGAATGGGCCCGCCGTCGGGAACGGCAGCGCCGGCAGGTGGTCGACAGCCATCGTCAGCGCGGCTGCGGGGCGCGGCAGCGATCCAGCCGCGCCTGGTGGCGCCCGCCGGCCAGCAGGTCCGGAACGATGGCCGCTACCGGCGTCGGCACGATGCCGAGCACCGCCAGGCCATCGCGCGTACCAACGGAATCCAGTTTGAGCGAGCGGAAATTGTCACTGGAAATCGGCTTGCCCGGCAGCAGGTCGCCGAACTGCGCCTGCAGCCAGCCGAGGGCGTCCGGCAGCCCGATGATCCAGCGCCGCCGCCCGATCCAGCGCGCGGTGTCCTCGACGATGCGCCGCAGGCTCATCACTTCCGGGCCGAACAGTTCGAAGGTTTCACCGGCCGTATCGGGCTGCTCCAGGCAGCGGGCAATGGCTTCGGCGACATCGCCCACGTGTACCGGCGCGAACTTCGCCTGCGCGCGCGCGATCGGCAACACGGGCAGCAGTCGCAACAGACCGGCGAAGCGGGTGTAAAGGCCATCGCCCTGACCGAAGATCACGCTCGGACGGATGATCGTCCAGGCCAGGCGGCTGCCCGTCACCAGCGCCTCGGCTTCGCCGCGCGTGCGTAGGTAATGGCTTTCTCCTTCGCCGGCGCGCAGTGCGCTCATCTGGATCAGGCGCGGTACACGGCCCCGTATGCAGGCGTTGATCACTTCGCGGGTCAGGTCGACATGCGCCTTCTGGAATCCCTTGCCGCTGAAGCCACGCTCGTTGAGGATGCCGATGAGGTTGACGACGGCCCTGGCGCCCGTGAACACGCGGTCGAGTTCGCCGGGCGAATACGGGTCGGCGGAGACGACCTCGACGCCTGCGAGCAGGCGCATGTCGCGATGCAGGTTCGGATTGCGGCTCGGCACGCGCACGCGCAGCCCGCGCCCGACCAGCGCGCCCACCAGTCGCCGGCCGACGAATCCGGTGCCGCCCAGGACCACGATGGGCGCATTCATGGCCGACTCCCGCTGGATTGGCTGGAAACGAATGCCGGCGCCGCGCAGACGACCGGCCGGTCGGGCGCCGGCACGCCGGCATAGGGCTGCCCCGGATCCGGCAGGCGACTGGAAAGCGGGCGCACCTTGCCGTGCAGGCGCCAGTCGTAGATGACGCTGAAGGCGAGCACCCGCGCCACGTATTCGCGCGTCTCGTGATAGGGGATGGTTTCGATGAAGACGTCGGCGGGACGATCCGAGCGCTGCGCCAGCCAGCGTTGCACCGGTGCCGGGCCGGCATTGTAGGCGGCACTGGCCAGCCAGGGGCTGTTGCCGAAGCGGGCCGCCTGCTGCGACAGGTAACGGGTCCCCAGACGGATGTTGAGATCCGGTTCGTACAGGCTGGAGGTGCCGGCCCAGGACAGGCCGAGCTGCTGCGCCATCGACTTGGCGGTGCCGGGAAGCAGCTGCATCAGGCCATGGGCATCGGCGTGCGAGCGGGCATCCGGCTGCCACGCGCTCTCGGCCCGGATCAGCGCGAACACCCAGGCCGGATCGATGCCGTTGGCCTGCGCGTCGCGCTCGACTTCCTCGCGCTGGGCCACCGGGAAGCGCAGACCGTACTTGCGCAGGTTGTCGCCGCTGTTGAGCGCGAACACGGCGCGATCGTGCCAGTCCTGCGCGGCCGCCAGGATCAGCGCCTGGTCCTTGTCGGCGTCGGACAGCTGCGCGACATCGTGGTCCCAGGCGCGGGCGGCTTCGCTGCGCCAGCCGATGGCATGCAGTTCCAGCGCGCGCGCCAGGTCGGTGCGCTGGCGCAGCATCGCCGCGCGCTGCGGGTCCGCCGCGATGTCCTGCGGACAGATCGAGTACGGCTGGTTGGCGCGGTCGGCGGCCAGGAAGCCGTGGAAATTCGACTCGCTGGCAAGCGCCGCGAAGGCATCCCGAGCGGCCTGCCGCTGTCCGAGTTCCTCCAGCGCCCGGGCGCGCCAGTAGCGTGGCCGCGCGGTATCGGCGAGCGGTTGCGGCAGGCCATTGGCGACATCGCGCACATCGGCCCAGGCCTGACGCGCCAGCGCCGCACGAAGCTGCCAGTCGGCGAGTTGCTGGTCACGCGCATCGGCGGGTACGCGCTGGAACCAGTCCTCGGCGTCGCCGCGGTAGGCGACGGCGGCATAGAGCGCCAGCTCGCGAAGAACGGCCGCGCGCTGCGCGTCCTCGAAGGCGAAGCGCTGTTGCAGGGCCTGCCAGTGAGCGATGGCGCCTGCCACATCCGGCTTCGCAAGGCGGCGCAGCGCAAGCGCGCTGGCCTCCCGATGAGAGGCCGTGTCGGGCCAGGTCGCCGCCGCGACCAGCGTCCCCTTGGGATCGGAAAGTGCGCGTGCCAGGCGTTCGCCCTGCGTGCGCTCATCGCCGGCGGGCAGTTGCCGCGCCAGATGATTGACCAGGCCGGCATCACCGGCGTCGATGGCCAGACGCAGGCGTTCCCAGAGGGCGCGGGAGTCCAGCCAGCCATGCTTGCGCGCGACCGCCAGCGCCGGATCGCAGGCATCCGGCAGGCTCTTTCCCGTCGGCCACAGCGCCAGGATTTCCGTGCGCAATTGCGGCTCCGGGACACCCGTTCCCAGCCGCGCGCGCAGACGCTGGCAGCGCAGGGTGGTTCCCGGACTGTCGTCACCAGGATCGAACTGCAGGAACGTCGTCCAGTCCTCGCGGCGAGCCAGCTCGGCGAGCCATTCGCTGCGGAACTGCCGACCCAGCTGCGTTCCCGATTCGCGATCGAGGAAGGCACGTGCGTGGCTGGCGTCAAGCGTGCGCAGGTCGCGACGCAGTTGCGCATAGTCCAGGTATGGCGCCAGCACATAGTCGTCGAGGTGCCGGCGGCGATTCTCGTAATCCGCCTGGCGGCCGGCTGCCAGCGACACGGCCGCGGCAAGGAATTCACGGCGCTGCGCCGGCAGGGGATCGGCGGCGAGCAGCGGCGAGAACGCATCGGCGCCGAGGAGGGCACCGCAAAGCAGGAAGGCTAGACGTGTGTTCATTTTTTCCAGTCTAACCCAGCGCCGCCTGCGGGCAAGCCAGGCACGCACGCACTTCGCCGATAATCCCGCGATGCCCGACGTTCTTTCGTTTCCCGACATCGTCACGTTCCTCGTCCTCGGCGCCGCCGCCGGCTTCCTGGCCGGTCTGCTGGGTATTGGTGGCGGCCTGATCGTGGTGGCGGCCCTGGTGTGGTTGCTGCCGGCGCAGGGGATCGCCGCGCCGGTCCTGATGCAGGTGGCGCTGGCGACCGCACTGGCGGGCATCGTGTTCACGGCGATGGCGTCGACGCGGGCGCACTGGCGCCGGCGCGCGATCCGCTGGCAGCTGGTCGCCTGGCTGGCGCCCGGTCTGCTGCTCGGCGGCCTGTCCGGCGCGGTCCTGGCGACGGTGTTGGCGGGCTGGCTGTTGGCGGTATTCGTCGCGGTCTACTGCCTGCTCAGCGCCGCCCAGCTCGCCTGGGGCCGCAGCCGTCCGACCGCGGCACGGGTCGACGAAATCGGTCGCGGTCTGCTGGCGGCGGCCGGGCTGGTGATCGGTGCGATCTCTGCCGTGGTTGGCATCGGTGGCGGATCGATGACCGTACCGTTGCTGGTCTGGCGTGGCGTGCCGCCAGTACAGGCGGTGGCGACGTCTGCCGCCTGTGGCGTGCTGATCGCGCTGGCATCGGTGGTCGGCTACATCTTTTCACCGCACGAGCCGGCGGTCGCGCTGCCACCCGGCACTTGGGGCTACGTCCATGTCCCGGCAGCGGTCACCATCGCCTTGGCCAGTGTGGTGACGGCGCCGCAGGGTGCGACACTGGCACACCGGCTGCCGCCGCAGCGGCTGCGGCAGGTGTTCGCGGCGTTCCTGGTCGTGATCGCGGTGGTGGTGTCGGCCACCGCGATCCGCTGAGCAGGGGCGCGTGAGCTGATCCGGGCGCGGCGCGCCCGGGCGCCATCGCCCCTGGATATCAGGGCTTGTTGGCGATCAGCCAGTCGGCGACGGCGGTCGGCTTGATGCCATTGGGCTGGTCGCGCTGGACGCGATAGCGGCCGGCGACCACGAGCGTCGGCGTGGCGCCGACGGCGGCCAGCTTGACGTAATTGCGGCTGCTTTCCATGGCGGCCTCGATCTCGGGCGAGCTCGCCGCTGCCAGGAAGGCAGTGCGGTCGATGCCCGCGCCGGCAAGAATGTCGGCAATCTGGTCCAGCGTCTGCGCGGGCTGCTGCCCGCTGCGATACAGTCCTTCGAACAGGGCGCGATGGCCACGGCCGAAGGCGCCGATCTTGCGCATGGCGTGATAGGCGCGCGAGAACGGCTGCCAGGCGGGATGAAACTCCGCCGGCTCATAGCGCAGCACGACCGCATCGCCGCGATCGCGCTTCCAGGCGTCGATTTCCGGCTGGAACTGCGCACAGGCCGGGCAGGCGTACGAGAACACTTCCACGACTTCGTTGTCCGCCGCACCGGCCAGCGGCGACGACAGGCGCTCGTAGTGCACGCCTTCGCGATAGGCGGCGCTGCCGCTGCCGGCGGCCGTGGACGATGTGCCGGAAGTGCCGGCGTCACTGCCGCAGGCGGCGAGCAGTCCAGTCGCGAGGGTGATCAGGAACAGGCGCGAAATCATGAGGTGGTCTCCGTATCGGAATCAGGTGAAGTGGGCGCCCAATGGCATTCCGGCGGCATGCGCGCCGTCACGGCCAGCGGCAGGTGGTCCGACATGCCGACGCTGGGTGCGCCGCAATGCAACGCCTCGAGGCTGTCGGACAACAGGATATGGTCGATGCCACGCACCGGCGCCCAACTCGGAAACGTCGGTGGCGAGGCACTGGGTGGGGCCAGCGGCGTGTCGTCGTACAGGCGCAGCATTTCCGGTGCGGTGGCCGGGCAGTTGAAGTCGCCCATCACCACGACATGGCGGTGACCGTCGATGATCGAGCAGAGGAAGTCGATCTGCCGCGCGCGTGCGCGCGGGCCCAGCGACAGGTGCACCACCACCACCAGAAGGCTGTTCTCGTCGTCGCCGAAGCGCGCCCACAGCGCACCACGGCCGGGCAAGGTGCCGGGCAGCGCGTAATCGCGGACTTCCGTCGGCTTCTGGCGCATCAGCAGGGCGTTGCAGGTGTGGGTGATGCCGCCGATGCGGCGGTTGGTCTGGATGCTGAACCAGCCGAAGCCGGCGCGATCGGCGAGGAATTCGATCTGGTTCTGGAAGCCTGAACGCAGGCTGCCGGCATCGGCTTCCTGCAGCGCCACAATGTCGTAGTCGGCGACCAGCGTCGCCAGTTTGTCGAGGTTGCGACGGCGGGCGCCATGCGGCAACACGTGCCGCCATGGCCGCGTCACATAGTGACGGTAGCGCTCGAAATGCGCACCGGCCTGGATATTGAAACTCAGCAGCCGCACCTCGCGACCGCCATCGCCCGGATCGCGGTTCGGCGGCGGTGTGGTTGGGGAGCCGGCCCTGACCGTCGCCATGCCGCGCTCGGTACTCAGCGCTTCGCGGGCGTCTCTTGGGCGACCAGATGGTCGACGACCTGCAACATGCCCTGGAAGCCACCGGCGCCTGCGCTGACCAGATACTTGCCGTTGACGACCATGCTCGGGGTGCCTTCGATGCGATAGGCCATCGCCTGCTCACGCTCGCGCTGCAGGCGTGCGGTGGTCGCCTCGGACTGCGCGGCAGCCAGGAAGGCGGTGCGGTCGACGCCCTGCGTCGCCACGAAGTCGGCAATCGCTTCCAGATTGGTCAGCGGCTTGCGGTCCTGGTGGATGGCCTTGAACAGTTCCATGTGCAGGCGATCCAGCGCGTTCAGCTCGGCCAGCGCGTGATGGGTGCGTGCCAGTGCGTCCCAGGTGGCGTTGAACACCGCCGGCATGGGACGGAACTCGACATTCTCCGGCAGCGACTTCTTCCAGGAGGTCACGAACGGTTCGAAGTTGGCGCAATGCACGCAGGCGTACGAGAACACCTCGACGACCTCGACCTTGCCTTCGGCAGCCTGGGTCGGGACCGGCGGGTCGATGCGGCGGTAGTGCTGGCCCTCGGTGAACAGCGACTGCGCGCCGGCAACGAGGGGCGCGAACAGGGCAAGCGTGGCTGCGGCAACACGAACGAACATGGCGGAATTCCTGCGATGGAGTCGACGACGGACCGTATCCCTGGCCTCAGGTTCCCGGGACGGCATCCGTGGGTTCAGCCTCGGCGTCTTCGCCGGCCGTGATTTCTTCTTCTTCCGCCGCCGGAGCGGCCTCGACCGGGACCGCCATGGCGGCAACAGCGGGCTGCGGTCCGCGCGGAGCGCGGTGCAGGCCTTCGATGTAGGTCGCCAGGGCGTCGATTTCGGTGCTGTCCAGACCGCCGGCGATCGTCGTCATCACCGTGCTCGGGTCGGTTTCGCCGTCGTAATGGCCGCCCGCTTCGAAGAAGCGCAGTCGCGCCGCGGTATAGGTCGCATGCTGGCCCGCCAGCGAGGGATAGCCGGTACCCGGGATGCCGCGGCCGGCGGCGCCATGGCAGGCGATGCAGGCCGGAACCCCTTCGGCGGTCTTGCCGGAGCGGTAGAGCTTCTCGCCCAGCCGGGCATAAGTGGCTTCATCGTCACGGCCGGCAATCGGGCTGTCGTCGGCGACACCGGCACGACCGGTCTGGGTCGCGTAGTAGGCGGCGATGTCGGCGATGTCCTGGTCCGTCAGGCCCTGGACGAAGGGAATCATCTCGATGATCTCGCGACCCCCGTCACGCACCAGACGCGTCTGGCGACTGACGTAGTCGCTGTGCTGACCGGCCAGCTTCGGCCAGTTCGGCATCGACGAATTGCCGTCCATGCCATGGCAGGCGGCGCAGGTGGCGGCCTTGCTGGAACCGGCCTGCGGATCGCCAACCAGGGGCACATCGGCAGCGAACGCCGGGAATGAAACGATGCCAGCGAGGGCGATCAGCCACTTGCTCATGGACGCAGAACTCCGGACGAATGATCGGGCAAGACGGCGATTCTAGCGGGGTTGGGCGCCGCCGTCATGACCGGTGGACCTTGCCAGCCCCTATGATGGACGCATGAAAAATCCCTTCAACCGCGCGCGCTTCGCGCTGAGCGCCCCGCGAATGGGCGACATGGGCGTGGACAGCGGCCGTGAACTGGCCTTCGTCGGACGCTCCAATGCGGGCAAATCCAGCGCCATCAACGCGCTGACCAATATCGGCGGCCTCGCCCGGACTTCGCGTACCCCGGGCCGCACGCAGCAACTGGTGGTGTTCAACCTGGACGACGGACACCGCCTCGTCGACCTGCCTGGCTACGGCTACGCAAAGGTGCCGATGGCGGTACGCGAGCACTGGGGCAAGGAAATGGAGCGTTATTTCCAGCACCGCGAGGCGCTGGTGGGCCTGGTGCTGATCATGGACAGCCGGCATCCCCTGAAGGACAGCGACTGGCAGATGCTCCAGGCCTGCGGCCAGCGCGGTTTGCCGGCCCTGTGCCTGCTGACCAAGGCCGACAAGCTCAGCCGCAGCGAACAGCAGTCCAGCCTGCGCCAGGTTCGCCAGGCGCTGTCCGAGCATGGATTGCGCGCGGCCGTCCGGCTGTTCTCGGCCACCCGTCCGATGGAACTGGATGCGCTGCGCGCCGAACTGGCCGCCTGGTTGTACGAAGGGACGGCGCCGGACGACTCACCGGCCGTGAAAGCCGGCGCGGCCACTCCTCAATAGGACAGGGTTGCCTGCAGCGGCGCGCGGGCTGTCCAGCGGGCCCGCCCCTGCAGCGCGGCCAGCTCGATCAGCACGGCGGCGCCGACGACGTCGGCCCGCAGCCGTTCGACAAGACTGAAGGCGGCGCCGAGCGTGCCGCCGGTCGCCAGCACGTCGTCCACCAGCAGCACACGGCAGCCCGGTGGAAAGGCGTCGGTATGGATTTCCAGGCGGTCCGTGCCGTACTCAAGGCCGTAATCGGCACTGTAGGTGTCGGCCGGCAGCTTGCCCGGCTTGCGGATCGGCACGAAGCCGGCGTCCAGTTCGCGTGCCAGCGCAGCACCCAGGATGAAGCCGCGCGACTCGATGCCGGCCACCCGGTCGACGCCGGCCTCTCGCCAGGGCGTCGCCATGGCGGTGATCGCTTCGGCGAAGCCGGACGCGTCGGCGAGCAGTGGCGTGATGTCCTTGAAAAGGATGCCTGGCTTCGGGAAATCCGGGATATCGCGGATCAGGCGGGAAAACGCTGTCGTCACGGGAGTCCACCTTCGGAATCGGCCGCCGAGTGTGCCTTGCCGCGGCGCAGCCGGACACTGCCGATGAAAATCCCGGCGAGCGCCAGGCTCAATCCCAGCCATTCGCCGGCGCCGGTCGCGCGCTGGAACAGCAGCACGTCGAGCACGAAGGCGAGCGCCGGTTGCAGCAACAGCAGCAGGCCCACCAGCGAGGCCGGCAACTGCGGCATGGCGCGCACGATCAGCATCCAGCCCAGGCACTGGCCGACCAGTCCCAGTGACACCAGCGCCACCAGCGATCGCGTGTCGGGAATACCCAGCGGTGCGCCTTCGGCCAGGGCCAGCAGGCCCAGCAGCATCGCGCAGAGCAGCGAGTTGATTGCCAGCCACGCGCCGGCATCCAGTGACGGGTTGCGGCGCCGTTGCGCTTCCCGGAAGCCGAGCAGATACACCGTATAGGCGACGCCGCTGAGCAGGCCCAGCCAGACCCCATTGCGATAGGCCGGCGCGAACGCCTCCCAGCCGGCGCCGACCAGGAACCAGGTGCCCAGGAAAGCCAGCAATGCGCCGGCAACGAAGCGTGGCCCGAGCCGCTCGCGATAGAACAGCACCCCGGCCAGCGCCATGAAGAACACCTGGAAGTTGGTCAGCAGTGTCGCCAGGCCGGGACCGATGCTGAGGATGCTGCGATGCCAGAGGGCGAGGTCGGCAGCCATGCCCGCTGCCGGCAGCAGCATCCAGAGCCAGTCACTGCGCCGCACTTTCCGCCAGACGCCCGAAGGCAACAGCGCGATCGCCAGGATGCCGCCACCGAACAGCATCCGCCAGAACGCCGACACCGTCGCAGGCACGTCCGCATAGCGCACGAGGATGCCGGTAAGGCTGATCAGCGCAGCGCCGGCCGCCAGCATGACGGCGGCTAAACGGTTGCTCATGGAAGGGTCCGTGCAGGCAAGAAAGTGTGTGACCGCACGCACAACGCGGGTGGCGGCGTGTGCGGGTAGCGCGCATGATGGCGCAAGGTCGCCGTCTGCGCGCGACCGCTGCCAGGGACAGGCCGCGGAGGGGCGCAGCGGCGAGCCAGGCCGAGTCTGCTGACCTTCCACCTCCCGGAGAGTGCCCATGTCCCGCCTTGCCCTGCCGCTGAACCGCCGTCTGCTCCCGCTTCTCTGCGTCCTGCTGTGCCCGAACTTGTTCGCACAGGAACCGGACGACGAGCCGCCGCGCACGCTGCGCGATCCCGCCCAGGCCCTGCCGAGCCGCGCCTCCGGCGAGGCCGTCATGGGCAGCCGCGAGGCCTTCGACCGTGAACAGCCACAGTTCCAGATCGGTCGCCGGAAACGTGCTGAAACCGGGCAAATCGACGCCGCTGGCGCCCAGCTGTCGGGTGAGGATCAGACCCTGCGCTACGAGTGCGACATCGGCGAACGCGTCGAACTTGTCGGCCACCGCAACCACGTCGAGATCGGGGGTGATTGCCTGGGCCTGAGCATCGTCGGACATGGCAACCAGGTCACCATCGAGGTCGTTGACGACATCCGCATCGAAGGACGCGACAACGATGTGCGCTGGCAGCGCGGCTTCACCAGCACGCGACCGAACGCCCTGGAGCTGGGCGGCCGCAACAGCGTACGCGCCCTCGCCGAGGCGCAGGCGGATCCGGACTGAGGCGACCACTGTGGCGGACAATGCGCCCCTCGCGGCTCGGTCGCGGCGGCGGTGACGCCATCGGCACCTGCATGGCCAGACGCTGCCGCCTGCGATCCGGGGTGCGTCGCGGAATCCGGACCGGCGCGATCCGTCATGACGCGGCGGGTCTCGTCGCGCGCCATCAACCGGCAGTCGCGCCCAGCGGACCGGCTGGCAGCCCCCCCGGTCCCCGCTGGCGGACCGGAGTCGTATTCTTCGGGCCTGGCATCGAGCTGCCGACGATGTCCCCCGTCGGCAGGGGGCTTCCCGGGATTTTCCCGGTGCCACCCTGTCCCGGCGATCCTGATCGTGTGACCCAGTGCGCCACTGCGGTCATGCCGCGGCGGAATGCTGCTGAAGAGTCGGGGCAGCGCAGTCAGCGCAGGCTCCCACCTGGGCTGGGTCCGGCCGGGTCGAACCTGTGCGGAGGCCCTCCGCGTTCACCCGTCGGACGGGTCGGCTTGCACTTCCCCGCCAGACCCTGCATAATCCCGCGCCTTTCCGCCATCTGGCGGCATTCCTATTCGTCTTCGAGGTTTCCCATGGCCAGAGTCTGCCAGGTGTCCGGTAAGCGCGTGCAGACCGGTAACAACGTGTCCCACGCCAACAACAAGACCCGCCGCCGCTTCCTGCCGAACCTGCACGAGCACCGGTTCTGGGTGGCGAGCGAGAACCGCTACGTGTCCCTGCGCGTGTCCAACCACGCCCTGCGCACGATCGACAAGAAGGGCATCGATTCGGTGCTGGCCGAGCTGCGTGCGCGCGGCGAACGCATCTGATCAGGAGACGCGACCATGGCTTCCAAGCGCGACAAGATCCGCCTGATTTCTTCTGAAGGCACCGGTCATTTCTACACGACCGACAAGAACAAGAAGAACACCCCGAACAAGATCGAAATCAAGAAGTACGATCCCGTTGCCCGCAAGCACGTGATGTACAAGGAAGGCAAGATCAAGTGACTTGCGGCGCCGGCAGGCGCCGCAAGTCATCCCCGCGCAGGCGGGGATCCAGAGGGCCCGCCG
>CAZYHP010000001.1:87014-91930 GCA_964647135.1 uncultured Rhodanobacteraceae bacterium
CGTCGTGCCATCCATAGCAGCGCCGCCAGTGACAGCATCGCCGCGGCGCTGAGGTAGTAGCCGACCGCGA
This sequence comes from uncultured Rhodanobacteraceae bacterium, assembly GCA_964647135.1. GTDB lineage: Bacteria > Pseudomonadota > Gammaproteobacteria > Xanthomonadales > UBA2363 > Pseudofulvimonas. The sequence goes on from CAZYHP010000001.1 coordinate 87,085, forward strand.
CGATGCCATACCGCTGTGCCAGCCAGGTCGCGATGTACGGTGCCAGCGAGGCGCCAACGATGCCGGCCAGGTTGAAGGTCATCGAGGCGCCGGTATATCGAACGGCAGCGGGCCAGCGTGCCGCCAGCGCGGTGCCGAGCGGCCCATAGGTCAGTCCGATCAGCACAAAACCGGTGGCGAGCAGGGCGAACACCGAGCCGCGCCCTCCGCTGACAAACCAGGGTCCGTACAGCAGTCCGAACAGCGCGATCAACACCGCTGCCAGCGCCAGCGTGCGCAGGGCGCCCCAGCGGTCGGCGAGCAGGGCCGAGACCGGCACGAACAGCGCGAACATCAGCACCGCGCCCATCTGCATCTGCAGGAAATCCATGCGCGAATAGCCGAGCTGCAGCGTCGCCCAGCCCAGCGTGAATACCGTGATGAGGTAGAACACCACGAAGGTGACGGTGGCGGCAAGCGTGCCGAGCAGCAGTTCCAGCGGGTCGCGACGCAGGACCTCGAGTATCGGTACGCGCACGCGTTCGTTGCGCGCGATGGCCTCGGCGAAGACAGGCGTCTCCTCCAGGCTCAGCCGGACCCACAAGCCGACCACCACCAGCACTGCGCTGGCCACGAACGGCACGCGCCAGCCCCAGGCCATGAACTGCTCCGGGTCCAGGGTTGCGGACAGCAACAGGAACGACCCGTTCGCGAACAGGAATCCCAGTGGCGCGCCCAGTTGCGGGAACATCCCGTACCAGGCGCGCCGCCCGGGCGGTGCATTCTCGACGGCAAGCAGCACCGCGCCACCCCACTCGCCACCCAGTCCCAGGCCCTGCCCGAGACGGCACAGCGCCAGGAGCAAGGGCGCGGCCACGCCGATCTGCGCATAGGTGGGCAGCAGTCCGATCAACACCGTCGACACACCCATGGTCATCAGCGCGGCGACCAGCGTGGCCTTGCGTCCGATGCGGTCGCCGAAGTGCCCGAACAGTGCCGAACCCACGGGTCGCGCGAAGAACGCCAGCGCGAATGTCGCGAACGACTGCAGCATTGCCGACGTCGGGTCGCTGGACGGGAAGAACAGGGTCGGAAATACCAGTACCGCGGCCGTGGCGTAGATGTAGAAGTCGAAGAATTCGATCGTCGTGCCGATCAGGCTGGCGAACAGGACGCGATAGGGGGTATTGCTGCGCGGCGACGACATGGATGGCTGGGACAGGCCGGGAAAGCGGCAGTGTCGCAGGAATGATGCCGCGCCGGCAGCCGCCGCCCGGCCGTGCAATGCCGGGTCTGCGGCGTCGCCCGTAGACGGCCCGGTCGACGCGGCGGAGGAGTTGCGGCCGGCTACGGAGACGCGGCCGATACGGTGAATCAGGCGTCAGTCATCCGCGACCGGATGGGCTTGACGCCTTCGCGATGCGATTGCTCTGCCTCGGGTTCCGGTACGGGTGGCCTCGCGCCGGTCCGGGTCGCCGCGCGACCGGTCGACATCGGGACGTCCGGGCCCGCCTTCAGCGGCCCCGTATCCTCGCTGCGGACGCGGTCCGTCGGGAACAGGAGGCTGCGGTCGACGCCCTGGCCGCACGCGGAGGCAGCGGGCTGCGATGGCGCAATGGGCCATCGCAGCCGCGGTGTTGTCACGACGCCAGCGCGTCAGCTGCTCGCCAGACGGTAACCCTTGAGGCGGTCCGCGAACTGCTGCAGGGCACGGATGCCGGTTGCTTCGGCATCGCGGCACCACTCCTGCAAGGCGGTGAGCAGATGCTCCCCACCGACGCCGCGGCGCTCATAGAGCGAACGCAGGCGCTGGCGGAATTCCCACACGGTGTGCAGTGTCGGGCGACGCGCGAACCAGCGCTGGTCGGCCCCTTCGAGGCGGCTCTGGAACGCGAGCGCCTTGCGTGCCTGACGACGCCAGCGACGCATGGAAGCACCGGCACGCTCAGCTTCTTCCTGCACCACAGGCACGATGACATTGCGGAAGTAGTCGGTCATCACCTGGAAACGGTGCACGAGCACGGCGCGCAGCGTTTCATGATCGGCTTGTCCGCTGACTTCGTGTCGCTCGAGTACCGGCGCCACGCGGCGGACTTTCGCCAGACCGACGGCCGACAGCATGCGCAGCACCATCCAGCCGATATCGAACTCGCCGCGGCGCAAGGCGAATCGCGCCGAGCTCGGGAAGGCGTGATGGTTGTTGTGCAGTTCTTCGCCGCCGAGCAGCACCGCCCACGGTGTCAGGTTGTGCGAACGGTCGTCGGTATCGAAGTTGCGGTAGCCCCACCAGTGGCCCAGGCCGTTGACCAGGCCGGCGGCGAGAATGGGGATGACCAGCATCTGCAGCGCCCAGAGGGCGACTCCGGCGACGCCGAAGGCGGCAAGGCTGGCGAACAGCAGCAGGGTCGGGCCGAGGAACTTGTAACGGCTGTAGACCTTGCGCTCGATCCAGTCGTCCGGCGTGCCGTGGCCGAACTGTTGCAGGATGTTCTCGTCCTTGGCCGCTTGCGTATACAGCGCCACACCATGGATCACGACCGTGCCGATGCCATGGAACTGCGGGCTGTGCGGATCTTCCGGCGTCTCGCAGCGGGCGTGGTGCTTGCGATGGATCGCCACCCACTCCTTGGTATTCATGCCCGTGCTCATCCACAACCAGAGCCGGCAGGGATGGCTGACCAGACCATGCAGGTCGACGCCGCGATGTGCCTGGCACCGATGCAGGTAGAGGGTGACCGAAAGGATGGTCAGCTGCGCGGCAACCGCGAAATACAGCAGCATCCAGGGCAGGGAGGCGCCAGTCAGGCCGCCGTCGAGAAAAGAGAGGAGCGTGTCTAGCATGTGTGGTCTGGCTAGGGGACAGAATGACCACTATAGCGCCATTGAGACCCGCAGGCGCCGCCAGAAGCAGCGCAGTGCACCAGGGCTTCACACTTCGCGAAGCGGCGGCGCATTGACGCTGCTGCATGCTCGCCGATACGCTTCCTGCCTTGCCCAGGGCCCCGGAGCTGTGCTGTGGAAATCACCATCAACCTCAATGACGAAGATCTCGAGCACTTTCGCCGTGCGATGCAGCAGGCGATCGAGCGCAACGCGGCGCTGTCGGCTCCCCAGGTCTGTGCCCACGCGACCGAACTTCTCGAGCGTGTCCGCGCGACCCGCGTGCCGGACTTCGTCGCCGAGCGCATGCGCCGGCTGGTTGCGCTCATCACCATGGTGCAGGACGAATCCTGGCCGCTGAACGACGAAGAACGTGGTCGCGCGCTGGGCGCGCTGAGCTACTTCGCCGAGCCGCATGACGATATCCCCGATGCGCTGCCGGTGTTCGGGTTCATGGACGACGCGATCATGATCGAGCTGGTGCTGCGCGAACTGCGCCACGAGCTGGAAGCCTATGCCGAGTTCTGCGTGTTCCGGGCCTCCGAGAGCTCCCGCGGCGGCGAAACCGGCGGCATGCACCGCGACGCCTGGCTGACCCAGCGCCGCGACGAGCTGATGGATCGCATGCGTCGCCGTCGCGCCAATGCCGGCACCTACGCCAGCGCAAAGCCGTTCTCGCTGTTCACGACACGTTGAGTCCGTCCGACCGACACCGTTTGGACGTCCGCAGCGGTTCAGGCTGCGGACCTTCGCCACTTCCCCGGCGCTGAAAACGGCTGCTATAATCTCGCTGCTTCACAGCAGCCTGTTCCGAATAGTCCAATCCACCCGCGCCACCGCCCCGCAAGTCGGGATGGGCTGGTCCAGGTGGTGTCGGGCTGCGCGGAGCTGGCGCGAATGCCGCACCGCGTAGCGCCGCCCCGACCCGGACCATCGAAGGGCCGGCCGGCAGCCACGGGTCAGGCCACGCACAGGCGGTGCCGCACACAGTGCGCGCCGCGCACAGGTTTACATGGTCATGCCGATGTCCCAATCCAACCGAGCCAGCGCTGGCGCCCCATCGGGCATGCTCGCGAGCCGTGGATCGGGTCCGTGGCATGTCGCGATTCTGGTCGCGTCGTTGCCCTGGTTGATCAAGGGCGCCCTCTGGGCACTGGCCGCCGCCATCGGCGGGCTGGTGGTCGTGGCGGGAGCCTGGCTGTTCGGCCTCGTTGCGCTGGGCGGTGGCGTGCAGTCGTCGTCGGGCGCGGTCGGAAGGCTGCTGACCGGATTGTTGTTGAAGTGGGTGGTGGTGATCGGTGGTCTGGCGGCCGGTGTGTCGCTGGGGCTTCCGCCGATGCCGGTCCTGACCGGCGTCATCGCCGCCCTGGTAGCGCAGATGCTGGCCATGACAGGCCGGCCGCAGGCAAGCAAGGCACTCTGACATGGCAGCGAACGGCGAACTCACCCCGACCTCGTACATCCAGCACCACCTGCAGAACCTGACGGCGCAGGTCGGTGAAGGCAGCTTCATGACGCTGCACGTGGACACGCTGGTCACCTCCGTGGTGATGGGCCTTCTGGTCGTCGTCCTGTTCTGGCTGGGTACGCGCAAGGCCACCGCCGGCGTGCCGGGCAAGTGGCAGGCATTCGTCGAGATCATGCTCGAATTCGTCGACAGGCAGGCACGTGACACCTACCACGGCGCCAGCAAGCTGGTGACGCCGATCGCGATCACGCTGTTCTTCTGGATCCTGCTGATGAACATGCTGAAGTTCATCCCGGCGGATTTCATCGCGGTGCCGCTGTCCTGGGTCGGCGTCCATTACTGGAAGCCGGTGCCCACCGCCGACGTCAACGCCACCCTCGGCCTGTCGATCAGTGTGTTCTTCCTGATGCTGTTCTTCGCCCTGCGTTCCAAGGGCCTGGGCGGCTTCACCAAGGAATTCCTGACCGCGCCGTTCGGCAAGTGGATGATGCCGTTCAACCTCATCCTCAACATCGTCGA
>CAZYHP010000002.1:0-69696 GCA_964647135.1 uncultured Rhodanobacteraceae bacterium
CCGAAGGTCGCCTCGAACTGGTGCAGCATGTCGCGCTGTGACTGGGTGAGGTTCACCGGCGTTTCGATGACGACGCGACAGAGCAGATCCCCGGCGCTACCTCCGCGCACCGGCGCAACGCCCTTGCCGCGCAGGCGGAACAGCCGATGCGTCTGCGTTTCGGGCGGCACCTTGACCACCGCTTCGCCATCCAATGTCGGCACGACCAGTTCGCAACCCAATGCCGCCTGCGAGAACCGGATCGGCACCTCGCAGAACAGGTCGCGGCCCTGGCGCTGGAAGATCGCATGCTCGCGCACCTGCACTTCCACGTACAGGTCGCCGGGCTGCGCTCCTGCCGCGGCTTCGCCTTCTCCGGCCAGGCGGATGCGGTCACCGCTGTCCACGCCCGGCGGAACCTTCACCGACAGACGTTTCTCGTCGTCGACGAAGCCATCGCCGTCACAGGTCGAGCAGGGATTCACCACCTTGCGGCCGCTGCCGCCGCAATGCGGACACGCCTGCTGCATGGAGAAGATGCCGCGCTGCATGCGCACCTGGCCGTGGCCAGCGCAGGTTTCGCAGGTTTCGATCCTGCCGTCGTCCGAACCCGAACCCTTGCAGCGCTTGCAGACGACGCGCGTGGGGAAGTGGATTTCCTTTTCGACACCGAAGACGGCTTCTTCCAGGTCCAGCTCCAGCACGTAACGCAGGTCGGCGCCACGGCGGGCCTGGCGGCCACGTGCACCCCCGAAGATGTCGCCGAAGATGTCGCCGAAGATATCGCCCAGATCGTTGAAACCAGCGCCACCGCCGCCGCCCTGTCCATTGACACCGGCGTGACCGAACTGGTCGTAGCGCTGGCGGGTTCCGGCATCACCGAGAACTTCGTAGGCCTCCTTGACCTCCTTGAACCGCTCCTCGGCATCCTTGTCGCCGGGGTTGCGGTCCGGATGCAGCCGGGCGGCCAGACGGCGAAACGCAGTCTTCAATTCGGACTCGGAGGCGGTCTTCTGGACGCCAAGGACTTCGTAATAGCAGCGTTTCATGGGCAGGGGTCAGGCAGGCGAAAAGTGCAGCAGCAGGCCGGGGAATTGGCTGTGGTTGAAATGCCGGGAGCCGCTGTCTGCGGCTCCCGGGTTTCCCCGGTTCGAACGTTGGCCGGGCTGAAGTGGATTTGGAGATCGCAGCCAGGTGACTGCACCTGGCCACGATGTGGAGGCCGGCGCGCCGGCCTCCGTCCGCTTTCCATCACTTCTTGTCGTCGTCGCGCACTTCGGTGAACTCGGCGTCGACGACGTCGTCGTTCTGCGGCGACGCAGCCGCCGGACCGGCGTCCGCACCACCCTGCGCCGAAGCCGCGGCGGCAGCCAGCGATTGCGCCACGCTTTCCAGCGCGGCGATGCGCGACTCGATCAGCGCCTGGTCGTCGCCCTTCATGGCCGACTCCAGGTCCGACAGTGCGCTTTCGATGCCGGCCATCTGCTCGCCCGGCACCTTGTCGCCGTGCTCCTTCAGGGCGCTGCGCGTGGCATGCACCAGACCGTCCGCCTTGTTGCGCGTCGTCACCAGCGCCTGGAACTTCTGGTCCTCTTCACGGTGCGCTTCGGCATCCTGGACCATCTGCTGGATCTCGGCCTCGGACAGGCCGGAACCCGCCTTGATCTCGATCTTCTGTTCCTTGCCGGTCTTCTTGTCCTTCGCCGACACGTGCAGGATGCCGTTGGCGTCGATGTCGAAGGTCACCTCGACCTGCGGCACGCCGCGTGGCGCCGGATCGATGCCGGCGAGGTCGAACTTGGCCAGCGACTTGTTGAAGCGGGCCTGCTCGCGCTCACCCTGCAGCACGTGCACGGTGACCGCGGCCTGGTTGTCCTCGGCCGTGGAGAACACCTGCGTGTTCTTGGTCGGGATGGTGGTGTTCTTCTCGATCAGCTTGGTGAACACGCCGCCCATCGTCTCGATGCCCAGCGACAGCGGCGTCACGTCGAGCAGCAGCACGTCCTTGACGTCGCCGGACAGCACGCCACCCTGGGTCGCGGCACCCACGGCCACGGCCTCGTCGGGATTGACGTCCTTGCGCGGCTCCTTGCCGAAGAACTGGGTCACCGCCTGCTGCACCTTCGGCATGCGGGTCTGGCCACCGACCAGGATCACCTCGTCGATATCGGAGACCTTCAGGCCGGCATCGTTCAGCGCCGTGCGGCACGGGCCCAGCGTGCGCTGCACCAGCTCGTCGACCAGCGACTCCAGCTTGGCGCGGGTGACGCGGATGTTCAGGTGCTTGGGACCGGAGGCATCGGCGGTGATGTACGGCAGGTTGACGTCGGTCTGCTGCGCGCTCGACAGCTCGATCTTGGCGCGCTCGGCGGCGTCCTTCAGGCGCTGCAGGGCGAGCGGGTCGCTGCGCAGGTCGATGCCCTGCTCCTTCTTGAACTCGTCGACGAGATAGTCGATCAGGCGGCTGTCGAAATCCTCGCCACCGAGGAAGGTGTCGCCATTGGTGGCCAGCACTTCGAACTGCTTCTCGCCGTCGATTTCGGCGATCTCGATCACCGACAGGTCGAAGGTGCCGCCGCCGAGGTCATAGACGACGATCTTGCGGTCCTTGCCCAGCGACTTGTCGAGCCCATAGGCCAGCGCCGCCGCGGTCGGCTCGTTGATGATGCGCTTGACGTCCAGCCCGGCGATCTTGCCGGCTTCCTTGGTCGCCTGGCGCTGCGAGTCGTTGAAATACGCCGGCACGGTGATCACCGCTTCGGTGACCGGCTCGCCCAGGAAGTCCTCGGCGGTCTTCTTCATCTTCATCAGCACGTGCGCCGACACCTGCTGCGGCGCCAGCTTGCTGCCGTCGGCCTTCGCCACCCAGGCGTCGCCGTTGTCGTGCTCGACGATCGAGTACGGCACCAGGTCGATGTCCTTCTTGACCTCGGCGTCGGTGAACTTGCGGCCGATGAGGCGCTTCACCGCGAAGAAGGTGTTCTTGGGATTGGTGACGGCCTGGCGCTTGGCCGGCTGCCCGACCAGCACTTCGCCATCCTTGCCGAAGGCCACCACCGATGGCGTGGTGCGATCGCCTTCGGCGTTCTCGATCACGCGTGCCTTGCCACCCTCGAGGATGGCCACGCACGAGTTGGTGGTGCCCAGGTCGATGCCAATGATCTTGCCCATGTGTCTGTTACTCCGGAATGTCGGGCGGCCGTCGCCGGCCACGATGTTTCTGTCTGTCGGGAAAATGGGGCGTCGGGGCCCCGTTTCAAGCGCCGCTGTCGCGTTCTGCGTCCGCTCAGTCGGCGCCCTTGGCGACGATGACCATGGCCGGCCGCAGCACGCGCTCATGCAGCCGGTAACCCTTCTGCAGGACGGAAAGCACGGTGTTTTCAGCGTGCCCGGCGCTGGGCTGGGCGGAAATGGCCTGATGTTCGGCCGGATCGAAAGCCTGGCCGGCGGGATCGATGAGGGCGAGCCCGTGCTTTTCCAGCGCGGTGATGAACTGCTTCATGGTCAGTTCCAGGCCTTCGCGAGCCGGGTCGTCCGCGGCCACGGCGGCCAGCCCCTGCTCCAGGCTGTCGGCCACCGGCAGCAGATCCCCGAGGATGCGCTCGCCGCCGAACTTGCGGGCGTTGTCCATCTCCCGCATCAGTCGCTTGCGCAGGTTGTCCATCTCGGCACGCGTGCGCAGCACTTCCTCCTGCGCAGCCGCCAGCTGCCGTTCGATCTGGCCCAGCTCCTGCTCTGCGGCGTCGAGGCTGGACTGCGCATCCTGGTCTTCGAATGAATCATCGTGTGGGGGCTGGCTGTGGTTCATGTCATCTTCCAAAGGGCTGGGCAAGGCGTCGCCGGACCGGCGGTGGCCGGCGGCGCCCTGGACAATGTCTTTTCCGTCTTATTGGGCCGGTCGGCCGCCATTCAAGACGCTGGACAGCACCTTCGATGCGGCCTGGACCATGGGAATGACGCGCTCGTAGGCCATGCGTGTCGGCCCGATGACGCCCAGCACGCCGAGGATGCGTCCCTCGACGCCATAGGGCGCGGCAATCAGGCTGCACTGGTCCAGCGGACCGACCCCGGACTCCTCGCCAATGAAAAGACGCACGCCGCGGGCATGGATGCAGCGATCCATCAGCTGCAGCAACTCCTGCTTGCGGTTGAAGGTGTCGAACAGGTCGCGCAGCCGCTCGACATTCGCCAGCTCCTGCACGCCCATCAGGTTGGTCTGGCCAGTGAGCACCATGTCCTCGCCGGCGACCTCGCCGAGCGCCGCCCCCGCGATCTCGACGGTTGCCTGCATCGTGGTGTTCATGGCGACGCGCGCCTCGTCGAGTTCCGCCAGCAGGCGCTCCCGGATCTGCGCCAGGCTGAGGCCGGCATAGTGGGCGTTGAGGTAGTTGGCGACCTGTTCCAGTTCCGGACGGCTGTAGGGACGCGTGGTCTCGATGACCCGGTTCTGCACCTCGTTGTCGGTGAAGACCAGGATCACCAGTACCCGGCGGCCATCCAGCGGCACGAAATCGATATGCCGGAAGGCGAACGCTTCGCGGCGCGGCACCGTCACCAGGCCGACGAAGTGCGTCGCCGCCGACAGCAGGCCGGAGACCGAGTTGAGCAGATCCTGCGTTCCCGCCGGCGCACCCAGTTCCTGGCGCAAGCGTTCGATCTCGCGGTCCGCCAGGGGCTGCACCTCCAGCAGCGAATCGACGAACACACGATAGCCCTGGGTGGTGGGAATGCGGCCGGCCGACGTGTGTGGTGCCGCGACCAGCCCGATTTCCTCCAGATCGGCCAGGACATTGCGGATGGTGGCGGGACTGACGTCCAGGCCGGACTGCTTGGCCAGCGTACGCGATCCGACCGGCTGGCCATCGCGGATGTACTGGGCGATGAGCGCGCGCAACAGGCGCCGCGAGCGGGAATCGAGCAGGTCGGGCTGGGAAGGACGGGGCATTCGCGGCTTCGGCAAGGGTCCTGCAGCCAAATATGGTGCACCGGTCCCTGATTTCCAAGCGTGCTCAATGCCTGAGACGCCTCGGCAACGCAATGGCTGGACTCGTCGCGGCCGCCACTACAATGCCCGCCATGCTGACCCAGCTTACCGTTCGCGACTTCGCCATCGTTGAAGCCGTAGAGCTCGTCCTTGGTGCCGGCCTGACCGTGGTCAGCGGCGAGACGGGCGCCGGCAAGTCCCTGCTTGTCGATGCGCTGCTGCTGTTGTCCGGCACCCGGGCCGACACGGGTGTCGTTCGTGCCGGCTGTGAACGGGCTGAATTGAGCGCCGCCTTCGACCTGGACGCCCTTCCGGCCGTACGTGCCTGGCTGACCGAGCACGATCTGGACGACGAGGACCAGTGCCTTCTGCGCCGGGTGATCCGCAGCGAAGGCGCCTCGCGCGCCTGGGTCAATGGCCGCCCGGTGCCGGCGCAGACGCTCGCGCAACTGGCCGCGCAGCTGGTCGAGATCCACGGGCAGCACGAACACCAGGCCCTGCTCGATCGCGGCGCCCAGCTCACCCTGCTCGACCGCCACGGGCGGCACGGAGCCGCCCTGGCGACTGTCGCCAGCACGGCGCACCGATGGCGGGACCTGGAACGGCAGCGCAAGGACCTCGGCCGCCGCGGCGGCGACGACGCCGGTCATCTGGCACACCTGCGCCACGAGCTCGCCGAGCTGCAGCGGCACGCACTGTCGGCAGAGGCGCTCGCGGACCTCGAACAGGAACACCACCGACTGGCGCACCAGGGCGACACACTGGCCGCCTGCGCCGAGTCCCGCCGCCTTCTCGACGACGAGGGGGCCGCGCTCGCGCAACTGGTCCGGGCGCGCCAGTTGATGGAAAACGCGGCCGCCGGCGACCGCAGCCTGGCCGCAGTCATCGATCTGCTTGCCGCGGCGGAAGTGGAAATACGCGAGTCGGTGCAGGCGCTGGACCGTCATCTCGATGGCGCCGATCTGGATCCGGATCGCCTCAGCCACATCGACACCCAGTTGTCCCGTCTGCACGATCTCGCGCGCAAGCACCGGATCGCGGTGGCGCAGTTGCCGGAGCGCCGCGATGCGCTCGCGGAGGAGCTGGCCATGGCGGAGAACGCCGGCCAGGCACTGGCACAACTCGATGCGGAGCAGGCACAGGCGCTTGCCGACTGGCGCGAAGCCGCGTCGGCACTTGCCCGTGCGCGGCAGGACACGGCGGCGCGACTGTCGTCACAGGTGACCGCACTGATGGCCGAACTGGGCATGGCCGGCGGCGAGTTCCGCATCGACCTGGAACGGATCGTCGACGACCAGCCGGATCCGCTCGGCAGTGAACGCTGCGAGTTCGTGGTCAGCGCCAATCCCGGCCAGCCGTTGCGACCATTGCGCAAGGTCGCGTCGGGCGGAGAGCTGTCGCGCATTGCCCTGGCCATCGAAGTGGCCGCGCTCGGTGACGATCCGGTGCCGACCATGGTGTTCGACGAAGTCGACAGCGGCGTCGGCGGTGCGGTTGCCGAAATCCTCGGCCAGAAGCTGCGCCGCCTTGGCAACCACGCACAGGTCCTCTGCGTGACCCACCTCCCGCAGGTGGCGGCGCAGGGACACCAGCACATCCGTGTCTACAAGCATGCCGCGCAGGGCCAGACGCAGACGCAACTGGACCTGCTCGATGCGGAGGCGCGGCTGCAGGAAGTCGCCCGCATGTTGGGCGGCGTCGCCTTGACCGACGCCACCTATGCGCATGCCCGGCAGATGCTCGAAAGCGCGGGCCGGGAAGCGGACTGAGGTCTCGCCCTCCCGGCCGAAACGCCGGCCACAGCCGGTTTGCCGGCACCGCAGCCGCGAACCCGTCCTACCCCATCTCCCCCGCGCCGGTCAGCGGCAGATTCGCGCCGGACCCCGGTCGAAGTGGAAGTGGTCCGCGTGCGCCCGGTTGTAGTCAGGGCCCAGCACGGCATCGAAGTAGCGGCAGGCGCCGCCGCGCAGCGCGCGAAGAAAGCGCGCCCGTGCGAGCGCTTCGCTGACCGGTTTCGCTTCCGCCGCTGGCGCAGGTGTCGCGTCGTCCCCCTCATCGCCGCTGTCGTCCGGGTAGGGCCAGTGCGCAAGCAAACGGATGCGGCGACCGTCGGCCAGCACGAAGCCGGCAATGTCCAGCGCATCGGCGGTCGCGTGCTGGCTGCGTCGCCGGCCGTCCTGGCCATAGACATTGCGACAGGCATAGGAACCCAGATGTTCGAGGCGGACGACAGTGGATCCCAGGTGCTCTTCGGCTGCCTGCTGGAGGACATGGCGCTCCCACATCGCCAGCGACAGCGAGGCGCGGCAGCTCAATGCAAACGGTTCGCCCACCCGAAGTGTCGTCCGCTCGATTCGAAATGCATTGTCGAAGCCGCAGCCGGGTCCGGTGATCGAATCCGGCAACGCCGTGGCCTGGAACCCGGCTCGTGCCAGCGCGGTTCGACAGGCCTCCGGATTCGACGACGCCCGCCTCAGCTTGAAAGCCGTCAACAGGTTGGGCGCCGCCTGGACGTCCAGCGCTGCCCAGGGATTCCAGTCGTCGGGCACGACGATCCGGCCGCGCTGCCATGCCCAGGTCAACGAAACCAGCAACAGCAACAGCAGCAGCCGGCCGGACAACCTGCGTGGCGACCGCGGTGGACTTGTCATGCCGGCATTGTGCCGGCGACAACATTAACTGCGCCGCGGTGGCGTCAGCGCCCGTAGGGGCTCGTCGCCCTGCTGGACATGCTCATGTCCAGTCGCTCAATCCTTCGCGACGATAGACTTCGGCGAACGACGGCAGCGATTTCATCCGCTGCGCATGGGCATGCAGCACCGGCCAGGCGTCGGTCGGCCGCGGCATGTTGCGCGACCAGCGCATCAGCATGGTCAGCAGGAAGTCCACGGCGCAGCGCTGCTCGCCGAGGAGGAAGGGACCCTGCGCTTCAAGATGATCGGCCACCTGCTGCCATGCCGCCTCGATCGTGGTCCGTGCCTGCGCCTTCGCCGCATCGACATGGTCGGGTCCGGCCGGTTCGTCGGGATAGAACCAGTCCCGGTACGCCGGCTGCAGGGTGTTGGCGCAGAAAAAAGCCCAGCGGTAATAGCTGCCGCGCTCGGGCGAACCGGGGGCGGGGGCGAGACCGGCCTGCGGGTACAGGTCGGCAAGATGAAGGCTGATCGCTGCGGCTTCGGTATAGACCCGCCCATCCATGATCAGCGTCGGGACCCTGCCCTGCGGATTGATCCGCAGGTAATCCGACGATTTCTGCTCGCGCGCCGCGAAATCGAGCTGACGCAGTTCATGCGCGACAGCCAGTTCGATCAGCAGCCAATGGACCACCAGCGAAGCGGTACCGGGTGAGCCGTAGAGGACGATGGACATGAAGGACTCCGCGTTGGGCCGCGGCAGTCTAGCCCGGCGCGGGGGAGCGCAGAACCTGTGGCGACCGGCCGAAGCGGATCGCAGTACGACGCCCTGGCGTTTCCGGCCGCCGCGCAGGCGTAACGGACCGGCGGGAGGCCACCGCTGGGGCGCCGCGATCCGGTCCCGGTGTGCGACGATCAGGGTGGCATATCGGTTCAAACGGGAGACGGGTGAATGCAATCGACGCTGCTGACGACGCTGCTGCTGCCCGTCGCATTGGGCATCATCATGCTTGGCCTGGGACTGGGTCTGGGGATCGGGGATTTCCGGCGCATTGCCCGCTATCCGCGCGCAGTGATCATCGGCCTGGTGCTGCAGGTCGGCGTGCTGCCCTGGGCTGCGTTCGCGCTGGCGATGCTGCTGAAGCTTCCCGCCGAACTGGCGGTCGGCCTGATGCTGCTGGCTGCGTCGCCGGGTGGTGCCACCGCCAACATCTACAGCCACCTCGCCCGCGGCGACGTGGCGCTCAACATCACCCTCACCGCGGTGAACAGCGTGCTGTGCCTGCTGACGCTGCCCATCATCCTCGACCTGTCGCTGCGCTGGTTCCTGGGCGCCGGCCAGTACATCCCGCCACCGGTCGGGAAGATCATCGAGGTCGCCGCGATCATCCTGCTGCCGGTCGCCATTGGCATGCTCGTCCGGGCCTGGGCGCCGGTGTTCGCCGCGCGCATGGAGAAGCCGATCCGCCTGTTGTCGGTGCTAGTGCTGGTGCTGCTGATCATCGCCACGGTCGTGCAGGCGCATCAGGCCCTGCTGGCCTACTTCGCGGCGATCGGCCTGGCCTGTCTGCTGTTCAATCTCCTCAGCATGGGCGTGGGCTATGCCGCACCGATCGCGCTGGAATTGCCGCGGCGACAGGCGATCGCCATCGCCATGGAGATCGGCATCCACAATGGCACGCTGGCCATCTTCATCGCGCTGAACGTGCTCGAGAACGCGGCGATGTCGATTCCTGCCGCGGTATACAGCCTGTTGATGTTCTTTACCGCCGCCGCATTCGCGGCATGGCTGCTGCGCGCGGATCGGGTGCCGACGAACACGTGAGTCGCGCCTGTCGGGCCTCCGCGCAGCCGAAGCGCGGAGGCCCTGAATTCAACTCACCGGGCGATCACCGCAGTGGGTGCGAAATTCAGGCGCCGACGTTCCGTCATGCGACCCTCGACGATGCGGCCTTCGACCAGCTCGTAGCCGAGCAGCGCGAAGACCCTGTCTCCGACAAAGATCGGTCGCGCGTTGCCGTACCAGTCGACACAGCTGGCCCGGCACTGATCGTTCACCGCGGTGTCGATATCGGCCGCCAGCTCTCCCAGCGGCGAAAGCTGAAGATCATGATTGTGCAGGAAGATCACCGCGGCGGAGTCTGACAGGTAGCCCTGCATCCGGCTGCTGCGCTGCCGGGCGATGACCGGCAGACCGACCACGCCGGTCGCGTTGCCCTCGTCCTTGTAGAAGAAGCCATGCGTCCGGCTCTCGCCCTGTGCGGCCTCTGGCTGCACGAAGGCGCCCGCCACCACCGCCTCCGAGTCGCCCAGTCGCACGCTGGAGAATTGCAGATCCGCCTTCGCGCTGCCGACGAGGATCGCGTTCTGTCCCAGGGCCTCGATGCGTTCCACGCCATGCCCCACGGCCAGCGCCTGGACGGCACCGGTGCCGGCAAAGCGCAGCGCGAAGGCAGCGCCCATGGCCTTGCTTTCGGCACCGCGTGCCCATGGATAGGGCGCATTGCCGTAGATCAGCCAGTCGCCGATGAACCGGTTCTGCATGTTGCCTTCAGCATGGAAGGGCAGCCGGCGATAGGCGCCGGGCTCCGCCTCGCCCTGCCCGTCACCGAAGCTGTCCAGATCAACGCGCAACAGTGCGAGATCGCCCGACTGCGTCGCTTCGCCCCACATGCCTTCCCCCGCCCCGACCTGCGTCAGCATCACGTTCAGGTGGCCGTCGCTGCCGTGCAGGAAAGACAACTGGTCGATGGGGACACCGCGCGTTTGCAGCGCCGTCGGCGTACCGTCGTCCAGCGGGATGCGGACCACGGTCGAACGATTGGTCGCGGTGCCGGCATGCTGGGTGGTCCACACGAACACCGAATCGGCGGAAACATAGAACACGCGACCCGGCGGCCCGAGCACGGCGACGGCGGCACAGTCCAGATCGTCGGTGGCGAGGTCGCAGCGCACCACCGTATGCAGGGCCACGCCCGCGAAGGAATCGAGGTCATCGTCAGCGCGGAAAAGACGTGTCGCCGGCAACAGGCGCCTGAAATCGGCCGGCCGGGCGTCGTCGGTCCAGCGTCGGACCGCGGGCATGAAGTCCCGCGCCTTGATGTTCGAAGCATTGATGTACAGCGGCGTGTACAGGACCAACGTCGTGCCGATCAGGCGGCTGGCGTAGTTGCGCGAGGAGTAGTAGTCGTTGCTGCGCAGGTGCCAGGTATCCCGGTACGACAGCGTGCCCTGGTCATCGATGCGGAAACGCACCAGTTCGGTGCCGCCGCGCGAATAGCTGAATCCAATGACCACCACGGTGTCGCCGGCCACCAGCATCTCGTCGTACCACGCGCCCGAGGGATCGACACCGGGACCGAAGGCGTCAACCGTGGAGACCCGCTGCAGGCGGTCGTCACCGATGCGGACGGTGAACAGACGGCCGCGACGCAACACCACCAGGTGCTCGCCGTGGCGTTTGACGATCCCGCCTTCATCCACGCCGGCGGTCTGGACATTGGTGATCGACTCGGACGCAGCGGGCTCGGCGGCAGAGGGCGCCGGGGGCATGGGTGTCGACGACTGCATCGCGTCCGAGTAGCGCGCGCGCAGCTCCCTCTCCTGCTTCTCTGCCTGTGCGGCCCAACGCTCAAGCAGTGACTCCAAGGCCTGCTCGCTCTCAAAGGCTGGCAGACCCCGCTTCGCCTTCGATGCCACGGCGGCACCCTCGCGAGACCTTTCGCCTGCGGGATGGGCCGGATTCACGCCCGTGCAGCCGGCGCTCACCACCAGCGCCGCCCCCAGCAGGCCCTTCACATATGCGTTCATGACCACCTCCGTCGCCCGATATTGACGGATTCAACGCGGCGGAAGCGAAAACGGGGTCGGGCAGCCACCTGGGCCGGCGAGATCAGTCCTCGTAATTGTCGGAGAACAGGACGTCGCCGATCATCCTCGCGACCTGGAAACGGCCTTCGCCACCGGACGACATGGCCAGACCCGCAACGACAATGCGGCCATCGGGCAGCAGCGATACGGCGCTGGCGTAATTGTCGCGCTCGTTCTGCGGCAGGCACAGCGACTGGCAGCTGTTGATCAGCATCTGCCCACCCAGGCCGAATGTCGTATCCAGCGATCCATCAGGCAGCAGGCGGGCGACGCCGGCATCGGCATTGGTGTCGGTACGCTGCACCCAGCCGGCCAGCAGCATTCGCCCCTGCGCATCCTCGGCGCTGCGAATCGCCATGTCGCGCATCGAACCGCCACGGTCGAACGGCACCAGCACCGGTGGCCAGGCCGGATCCGGTGTGCCATCGGCCAGCAAGCGCACGCACGCCATGTCCAGGTTGCCCGGTGCATTCACCATCACCGTCCCGCAGATCTGCGCGCTGCCGTCCGGCCGTACCTGGAGGTCGTAAGGCACCTGCCCTTCGCCGCCCAGGCCGAAATCGAAGGCGGTGACGCCAGCGGCGCCATAACCCGGATCGGGGCTGCCCGCCGCCGTCAGTCGGGTGACCAGGATGTCGACCACCGGGTCCGTCGGGCCCGGGCGCGACGCCATTCCCGTGGCGATGATGGCGCCATCGGGGAGCACGCGAATCGCCCGCGCCTCGGAACGCTCATACGGCACCGGCACCGGCAGCTGCACGCGGCCGTCGGCATCGAAGCTTGTATCGCGTATGCCGCTGGCGGTCAGCCGCGCAGCGACCCACGCATAGTTGCTGGGGCTTGAGTAGGCCCTGCCGACCAGCAGGATTTGACCATCGGCCTGAAGCGCCGCGTGCGTGGCAACGTCTGAGCGACCGCTGGGGGCTGGCCCGAGATTGAACGCCACCAGTGCCTTGCCCTGGCTGCCGAAGGTGGGATCCAGCGCGCCGCTCGCGGTCAGCCGTACCACCGCCATGTCAGCGCCCTCTTCCGGGGCACCCGCCGCTTCGCCGACCAGCAGGATGCGACCGTCGGGCTGCACCAACATGCTGTAGAAGAAATCGCCGAGGGTACTGCCGGCACGATCGAAGGCGACGCGCCGGCCGCCGGCGGTCCCGAAGGTGGTGTCCAGCGATCCATCGGCGTTGAGGCGGATGACAGCGAAATCAGCGTTCCCGCCGCCGGCATCGACGGTGCCGGCGAGCAGCATCTTGCCCGATGGCAGGACGGCAAGATCGACCAGGTATCCGAACTCCAGCGGGAGGTCACCTGGAAAGGCGACCACCACCTTGCCGAACGAACCCAGGCTGCGGTCGGGCATGCCGTCATAGCCGGGACCCGGCAACGAACCGCCGGCGTGCGCTGCCGACAACGATGCGAGGATGAACCCCGACAGGACAGCGAAACGTTGGATCAAGGTCGGCACGACAGGCATCCTCATTGCTTGTCCAGGATTCAACGTCAGCAATGCCGATGGGGGGCCACGGCGACAGCGACGACATTTCCGGCGTCGCGCCTGGGGTTCTTCCGTACGCCATCGACGTGACTTGCCACGCCAGGCACAGCCCTGGTCTTCAGGTGGAAGGGGCGATCATGACCGCCCGTACGCGCAGGCGTCCCTCAAGGGCGATCACCGGCCAGGGCCTGTCGTAGGCTGCCGAGAAAGTCGCCGGCAATGGTGGCGGCGGTCCCGGCATCGGCGGCGGTCGCGAGTCGTTCGACCAGCGCCGATCCGACCACCACGCCATCGGCCAGCGCAGCCACGGCCCTTGCGGAGGCCGGATCGCGTACCCCGAAACCGATGACAACGGGCACATTGGCGAGCGCCCGGAGCTCGGCCACCGGTGTGGCAACGGCCTGGACATCGAGCTGTGCCGCCCCGGTCACGCCAGCGAAGGCGACGTAATAGATGAAGCCGGTCGCCATCCCAGCCAATCGCTCGCGACGCTCGCCCGCCGTGGTCGGCGCAGCGAGCAGGATCTGATGCAGGCCGTAGCCGGCGAACAACGCCTGGAAGGGCGCCGCCTCTTCCAGCGGCGCATCGACGAGCAGCACGCCGTCGACGCCGGCAGTCGCTGCATCGCGCGCGAATCGTTCGCGGCCATGGATTTCCACCGGATTGAGATAGCCCATCAGCACCACGGGCGTGCCGTCGTCGGTGGCACGGAAGCGCCGAACCAGCTCGAACACGGCCTGCGTATCGGTACCTGCCGCGATCGCCCTTTCGCTGGCCTTCTGGATAACGGGCCCATCGGCCATCGGGTCGGAAAAAGGAACGCCCACCTCGATCAGGTCGACGCCGGCGCGAACGGCCGCTTTCATGGCTTCGAGGGTCGCTTCGATCGAAGGATCGCCGGCGGTCAGGAAGGGAATCAGCGCGGTGCGCCCTTGCGCGCGCAATTGTCCGAAGCGCACATCGATGCGGTTGTGGACGACGGCACTCACAGTTCAATTCCCTCGCGGGCGGCAATGGTATGGACGTCCTTGTCGCCGCGTCCGGACAGGTTCACCAGTACGATCTGATCGGGCCGCATGCCACGCGCCAGGCGCATGCCCAGCGCCACGGCATGGCTGGATTCCAGCGCAGCGAGGATGCCTTCCGTGCGCGCCAGCGTGTGGAAGGCCGCCAGCGCCTCGGTGTCGTCCACGCCCAGATACCTCGCGCGGCCCGTGTCCTTCAACCAGGCATGCTCCGGACCCACGCCCGGATAGTCCAGGCCGGCCGAAATGGAATGGGTCTCGGTGATCTGGCCGCCCTCGTCACACAACACGTAGGTACGGTTGCCATGCAGGATGCCGGGGCGGCCGGCCCCCAGCGAAGCGGCATGTCGCCCCGTGTCCATGCCATCGCCGGCGGCTTCCGCGCCGTAGATGGCAACCTCGGCATCATTGAGGAAGGCGTGGAAGAGGCCGATGGCGTTGCTGCCGCCCCCGACGCAGGCGACCAGCGCGTCTGGCAGCGTGCCGTAACGGTCCTGCATCTGCGCCCTCGCCTCGCGACCGATGACGGCATTGAAATCGCGCACCATCTTCGGATACGGATGCGGACCGGCGACGGTACCGATGATGTAGAAGGTGTCGTGGACGTTGGTCACCCAGTCGCGCAAGGCCTCGTTGAGCGCGTCCTTCAGGGTCTGCGAACCGGCCGTCACCGGCACCACTTCGGCGCCGAGCAGCTTCATGCGGTAGACGTTGATCTTCTGCCGCTCGATGTCCGTGGCGCCCATGTAGACCACGCACTTCAGACCCAGGCGCGCCGCGACGGTAGCGGTGGCGACGCCATGCTGGCCGGCGCCGGTTTCGGCGATCACGCGCGGCTTGCCCATGCGCCTGGCGAGCAGCGCCTGGCCGACGGTGTTGTTGATCTTGTGCGCGCCGGTGTGGTTCAGGTCCTCGCGCTTGAGCAGGATCTGCGCGCCGCCGACTTCGCGGCTCAGCCGCTCGGCGTGGTAGATCGGACTGGGTCGCCCGACGTACTCGGCCAGATCACGATCCAGTTCGGCGATGAACGCCGGATCGAGGCGATAGTGCTCATACGCGGCGGTGAGTTCGGCCAGCGGCGCCATGAGCGTCTCGGCGACAAAACGGCCACCAAAATCACCGAAACGGCCTTCGGCATCGGGCCAGGCATGGAAGTCGATGGGAGCGGTCACGTCGATCCGTCAGCAGCGGGAAACAGGGCCCGCAAGTTTCGCATGTTCTGCTGCGCCGCGGGATCAGGCGAACGGGCGACCTGGCTCGTCGGCGCGCACGGCCGCCACGAATGCGGCCATCCGCCCGGGATCCTTGAGGCCCGGGGCGGATTCGATCCCGGATGACACATCGACCGCAAACGGCCGCGTCAGCGCGGCCGCTGCAGCGATGTTGGAGGGGTCCAGCCCACCGGCGAGAACCAGACGTCGATCCGTCCGCGGCCAGTTCAGCCAGTCCAGGGCGTTCCCGCTTCCACCCGGCGCACCCGGTGCATGCGCATCGAGCAGCAGCGCCTGCGCGCTGGGGTGGCTGCGCTCGACCAGGCTGTCGATGTCGGTCACGCCCGCCAGGCCCAACGCCTTCCAGTACGGCAACCCGAAATGTCGACAGAAGACCTCGTCTTCGCTGCCATGGAATTGCAGCAGGTCAGGCTGGATGGCCTCGATGATCCCGGCGACTTCGGCCGACGAAAGGTCGCGCACGAGCGCTACCAGCTGTGGCCGGTGCGTCTGGCTGCGTGCCACCTCAGCCAGTTCGGCCGCCTGCCGGCAGGAGATGCGGCGCGGGCTTCCTTCGGCAAACACCAGGCCGACGTATTCGACTTGCAGGGCGCAGGCGACCTCGATGTCGACGGGCCTCGTCAAGCCGCAGAACTTGATGCCAGGTATCTGCACGGTCACAAAGGGTCGTCGCACTCCAGCCAATCCGGCAGACCGTACCCGCGCGGGTAGCGCGGCCCAAGGAAGGTCAATCCATCAGGTGGCGCCGTGACGATTTCACGTATGCGCGCCCGTCCCGCCAGCAGTTCGGCCACCCATCCGGGCTCGCGGTCGCCGCGACCGACCGGCAACAGGGCGCCGACGATATTCCGGACCATGTGGTGAAGAAAGGCGTTTGCCTCGACCTCGACGACAACCTGCTGCCCTTCGCGGCGTACGCTGATCTCGTGCATGCGCCGGCGCGGGTGGCCGGCCTGGCAGGCGGCGGCGCGGAAGGCGGAAAAATCGTGTTCACCGATCAGCGCCTGCGCGGCGTGCGCCATGCGCTCGGCATCCAGAGGCCGACGCTCCCAGGTCAGGTGCCCGGCACCCAGTGCCGGCCTGATCGCCCGGTTGAGGATCACATAGCGGTAGCGGCGGCGGCGTGCCCAGAAGCGCGCGTGGAATTCATCCGGAACGACACCTGCCCAGGTCACCGCGACGGTCGACGGGAGCAGGCTGTTGCAGCCCAGTATCCAGCCACGCAAGGGTCGATCGGCCGTGGTGTCGAAGTGGGCGACCTGGTTGATCGCATGCACGCCGGCATCGGTGCGGCCGCAGCCCTGGATTTCGATGGGTTGGTTCGCGACCCGTGCCAGTGCCGCTTCGAGTGCGCCCTGGACCGTTGGCCCGTGACTGAGGCGCTGCCAGCCCAGGAACGCGCTGCCGTCGTACTCGACCGCCAGCGCAATGCGCTGGCGGTCGGGCAACGACGCTGGCGTCACAGCGAGGCGAGGAGCTTCCGCGCCGCCTCGCGCTGCGAGGTATCGCCCTCGCCGAGTACTTCCTCGAGCATCGCACGCGCACCTTCCGGATCGCCCATGTCGAGGTAGGCACGGGCCAGTTCCAGCTTGGTCGCGGCGTCATCGAGCCCGCCCGAGCTGTCCTCGGCGTATGCGTCGTCGGCATCGTCGCCGGCAACGGCGACCGGCGTGACCGTTTCGGCGGTGAAGCTGTCGATCTCTTCCTGCAGGCGCAGGCCGATATCGTCGTCACCACTGCCGCTCACGAACTCCAGGCCGCCATCGTCGTCGCCGGCAGCGACGGATGGAGCGGTGAAGGTCGGCTCGGGTTCGCGCGCCGTGTCGAAGGCGGACGGATCGAAATCAATGGGAGCCACTTCCGTGCCCAGATTCTCGACCTTCTCTTCCTCGGCATCAAAGGACGCGCCAGAGATGTCATGGACATGGACGACCGGGGACCGCGGCGCTTCGACCACATCGACGCGCTCCGCCGGTGCGGCAGGCTCGTCGAGATCCGGCAGACCCACGTCGATATCGCCGTCGGCCGACCAGATCGGGCGATCTGCCTGGGTGACGGAGCCGAACAGTGCATGTCCTGCGAGCAGTTCATTGCCCATGATGCGGACGCTCTGCCACTCCTCGGAGATCTCGCTGCCGGGTCGGTCGTGGAAACGCTGGGCCCAGTACTCGAACTGCTCCGAGTCACCATTGGAGTAATGGATGCTCAACAGTTCGAGATAGGCGCCGAAATCGTTCGGATCGGCTTCGATCTGCTCGACGAGTGCCTGGGTTTCGCTGGCCAGGCTGTCGTCGACGGCGGCAGCCGGCTCGATGCCATCGGCCGATTCGCCGAACAGGTCGGCCACCGATCGGCGCGGTGCATCGACCACGGCCAGATCCTGCTTGCGCTTGCGACGCGAGAGCAGCAACAGCAGCAGGACCAGCGCGATGGCGACCAGCGCACCGCCCTGGATCAGTGGATTCATGTACCAGGGATCGGCGGCGACTGGCGCCGGGGTAGGCGTCTGCACGGTCTGGACCGGCGCAGTCTGTGCCGGAGCCGGGGTGGTCGCCGCCGGCTCGGCCGGCGTCCAGGTGTCACCTGCTGCGGTGCCGGCGGCATCCTCGTCGGCAAACGGATCCGCCTCGGCGGGCGTGGTCTCCGACTCCCAGTCCGCCTCGCTCTGCTCGGCGCCGCTGTCCAGCGCGGCGACTTCAGCCGCCGACGTGCCGCTGTCGGCATCGACCACGGCGCCATCCTCGGCCACAGGCTCGGCGTCGCTGGAAGCGGCCACGGGCGCTTCGGCCTCGGCGGCCTCCGCGGCCTCTTCGACCGGGGCGACCACGGTGCTGGACTCGACGACCGGCGCGGGCGTCGGTTCCTCTGCCGGCGCCGGCGTCGGCGCCGCGGCCGCAGCAGGCGTCGCCGACGCCGCACTGGCCTCGGCGAGCCGGCGCTGGAGCTCGGCCAGCTCGGTATTCTTCAGCTCGAGCAGGCGCGAATTCTTCGCGTTCAACTCTTCCAGGTCACGCACTCGCGACGTCAGCTCGGAGAGCTCCTGGTCGCGGCTGCGCAGGTCTTCACGGGTACGCTGCAATTCGGACTGGAGTCCGGCCACGTCTGCTCCTCCCTGATCGGCACCGGCACGGCCGGCTGCCTGTTCACCCGAACCGTCCCGTCCGGGCGGCAACAACTCCAGACGATCGTCCGCAGCTGCGGAAGGACGTCCCTGCGTGGCGGTCGGCCGGCCCGAGCCGGCGTCAGCCAGCGAGGCAATGCCGGTCCAACCGGTATTCTGGCGGCGCACCTCGGCGCTGGCTTCACTGGCGCGGACGCTCGAGGCCACATCGGCGTCCGGGATGCGCAGCACGGCACCGGCGCGCAATGCGTTGATGTTGTCGTTGAAGAAGGCGCGCGGGTTTTCGCGCTGGATCGCCAGCATCATCTGGTTCGGGGTGACCCCTGCGCTCTCGGCATAGCCACGGGCGATGCTGCTGAGCGTGTCGCCGCGCTGGACCGTGTACTGGTCGCCACTGGCGGCAGGTGTGGCAGGCGCACTGGCCGGCGCCTCTGTGGCGGCCGGCGCCGACGGGCGACGCTGTTCGGCGGGCGCGGCGAATCCTGGCGGCGGCGGGGCGCTGGCGCGCGGTGCAGGTGCAGGGGCCGGTTCAGGGGCCGGTGCCGGCGTCGGTGCGGGCTGGGCGGCTGGCGGCGCCTCGGCCACAGTTTCCATCGGCGGCACGTCCTGGGTCACCGGCGGTGCATCGGACAGTGCCTGGGTCTGCGCCGGCGCCGGCGGTGGCGGTGCGACGCGGGCGATACTGCTGGACGGCGCGGCGATCGGGGGATCGAGCAGCAGGCCGTATTCGCGGAGCAGGCGTCCGCCGCTCCAGTTTGCTTCGACGAGAAGGGTCAGGAAAGGCTCCCGGACCGGCTCGTCGCTGCGCACCCGGATGACCGTCTGGCCGCGATCGTTCTTGGCAGTGTCGAAACGGACCACCACCGGCATCCGCGCCCGCTCGAGGCCGAGGCGGGCAAAGTCCTCCTGGCTGGCGAGCTTGGCGACGAGCTGCTCGGCTTCGCCGGGCGTCGCTTCGCGGACGACAATTTCGGCATCGAGCGGCTGGTTCAGCTTGGACTTGACAAGTATCTCGCCCAGACCCAGCGCAAACGCCGCGCTCGACAACGCTGCCAACAGGCAAGCCCCTAACAGGACACGGATTTTCATTCTTGTTGACCCCCCTGGCCGTAACTCAGAAGCCCACGTTGGACGCCCCTGATACGAAGCCTTCTCATGACTTGGCCGCAACTATAGATCACATCTGATCTTTTTTGGAAGATCCAGGTCCATCGCGATGGTGGACCCTAGCGAATTCTTAACGCCGAAGCAACAGCTCGGCCACCTGAACGGCGTTCAGTGCCGCGCCCTTCCGGATGTTGTCCGCCACCACCCACAGATCGAGCCCGCGGGGATGGGAGATGTCCTCGCGCAGGCGACCGACATAGACGGGATCCGTGCCGGCGGCATGGCTGACCGGGGTCGGGTATCCGCCCGGCACCGACTCGTCCACCAGTTCGACACCCGCGGCCGCCGCCAGCAATGCGCGCGCATCGCCGATGTCCAGCTTCTCCCGGGTCTCGATATGGCATGCCAGTGCGTGCCCGTAGAACACAGGCACCCGTACACAGGTCGGATTCACCTGGATACGTTCGTCTTCCAGGATCTTCCGCGTTTCCCAGACCATCTTCATTTCTTCCCGGGTGTAACCGTTTTCCATGAAACCGTCGATCTGCGGGATGAGGTTGAAGGCGATCTGCACAGGAAAGCGCTCCGGTGCGGGATCCTGGAAATTGAGCAGGCGTGCCGTCTGCTTGCCGAGTTCCTCCATCGCCGACCGCCCTGCTCCCGACACCGACTGGTAACTGGCGACATTGATCCGCTCGATGCCGACCGCGCGGTGGATCGGCGCCAGCGCCACCAGCATCTGCATGGTCGAACAGTTCGGATTGGCAATGATGCCGCGTGGCGGATTGGCGGCCGCGTGCGGATTCACCTCGCTGACGACCAGCGGCACGTCCGGCTCGTTGCGGAAGTGCGACGTGTTGTCGATGACGATGGCGCCGGCTGCCGCAGCCCGCGGCGCGTGCTCGGCCGATACGCTGCCACCGGCGGAAAAGAAGGCGAAGTCTACGCCGCTGAAGTCGAAGTCGGCGACGTTGCGGACCATGACCGGGCGATTCCTGAAGGTGACGCTGTCGCCGGCGGAGCGTTCACTGGCCAGTGCGACCAGCTCGCCGACGGGAAAGTCCCGCTCGGCGAGTATCGACAGCAGGGCTTCGCCGACGGCCCCGGTGGCGCCCACCACCGCGACCCGATAGTTCGTTGTGCTCATCGATTCTTCCGTTGGTACGACTGGATTCGCGACGCCGCGAGGGTCGGCGTCTGCCTCGTCATGATGAAGGGTGAGTGTGGCAATTCGCGGGCAGTGCGGCCGGCGCCGCCCTGGTCCATGTTCAGGGCCCGCCGCACTGGGCACGGTGACGCAGGTACTGGTCGAGCAGGACCAGGGCGACCATCGCCTCGGCAATGGGTACGGCGCGAATGCCCACACAGGGATCGTGGCGACCCTTGACTTCGACTGTCACCGGCGCGTTGTCGCGATCGACCGACTGCACCGGCAGGCGCAGGCTGGAAGTGGGTTTCAGCGCCATCGAACAGGTGATCGCCTGGCCGCTGCTGATTCCGCCCAGGATACCGCCGGCATGGTTGCTGGCGAAACCGTCCTGGCTCATCGCATCGCGATGGTCGGTGCCGCGCTGCGCCGCCACCGCGAAGCCATCGCCGATCTCCACGCCCTTGACCGCATTGATACCCATCAGTGCGGAGGCGAGTTCGGCATCGAGCTTGCCGTACAGCGGCGCGCCCCAGCCTGCCGGCACGCCTTCGGCGACGACATCGACGCGCGCACCAATGGAATCGCCGGACTTCCTCAAGGCATCCATGTAGGCCTCGAGTGCCGGCACCATCGTCGGGTCCGGCCAGAAAAACGGATTCCCTTCGACGGCATCGAAGTCGAGGCGTCCCGGTCGGAGTTCGCCGATTTGCGACACATGGCCACGCACCCTGATGCCGAAGCGCTCGGACAGATACTTGCGGGCCACCACACCGGCCGCGACCCGCATCGTGGTTTCGCGCGCCGACGAGCGCCCACCGCCCCGATGGTCACGGAGGCCGTACTTCGACTGGTAGGTGTAATCGGCATGACCGGGGCGGAATACCCTGGCGAGATCTTCGTAGTCGCGGCTGCGTGCGTCGGTATTGCGGATGAGCAGCGCGATCGGCGTACCGGTACTTACGCCCTCGAACACGCCCGAGAGGATCTCCACCTCGTCCGCCTCGCGGCGCTGCGACGTGTGCCGGCTGCGCCCGGTGGCGCGGCGTTCGAGATCGCGAGCGAAATCGGCCGGGGTGATGGTCAATCCCGGCGGGCAGCCGTCGATGACGCAACCGATCGCCGGGCCATGACTCTCGCCGAACGTGGTGACGCGGAACAGGTGACCGAAAGTGTTGTGCGACATGGGTGGAGTGTAACGGTTGCCTCCGCTTCGCATGGTGGCGTTCCCGCTGCCAACGCGCCGCCAACGGGATGACAAGGGACCGCAACGGATCGCCTGCCCACCTGCTTGCCCGCATAATGCGACGCATCCCCCACCTGGCACCCTGCCCCATGTCCCAGCCCAGCATCCGCATCGTCGAAGTCGGCCCGCGCGACGGCCTGCAGAACGAAAAGACCCTGGTCGCCACGACGACCAAGATCGAGCTCATCGCCCGGCTGGCGGCGACAGGCCTGCGCACGGTGGAGGCGACCGCGTTCGTGCATCCCAAATGGGTGCCGCAGATGGCCGACGCCGCCGAGGTCATGGCCGGACTGGATCGCCGCGACGGCGTCGACTACCCGGTCCTCGTCCCCAACCTCCAGGGGCTGGAGCGGGCGCTGGCGGCCGGTGCCGGCGAAGTGGCGGTGTTTACCGCCGCGTCCGAAGCTTTCAATCTCAAGAACACCAACGCCAGCATCGCCGATTCCCTGGAACGCTTCCGGCCGGTGCTGGCCCGCGCCTCCGAGGCCGGCGTTCGGGTTCGCGGTTATGTGTCCACGGTGCTCGGCTGCCCCTATCAGGGCGCGGTCCCGCTCGAAGATGTCGTACGCGTGGCCGCCGCCCTGCATGAGATGGGCTGCTACGAGGTGTCCCTGGGCGATACGATCGGCGTCGGCACGCCGCGCCAGGCGGCCACCATGTTGACCGCGGTCGCCTCCGAGGTGCCGATGTCCGCGCTGGCCGTGCATTTCCACGACACCTGGGGCCAGGCCCTGGCCAATATCCTCGCCTGCGTCGACGCCGGTGTCCGGGTCATAGACAGTTCGGTGGCCGGCCTCGGCGGCTGTCCGTATGCACGCGGCGCCACCGGCAACGTCGCCACCGAGGATGTCGTCTACATGCTCGACGGCCTGGGGATGGACACAGGAGTGGACCTGGAGGCACTGGCGCGGGTCGGCGGCTGGATATCCCGCAAACTCGACCGCGCCAGCCAGAGCCGCGCCGGCCGTGCCCTGCTGGCGCGGATCGACGGCGACGGTTGACATTTACGACAAACGTCGTACGATCCATCCAGATCGGCCGAGCCCCTGTGCCGATGTGGGGAGCGACATGGGTAGACATCCCAGCAACAAGCCGACCGAGGCTGAACTGGCCATCCTGCAGGTCCTGTGGATGAAAGGACCCTGCACGGTGCGGGAGATCTTCAACACCCTCTACCAGGCCGACGAGTCCAGCTATACCACGGCCCTGAAACTGCTGCAGATCATGCACGGCAAGAACCTCGTCGAACGCGACGAGTCGGCGCGAGCGCATACGTATCGTGCCGCGGTCAGCCAGGCCAGCACGCAGACGCGCTTCCTCAGCGATGTCGTCAACCGTGTATTCAACGGCTCCAGTTCGCAACTGGTGCTGCAGGCGCTGGGCACTGCGCCGCCGACGTCCAGCGCGGAACTGGCCGAAATCCGCGCCCTTCTCGATCGACTGGAAAGCGAACACAAGGAGTGACCGCGCATGCCATGGGAGACCCTGCAGACACTCAGCCATACCCTCGCCTGGACGCTGCTGCATTTCCTCTGGCAGGGCGCGGCCGTCGGCGCGCTGTACCTGCTGGCCAGTCGCCGGGCCAAGACCACGCGGCAGCAGCATACCCTGGCGCTCGCGGCGCTTCTGCTGCTGCTCGCGCTGCCGATCGTCACCTTCCACCAGCTCTATAGCGCACCGGGTCCGTTCCCGCCTGCGTCTTCGGTGGCGCTGTCCGCCGACCCGGTGGACGTGTCGCCCGCCAGCGCAGGCGGCGCCCTGTCGATGACTGCAGAGGCGGCGGCGAACAGCGAACCGTCACGGAAGGCAAGCGCCACCTGGACCTATCTGCTGGTATTCACCTGGTTCGCGGGCGCGCTGGCGATCGCGTTCCGCCTTCTGCGCGACTGGCGCCTGCTGCGCGGCGCCATCCGGACCGGCAGTGAACCGCCGCCGGAACTGTTGGCGATGCTTGATCGGCAGATCCGCCGGATCGGTCTGTCCCGTCCTGTCCGCCTGCGGCTGACGGCGCGGATCACGACCGCCGGTGTCTATGGCTGGTTGCGCCCGGTCATCCTGCTTCCCACCGCACTCGCGCTGTGCATGCCGCGCGACCAGCTCGAAACGCTGCTGGCACACGAACTGGCCCATATCCGGCGCGCCGACTTCCTCTCCAACTCGCTGGCGCTGCTCGCCCGCACACTGCTCTACTTCCACCCGGTCGTCCACCGCGTCTGCCGTGATCTGGAGCGCACGCGCGAGCAGCTCTGCGACGACCTGGTGGTCGCGATGGATATCGACCGCATCAAGTACGCGCGCGCGTTGAGCACCGCTGAATCGTTCCGGCAACGCGTCACGGTGCCGGTGCCCTTGCTCACGGCGACCGGCGGCGAACTCAGCGAACGCGTACACCGCATCCTCGACATCCCTGCTGCGGCGCACAGTGGCAGGGAGCGCGCCCCGCTCCTGCTCGCGCTCACGGCCACCGCGGTCACGATCCTCGGCCTGGGCGGGACCGACACCGCGCGCCTGATGAACATCACTCGACCGGAATTCCAGGCCGTCTACCTGGCCCTGACCGCCGCACCCGTACAGCCGATCAGCGTCCCGGATGTCAGCGTGGTTCCGGTGACGCGGCAATTGCCGCGCCTGTCGATCCCGGGCCCTTCCGCAACGCCGGACCCGTTCCGGGTGCCGGTGCGCGTGGCCGATCCGGTCCAGCCCGCGCCGCCAGAGGCGGTCCTTGAGCCGGAGTCACCCGCCTTCGTGGTTTCGACACCGTCGGCACCGATGGCCATGCCGGGCATCGAAGCCGAGGCGCCGCCCACCGTCGACAGCGTGGCATTGCCGGATGCCCCGCCTTCCGCGACCGTCGATGGCGCAGGCGAAGAAACCGCACCGCGCCCGCGCGTGGTGCGGCAGGTGCAGCCCGATTATCCCCACAACGCGCGCTGGGACGGCGTGCAGGGCAGCGTAACCCTCGCCTACCGTATCGACGACGATGGCGTCCCGCGTGACATCCGTGTGCTTTCGGCGAAGCCGGCCGGCCTGTTCGACCGTGCGACGATCGATGCCCTGCAGCGCTGGCGCTTCGCGGAAGGGGGGAAGGGCGAGTTCCAGCAGTCTTTCGATTTCCTGCTCGGAAACGGCGAACGCTGTTCCCCCCGGATCGGCACGCGCATCTGCCGCCCGTGAAGCGGTTGATCGCGCGTCTGCATTGCTGCCACGATGGGCGCCCGGATCCCGAGGTGCCTTTCGATGAGCACACTGTTCTGTACGCAGGACCTTCTCGCCCGCCTTTCCGCTGCTGAAAGTGAAACGGCGCCGCCGGAAAACCGGCTCGGTGCCTGGACAGCGGCGATCGTTCCGTTGGCGCCCGTGCGCATGGTCCTTGCGGTCAGCGACCATGCTCGATTGCCGCTGGTGTTGTCGGCCGAGCCTTATGACGATCTGCTCGTCCGATTCCCACAGGCCTTGTACCAGTTGCTGCTCGACATCCGCTTTCCGGCGGATCTGGCGCGACTCGAGCGGGACGCGATGCAGCCCATGCAGGTGCGTGCCGCGGGTCACCGCACCACCATCACGTTCGTGGACGCCTATGCCATCACCCTGCGGACAGCGTGGGAACAGGAACTGAGCCGGTCGCCCGCGGCACTGACCTTGCACCTGGCAACACAGGCGACCGAACACCTCGATGGCGCGACGCCGGCCCAGGCGGCGCGACGTCGCTTCCAGCTGCTGCCGGACCAGACCGAAGCCCTCGGCCTGTGAGCATCGATACCGGAATCGGGGCGCGCACGGGAAAGCGCAGCGGTCCATGACCACGCGATTCCTGTTTCACGACTACGAGACGTCCGGTGCCGATCCGGCCCGCGACGGCCCGTTGCAGTTCGCGGCAATCTGCACGAACTCAAATCTCGAGATCATCGAGGCACCGTTCAACTGGTTCTGCCAGCCGGTGGTCGACCGTCTGCCACAGCCGCAGGCCTGCCTGATCACCGGCATCACGCCGCAACAGGCGCTGCGCGATGGCCTGATCGAAGCGGAATTCGCCGACCGCATCCATGAGCTGATGAGCCAGCCCGGCACCTGCGCGCTCGGCTACAACTCGATCCGCTTCGACGATGCCGTGACCCGGCATCTGTTGTGGCGGAACCTGCACGACCCCTATGCTCGCGAGTGGGCCAACGGCAATTCGCGGTTCGACCTGATCGATCTTGCACGGCTGTGCTACGCCCTTCGTCCCGAGGGCATCCAGTGGCCGTTGCGCGACGACGGCAAACCCAGTTTCAGGCTGGAACACCTGGCCCAGGCCAACGCACTGGACCAGGAACGAGCCCACGACGCGCTCAGCGACGTCCATGCGACGCTCGGGCTGGCGCGCATGATCCGCCGCTTGCAGCCGAAGCTCTGGGACTATGCGCTGGGTTTGCGCGACAAGCGCCGTGTTCGTGGCCTGCTGGACTGGCTGTCCGGCAATGCATTGCTTCACACCTCCGAAAAATTTCCCGCGGAACGCGGTTGCACCTCGCTGGTCCTGCCGGTCGGTCCCTGCGCCGACAGCGACCAGGGCGTGATCGTCGTCGACCTGATGGCCGATCCGGCCATCCTGATCGACAACGATGTCGACGAGCTGCGTGACCGCCTGTTCACCCCGCGCGCCGACCTGCCCGAGGACATCGAACGACCCGCGATCAAGGCCGTCTACGCCAACCGCTGCCCGATGCTGGCACCCGCCAGCGTGCTGAGGGATGTTGACCTGGCGCGTATCGGCCTGGACCCGCAGCGATGCGAAACCCACCGGCAACGCCTGCTGGCGACGCCGGGCCTCGCCGACAAACTGGCGCGCGTCATGCAGCGTCGCGACGCCGACAACGACATCGACGATGTCGAGCTGGGACTCTATCGCGGCGGCTTTCCCAGTCCGGCGGAGCGGGCGCGACTCAATCGCGCACGGCGCACACCTGAGCTGGAACTGCCCGGCCAGGATTTCGGTTTCGAGCAACCCAGGCATGCGGAGCTGCTGTTTCGTCGCCGTGCACGCAACTGGCCACACACGCTCGACGATGCCGAGAGGCAAAGCTGGCGGCAATTCGTCGCCGAGCGGCTGGGCGGCAGCCATCCGCTGTCGCAGTCGCGCGACGGTCCTTTCGGGCTGGCCGAGTTCCGGCACACCATAGCGGCCCTGCGGCAACAGCACGGCGACGGCCGTGCACAGGTGCTGCTCGACCAGCTGGAAGTATGGGGCAACGATCTGGAGTCGCAGTGGCTGTGAGTGCGGCGACGCTCAGGGGCGTGCGTGGCGTGCACGTGCGCGCCGTGCCATTCGCCGCAGTGAACCCTCGAAGTCGCCTTCAGCCACGTCGGTCAGCGACCACCAGGCCAGGTCGTTCGATTCCGGACTGACGATGTAGGCCTCACTGGCCGTGGCCCGGACCAGGAAACGGACGTCGTAGTGCCAGTGTCCCGGGATGTCGCGGTGCTGCGGAATCCAGTGCCGGTCGAGATCGAAGATTTGCGGCTCGATCAGCAATCCCTGCAGACCGGTTTCCTCGCTGGCTTCACGCAGCGCAACCTGGCGCAGGTCCGTATCGCCATCGGCATGTCCGCCAGGTTGCAACCAGCGATCCAGCTTGCGGTGGTGGGTCAGCAGCGTCCGTTCGCCATCGCCACTCAGGACCAGCGCCGATCCGGTGAGGTGCCCGTATTCGCCGCCGCGTCCATACGGGTCCGGATCTGCGCCAGCGAGCAGCGCCCGGTAGGCCGCGACACAGGCGTCCTGGTCCGGTGATCGGCGCAGGTAATCATCAAGTGCTGCGTCGAGATCGAACATCGCCGATGCCGAGGAAAGGTGGGCGGACGGTTGCAAAGCATGCCTTTTCCCGCCCCGATCGACCAGTCCATGCAGCGCCGCACGAGCGGTTTTCGCCGCGTCGCCCCTTGCCCTCGGCGCCGCGCTGCCGTAGCGTTCGGCGGTCTGCCCTTGGGCAGGGAGGAGTCGGCCGACTAGCCGGCTGTGGATTTCAACACGCCTGAAAGGTGGTCACGCACATGCTTAAAGGTCTATTCGCCCTCAAGCCCATCACACCCGCACCGCACGTCGATGCCGGTGAACCCGTCGAAGGATCGCTGTCTGGCGAGGGCTCGCTGAAGCGCACGCTGACTGCCACGCAGCTGGTCATGCTGGGTGTCGGTGCGGTCATCGGTGCCGGCATCTTCGTGCTCACCGGCCAGGCTGCGGCGGCGCACGCCGGTCCTGCCATCATCCTCAGCTTCGTGATGGCCGGCTTCGCCTGCGCCCTCGCGGGCCTGTGCTACGCCGAGTTCGCCTCGATGATGCCGGTATCGGGCAGCGCCTATTCCTACTCGTACGCCACCCTGGGCGAGTTCGTCGCCTGGTTCATCGGCTGGTGCCTGGTGCTCGAGTACCTGTTCGCCGCATCGACCGTCGCGGTTGGCTGGTCCGGCTATCTCAACAGCCTGCTCGGCACGATGAACATGGCTCTGCCCGACACGCTGTCGATGGCGCCGTTCTCGGTGGTCGGCGGCGAGTTCATCCGCACCGGCGCGATCATCAATCTGCCTGCCGTCCTGATCATCGCCGCCATCAGCGGCCTGTGCTACGTTGGCATCACGCAGTCGGCCTTCGTGAATTCGATCATCGTCGCCATCAAGGTCACGGTGATCCTGCTGTTCGTGGCCTTCGGCCTGCAGTTCGTCGACACCAGCAACTGGGTGCCCTTCATCCCCGACAATACCGGCCCCGGCCAGTTCGGGTTCGAAGGCGTCGTCCGTGGCGCGTCGATCGTGTTCTTCGCCTACATCGGCTTCGACGCCGTCTCGACGGCAGCCGGTGAAGCGCGCAATCCGCAGCGCGACATGCCGATCGGCATCCTGGTTTCACTGGCCGTCTGCACGCTGATCTACATCATCGTCTGCGCAGTCCTGACCGGCATGGTGCACTACTCGCAACTGGGCACGCCGAAGCCGGTGGCCACCGCCCTGGAAGCCTATCCGAGCCTGCTCTGGCTGAAGACGCTGATCGAGATCGGCGCCATTGCCGGCCTGTCCTCCGTGATCCTGGTGATGCTGATGGGCCAGCCGCGCATCTTCTACACCATGTCCAAGGACGGCCTGTTGCCGAAGGTGTTCGGCAAGGTGCATCCGAAATACCAGACGCCGTACATGGGCACGATCATCGTCGGCGTGCTCGCCGCGGTACTCGCTGGCTTCCTGCCGATCAACCTGCTCGGCGAGATGGTCTCGATGGGCACGCTGCTGGCGTTCGCCACGGTCTGCGCCGGCGTGCTGATCCTGCGCTACACGCAACCCGGACTGAAGCGCCCCTTCCGGGTGCCGGGCGCGATCATCGTCTGCCCGCTTGGCGTATTGGCCTGCCTGTATCTGTTCGTGCCGCCCTTCGCGGAGCACTGGCCGATCTTCGTCGGCTGGACCGCGCTCGGCATGCTGATCTATTTCGGCTACGGCTACAGCCACAGCAAGCTGCGCCGGCGCTGATCGCCGGCAAACGGTCAGTCACCGGACGAAGGCGCGCACTCCTCCGCGCCTTCGTCGTTTCCGGGCTCGCGTGAATCGGACTGGTCGAGCAAGGACGCCGGCAATTGCTTGCCGGGCGCCACGCCGAGCTGGCGCAATTCCTCGGCGCGACGGACCAGGTTGCCACGGCCCCGCGCCAGCTTGCCCAGCGCCTGCTGCTGCGCGCGCATGGCGCGCTCGAGGTGGTCGCCCAGCTTGCCCAGGTCATCGACGAAGCCGACGAACTTGTCATACATGGCGCCCGCCTTGTCGGCGATGAGCTGGGCATTGCGGTTCTGGTCCTCGGTACGCCAGATCTGCGCGACCAGCCGCAGCGACGCAAGCAGGTTGCTCGGGCCCACCAGGATGATGCGGCGCTTGTGGGCGTCGTCATACAACGCCGGATCGCGACGCAAGGCTTCCAGGAAAGCGCCTTCGACCGGCACGAACATGAACACCAGATCGGGCGCGGAAAGGCCATCGAGGCGGCTGTAGTCCTTCTGGCCAAGCTGGCTGATATGCCGGCGCAGCGCCACGATGTGCTGGCCCAGGTGGCGGTCGCGCTCGGCCCCGTCTTCACAGGAACAGGCGCGCTGGTAGTCGGTCAGGGTCACCTTGGCGTCGACGACGATGTCGCGGCCGCCCGGCAACTTCAGCACGGCATCGGGACGGTACAGGTCACCATCACCATCCCGGTAACTCTCCTGCGTGAGGTACTGGTGGCCCTTTTCCAGACCCGCCATTTCCAGCAGGCGTTCGAGTTTCAGCTCGCCCCAGTAGCCCTGGCTCCGGCTGTCGGCACTCAGCGCGCGGGTCAGGTTGCGCGCCTCGGTGTTGAGGCTCAGGTTGAGCTCGCGCAGCTGCTGGACCTCGCTCTGCAATGCAACCCGCGCCAGGCTCTCCTTTTCATAGGCATCGCTGACGACCTTGCGAAAGTCACCGATCTGTTCGCGCAGCGGATTGAGCAGACCACCCAACTGTTCGTTGTTGCGTTCGCTGAAGCGCCGCGCCTTGTCCTCGAGGATCTCGCTGGCAAGCGCCTGGAATTCCGACTTCATGCGCTCGCGGGCCGATTCGAGGTCACGCAGGCGAGCCGTTGCCGCCTGCTGCTGCTCTTCATTGCGCGCGCGCAGCTCGGCCACCGACTGCAACGCCTGCTCGTGCTGCATGCGCAACTGTCCCAGTTCCGTCTCCAGCGCGGTCACGCGTTCGGAGCGGACCTGGAACGCCGAGCGCTCGGTGCCGAGCCGCTCCACCTGTCGACGCAGATCGTCGGCGAGTGAATGGACGCGTCCCTTGTCGGCCTCAGCCTGCTGCAGCTCGTGCCTGAGGGCTTCCCGCTCTCCCGCAAGCGTCGCCACCTCGATGTCCCGGCTCTGCCTGCCGCGTTCGAACCCGGCCCGATTGCCATGGCGAAGGGCGATCACCACCCCGACCAGCGTGGCGACCAGCGCAAGGAGAAGAGAAAACAGGAGGCTGGCGTTGTCGAAGGGAATCATGTCGGGGCTTCATCAGGTTGTTGCGGCATTGTACGGACTGCGGCGTCTCCGGCCTTGCGACATCACCCACCGGGCCCGTGTTCCGGCGGTTGCCGTATGATCGGGCGACCTTCAAACGGAACCACGACCATGACCATCAAGGCCGGCGACACCGTTCCCTCGGCGCAGTTCAAGCTCGTCCACGACGGCATCCAGGACGGAAACACCGACGCCGTTTTCAAGGACCGCAACGTCGTCCTGTTCGCCGTCCCTGGCGCCTTCACGCCGACCTGTTCCGCCAAGCATCTGCCTGGCTATGTCGATGCCTACGAGGCGTTCAAGGCACGGGGAATCGATGTCGCCTGCCTGGCCGTCAATGACGCCTTCGTCATGGAAGCCTGGGGACGGCAGCAGAACGTGCCGGCCGGCATGATGCTGATCGCCGACGGCAATGCCGAGTTCACGCGCGCACTGGGCCTGGAACTGGACGCCACCGGCTACGGCATGGGCCTACGTGCGAAGCGTTTCGCCCTGCTCGCACGCGATGGCCAAGTCGTCTCGCTGCAGGTCGAGGCGCCCGGTGAATTCAAGGTGTCCAGCGCCGAGGCCATGCTGGCCACGCTCGCAGACTAACGTTCGCCGAAACCGTCCGGGGTGCCGCTCAACGCGGCGCCCCGGTGGAAGGGAACGGGTTCGGCAACAGACCCGAGCCGACAAGGATCCAGATCGCCAGCACTGCCATCAGCAGCAGCACCAGCGCCAGCCCTGCGCGTTGCCGGACGGGACGCTTCACGCGTCACGCCACGCACCGGATCGCCGCAATGAAAGGCGACGAAAGCCCGGGCACGGTGACCTGGGCTTCCCGCAGGCGTCCCGCTCAGTCGTCGTCGCCATCACCGGCGCTCGCCGACTCAGCCGCATCGCCTTCGCCGGCATCGCCATCACCGCTATCGTCCGTGGCGGAGTCGACCTTGCCATCAGCAGGCATCGCAACGATGCCGTCGCCGCCCTCGCCCTCTTCGCTTTCGAAGGCATCGACGCGCACCACGCCGATCAGCGCCTCGCCGTCGGGCAGGCGGATCAGCGTCACGCCCTGGGTATTGCGGCCCACCTGCGAAACTTCCGACACACGCGTGCGCACCAGCGTGCCCTGGTCGGAAATCAGCATGATCTCGTCGCTGAGCGCGACCTGCGCGGCACTGACCAGCGCGCCATTGCGATTGCTGGTCTGGATGGCGATCACGCCCTGCGTGCCGCGACCCTTGCGCGGGAAGTCCGGCAGCGGTGTGCGCTTGCCGTAGCCGCGCGCGGTGGCGGTCAGGATGTCGCCGTCCGCCGATGGCACGATCATGGAGACGACGCGCTCGTCTTCGGGCAAACGGATGCCGCGCACGCCCCGGGAGGTGCGGCCCATCGGGCGGACCTCGTCCTCGGCGAAACGCACCGACTTGCCGTGCGAACCGAACAGCAGGATATCGTCGCCGCCATTGGTCAAGGCGACATCGACCAGGATGTCACCCTCGTCGAGGTGGATCGCCCAGATGCCCGTGCTGCGCGGCCGCGAAAAGGCGGATAGCGGCGTCTTCTTGACCACACCGGCGGCCGTCGCGAAGAACACGTAGCGGTCTTCCGGATAGTCGCGCACCGGCAGCACGGCATTGATCTTCTCGCCGTCTTCGAGATTGGGCAGGAAGTTGATGATCGGCCGGCCACGCGACTGCGAGCTCGCCTGCGGAATGCGGAACACTTCCAGCCAGAACACGCGGCCCTTGCTGGTGAAGGTGAGCAGCGTGTCGTGGGTATTGGCCACCCACAGCTGCTCGACGAAATCCTCTTCCTTGATCGCGGTGGCCGAACGGCCACGACCGCCGCGTCGCTGCGCACGATAGGCGGCGACCGGCTGGCTCTTCACGTAGCCGCCGTGCGACAGCGTGACGACCATGTTCTCTTCGGCGATCAGGTCCAGCGTCTGCAGGTCTTCCTGCGAGATGCGGATTTCGGTGCGACGCACGTCGCCGAACTCGGCGACGACGTTTTCCAGTTCGGTCCGGATCACCGACATGAGACGCTCGGGATTGGTCAGGATCTCGACCAGTCGCTCGATGGTACGCAGGATTTCGCGGTATTCGTCGGTCAGCTTTTCCTGCTCCAGCCCGGTCAGGCGGTGCAGGCGCATGTCGAGGATTTCCTTTGCCTGCGTCTCCGACAGCTGGTAGCCGTCGTCGTGCAGGCCGATGCCCTCGGCAAGGTCTTCCGGGCGCGAGATGTCGGCGCCCTTTTCGGACAGCAGCGCGCGCACCAGGCCGGGTTCCCAGCGCCGCGCCAGCAGGCGGTCGCGTGCCTCGGCCGGTGTCGGCGAGGTCTTGATGACCTCGATCATCTCGTCGATGTTCGCCAGCGCGACGGTCAGGCCTTCGAGCACGTGGGCGCGGGCGCGTGCCTTGCGCAGTTCGAAGATGGTGCGACGGGTAACGACTTCGCGACGGTGCCGGATGAACGCTTCCAGCATCTCCTTCAGCGTCAACAGCTTCGGCTGGCCGTCGACCAGCGCGACCATGTTGATGCCGAATACCGACTCCATCGGCGTCTGCTGGTACAGGTTGTTCAGCAGCACCTCGGCGGATTCACCGCGCTTGACCTCGATGACCACGCGCATGCCGTCCTTGTCGGACTCGTCGCGCAGGCCATCCGGGGCGATGCCTTCGATCTTCTTGTCGCGGTGCAGTTCGGCGATGCGCTCGATGAGCTTCGCCTTGTTCACCTGGTACGGCAGCTCGTGGATGATGATCGCGTCGCGGCCGCTGCGCTCGTCCGTTTCGATCGTGGTGCGGGCGCGGATGAGAATCCGGCCGCGGCCGGTGTGGTACGCCGTGCGGATGCCGGCGGCGCCGTTGATGATGCCGTGCGTCGGGAAGTCCGGACCCGGCACGTACTGCATGAGCTCGTCGATGCTGATGTCGGCGTTGTCGATCAGCGCCAGCGTCGCCTTCACCACCTCGTTGAGGTTGTGCGGCGGGATATTGGTCGCCATGCCGACGGCGATGCCCGCCGAGCCGTTGATCAGCAGGTTGGGAACACGGGTCGGCAGGACCAGCGGTTCGGATTCGGATTCGTCGTAGTTGGGGCCGAAGTCCACCGTTTCCTTGTCGATATCCGCCAGCAGTTCGTGCGCCAGCTTCGACATGCGGATTTCGGTGTAGCGCATGGCCGCCGGCGCGTCACCGTCGATCGAGCCGAAGTTGCCCTGCCCGTCCACCAGGACGTAACGCAGGCTCCAGGGCTGCGCCATGCGCACGATGGTGTCGTAAATCGCCGAGTCGCCGTGCGGATGGTATTTACCCATCACGTCACCGACGATGCGCGCGGATTTCTTGAACGGCTTGTTGTAGTCGTTGTTCTGCTCGTACATCGCATACAGCGACCGGCGGTGCACCGGCTTCAGGCCATCGCGCACATCCGGGAGGGCGCGACCGACGATCACGCTCATGGCGTAATCGAGATAGCTCTGCCGCATCTCGTCTTCGATATTGACGCGGATGACTTCCTTGGCGTGATCTGCCATCAGGGTTCCTCAACGGTGTCACAGGCAACAGCGCGTCCAGTCCGCCAGCCATGGCGGATCTGGAAATACGCTGTGATCAAGGCGTGGATTCTAGCACATTCAGGCAGCCACCCGAACGTAAGTCATTGTTTCACGCTGTCTTTAGGCCCTTTTTTCGGCCGCCTTGAAGACCAGGAACCAGGAACTGATGAAGTTCAGCACCATGCCGGCCAGGGAACCGGCAGCGACGCCGAGCACCGGCCACTCGCGGACCAGGCCGCTGTTCGCGACCAGCGCCGCGTAGACGGCATAGTTGAGTGCGCCGCCGGCGACCATTGCGGCGACGTAGCGGCCCCATTCGCTGCCGCGCTGGTCGCTGCGGCGGTCGGCGAATGTCCAGTAGCGGTTGATCAGCCACGTCGCCGTGGCCGCGCACAGGAACGACGGCACGCGCGCGGCATACGGACCCAGCCCCACCGCCATCAGCGCATACAGGACGCCGCTGTCGACCAGGAAGCCGACCACACCGCCGATGCCGAAACGCAGCAGGCGGATCACGATGCCAGCAGCTGCGCCAGGGCACCCGGCACGGGTTCTGCGACAACACCGCGCTCGGTGACGATGGCGTCGATCAATGCCGCCGGAGTGACGTCGAAGACCGGATTCCAGGCACGCACGCCCGGCGCTGCCGTCGCGTGTCCGCCGAGCCGGGTGATCTCGCCCTCGTCGCGCAGTTCGATCTCGATGTCATGGCCGTTCGCCATGGCCAGGTCGACCGTGCTGGACGGCGCCACCACCATCACCTTCACGCCGTAATGGCGCGCGGCGATGGCGAGCTGGCAGGTGCCGATCTTGTTGGCGGTGTCGCCATTGGCGGCAATGCGGTCGGCGCCGACCACCAGCCAGTGCACGCGGCCCGTGGACATCAGGTGCGCACCCGCGCTGTCGGCGATCAGCGTCGCCGGGATGCCGTCCTGCTGCAGCTCCCAGGCGGTCAGGCGCGCGCCCTGCAGCCATGGACGCGTTTCCGTCGCGAACACCGCCGCCAGGCGCTGCTGCGCCCAGGCGGCGCGGATCACGCCCAGCGCCGTACCGAAGCCGGCTGTCGCCAGCGAACCGGTGTTGCAATGGGTCAGCACGCCGCTGCCGCTGGCGATCAGCGCGGCACCGAGCTCGCCCATGTGCCGGTTGGCGGCCAGGTCTTCACGCTCGATCGACTGCGCGCGCAGCAGCAGCGCGGCCGGATCGACGCGTCCTTCCGACTGCGCGAAGGCCAGCAGTCCCTGCACCGCCCAGGCCAGGTTGACCGCGGTCGGACGGGCCTGCACCAGGGTCTGCGCCGCCGTCGCCAGATCGGCCGGATCGGAAGACGCCTGCGCGGCGAGCACCATGCCGTAGGCGCCGGCGATACCGATGGCCGGCGCACCGCGCACCGCCAGCGTGTGGATGGCATCGGCCACCTCGGTCACACTCTGGCAATCCAGCCATGCCACGGTCGCCGGCAGAAGCCGCTGGTCGAGCAGGCGCAAATGGTCGCCGCGCCATTCGATCGGGCGCAGGCTGTCGTACTGGTCGTAGTTGATCATCGCGGGGACGCTGGTCTGGATCGCGCCGTTCCCGGCGGGGCGCATAGAATGCCCGTCCCGCTACCCGTTCGGCAAAACCGCACATGACCGAGTCGCTGACACGCATCCAGTCCGCCGCCGCCGCGGGTGATCCGCAGGCGCAGTACCAATGGGGACTGGTGCTGGCCAGGCAGGGCCAGGTCGAGCGTGCCGACAGCTGGTATCGGCGCGCGGCCGACAAGGGCCACGCGGGCGCCCTCCGCGAACGCGGCCTGTGCCGGCTGTTCGGCCTCTCCATGCCGGTCGATACGGCGGCCGGCCTGGCCCTGCTGCGCCAGGCGGCGGATGCCGGCGACGACGATGCGCGCTACTGGCTGATCCAGCGGCAGTGCCAGCGCGATGCGCAGGCGGACTGGCTGCCGGCATTGGCCGAGCTGGCCGTGCGCGGCCATGGTGCCGCCCTGCGCAACCTGGGCCTGGCTGCTGCAGCATCGGGTGACCAGGCACTCTCGGGCCGCCTGCTGGCGACCGCGGCAGCCGCGCGCGATGTACACGCTGCCCATCTCCTCGAAGGCCTTCCCGGCGAACATGCGGCAATCAGCGACCCGACCGAGCTGGCAGTCGCCACCGCCTCCGTGCAGAAACCCGGCGATCCGGACACGGCAATCGAACAGCAGCATGGCGACCCCTGGATCGCCACCAGCGATGGCGTCTTCAGCGCCCTGGACTGCCGGCATTTCGCCGGTCTCGGCCAGGCCATGCTGCGTCCTTCACTGACAGGCCATCCGGACAGCGCGCACCGCGTGAACAACGAGCTTCGCACATCGTGGTCCGCGGACATTCCCGCCTTCAGCGAAGATCCCTGGGCGATCCATCTGCAGCGGCGCCTGTGCCGCGTCCTCGGCCAGCCCTTCGAGAACGCCGAACCCCTGTCACTGCTGCGCTACCAGCCCGGGCAGGAATACCGCCCGCACCGCGACTACCTGGCGCCCAGTTTTCTTGCGACGCCGGAAGGACAACGCCTGGGACAGCGCACACACACCGTCTTCGTGTACCTGACGGATGTCGCGCAAGGCGGCGAAACCGATTTTCCGGGCCTGTCCGTGCGCATCCGCCCGCAACAGGGCCGCGCCGTGATGTTCAGGAATGTCGATGGCGACGGACGACCCGATCCACGCAGCCTGCACGCAGGCATGCCGGTCATTGAAGGCGAAAAGTGGCTGGGCACGCTCTGGTTGCGCGAACACCCGGTGCGCATCTGACCGGGCGTGCAACGGCCAACTCAAGCGGGATCGGCGCTGTCCGGCTCCGCGGCCAGGGGTGGCACGGGCGGGGCGAAACCGGCCTGGCGGAAACGCGCGAAGCCGAAACTGTCTTCGCCCCGCACTGACATCACCAGGCGAACGTAGCCATGCGGTGCCATGACCTGCATCTCGACCTCGGCGCCCGCTGGGTCCTTGCCCTCGAAGATCATTTCGAAGTACGGCCCGTTGGAGTTCACCTGGCGGCACAGCACGTGCGGGCCAAGCTGCTCGCTGTCGCGCAGGTGCCCGCCCAACGCGCCCCCGATGGCTTCAACCGCTTGCGGAAACAGCAGGACGGCAACAGATGGATGTTCGTTCGACATGCAGGGTTCCTCGCTCAGTCCTGCAGGGGCTGGACATCGGGCAAGCTGTCGACGTCGCCGACGAGGTCGACGCCTTCGGGCGGCACGAAGCGGAACCGGTCCGCATCCAGGCCGGGATTGCGTTGCCAGCCGCTGAAACGGATTTCGCTGCGGCCGCCCAGGCTGTCTTCCAGGCGCATGCGTTCAAGGCCGGACGCACCGAGACCGAGCAACGCCTCGCGAAAACTCTCGTCGCCGTCCCTGGGCTCCAGCTTCAGCCAGTCCAGGCCATCGCGACGACCGGCCTCACTGACCGTGTAGCGCACATCAAGGCTGGCCGGATCGGTGAGTACGACCAGCGGACTCTGCGCTTCCTCGGCAGCCTGGCGCCGCACCGTGACCTGTTCGAGATCGACGTCGTACAGCCAGACATGACTGCCGTCAGCGACGACCAGCTGTTCGTAGGGCGAACGGTAATGCCAGCGGAACTGTCGCGGCGCACGCATGGCGACCTCGCCTTCGGAGCGCTCGCGAAGACTGCCGTCGGCGTTGTAGACCTGCTGCTCGAAGCTGCCCTGGAGGGCCACCAGCCCGTCGGCGAAACGGTCCAGATGCGCGCGGGCCTGAGCCAGCACATTCGTGCTCGACGCCGCCAGGCACATCGACCACATCACCGTCCACAATCGTCGCATGGGTTCTCCAGCCGTTCGCGCGAATCAGGGGCGCGACTCTAGCAGTGTCGATGCATACCATGGACGCAGGCAACATCGGCCTGAGCCGTGCATTCAGGGACCGGCCTGTCGCCCGCCTCGACACGGGTATCGAAGCGGGCTACTCCTTCGGACGCGCCGGTACCAGCACTTCGCGGTTGCCATTGTGCGACGGCGGCGACACCAGACCGGCCGCTTCCATCTGCTCGATCAGCCGCGCGGCGCGGTTGTAGCCGATCTTCAGGCGACGCTGTACGCCCGAGATCGACGCACGACGCGACTCCAGGACGATCTGCACGGCCTGATCATAGAGCTTGTCCGATTCCGGATCATCGCCCTCCCCGTCTTCGGGTAGGCCGGTGGCGCCGACAAACTGGCCGTTGTCCATCATCTGCACCTCTTCGAGGACACCCTCGACGTAGACGGGCTCGCCGAAGCGCTGGCGCAGGAACTCGACGACGCGATGGACTTCGTGGTCATCCACCCAGGCACCATGCACGCGTTCCGGTGACGCGGTGCCGGGCGGAAGATAAAGCATGTCGCCGCGACCGAGCAGCGTTTCGGCGCCGCTCTGGTCAAGGATCGTGCGCGAGTCGATCTTGCTCGACACCTGGAAGGCGATGCGTGTCGGCACGTTGGCCTTGATCAGGCCGGTGATGACGTCGACGCTGGGCCGCTGCGTCGCCAGGATCAGGTGGATGCCGGCGGCGCGCGCCTTCTGCGCCAGGCGGGCGATCAGTTCCTCGACCTTCTTGCCGACGATCATCATCATGTCGGCGAACTCGTCGATCATCACGACGATGAAAGGCAGGTTGTCGAGCGCCGGCGGCGCCGCGCCGTCTTCCGGGCGGAACAGCGGATCGAGCACCGGCTGGCCGCTCGTCTTCCCGTCGCGGATCTTCTTGTTGTAACCCGCCAGGTTGCGCACGCCGAGCGCGGCCATCAGCTTGTAGCGCCGCTCCATTTCCGCCACGCACCAGCGCAGTGCGTTCGCGGCCTCCTTCATGTCGGTGACGACGGGCGCCAGCAGATGCGGGATGCCCTGGTAGATGCTCAGTTCCAGCATCTTCGGGTCGATCATGATCATCCGAACGTCGGCGGCGGTGGCCTTGTACAGCAGGCTCAGCACCATGGCGTTCAAGCCCACGGACTTGCCGGAACCGGTGGTGCCCGCGACCAAAAGGTGCGGCATCTTGGCGAGGTCGACGACCACCGGAATGCCGCCGATGTCCTTGCCCAGCGCCATCGACAGCGGCGAGCCGGCACGGGCATAGGCTTCGGAGTCGAGGATCTCGCGGAAATACACGGTTTCGCGCTGCGCGTTCGGAATTTCCAGCCCGATGGTGGTCTTGCCGGCGATGACTTCGACGACGCGCACGCTGACCACGGACAGACCGCGGGCGATGTCCTTGTCGAGGTTGGAGACCTGGCTGGCGCGCACGCCGGGCGCCAGCTCCAGTTCGAAACGCGTGATCACCGGGCCGGGATAGACGCCGACCACGCGCGCCTCGATACGGAAATCCTTGAGTTTCAGCTCGACCTGTCGCGACAGGGCTTCCAGCGCCTCGGGCGAGTAGCCCGCCGGTTGCGCGCGCGGCTCGTCGAGGATCGACAGCGGCGGCAGATCGCCCTCGCCGCCACTGCCCGGAAACAGCGGCATCTGGACTTCGCGCTTGCGCTCGGCCTTCGCCGGTTTCTCCACCGGCCGTTCGGCGATCACGATCGGTTCGCGTTCGGCGCGCGACTTGCGATCGGCCTTGCGCACCTGTTCGCGTTCGATGCGCGCCACCTTGGCGGCGCTGCGGTCCTCGCGCCTGCGCAGGTGCGACATGACCCAGGCGAACAGGCGCA
The DNA here is from genome assembly GCA_964647135.1 of uncultured Rhodanobacteraceae bacterium. Classification (GTDB taxonomy): domain Bacteria; phylum Pseudomonadota; class Gammaproteobacteria; order Xanthomonadales; family UBA2363; genus Pseudofulvimonas. Next base: position 40,106 of record CAZYHP010000002.1, read on the forward strand.
GGGTGGCATCACCGAGCGCATCCATCACCTTTGGCCATGAAATCCCGAATGCCAGTGTCACCGCGGCGAGGAAAACCGTCAGCAGCAACAGGCTCGCCCCGGTATGCGCGAGCACGCTGGCCAGGCCGCCGCCGAGGAGCTGCCCGAGCAGCCCGCCGGGCGAGGCCGGGAGATTCACGCTCGGCGCCAGGTGCAGGTGCGCCAGCGCGCTTCCCGACAGCAGGAACATCAACATGCCGAGCAGGCGGAGACTGGGATCGAAACGCGACTCGTCCGGACGCGGCCGCACCATGTTCCAACCGAGCCAGAGCACCAGCGGTGGCAGCGTCCAGGCGACATGGCCAAAGAAATACAGGGCCAGGTCGGCCAGCCAGGCACCGGCCACGCCGCCGAGATTGCGTACGTCGCCGCCGGTGCCTGCGTGCGACCAGCCCGGATCGTCGGGATGGTGGCTGATGAGGCACAGCAGCAGGTACAGCGCCACCAGCATCAACAGCAGCAGCGCCACGTCCTTGAGATGGCGCTGCATGGTGTCGGAGAACAGCGGCTTGTCGTCGCCGGTGGCGCGTGCTTTCGATGGTGGCATGTCAGTCGACCTCTGCGGCGATCATGCCACGATCGCGCCGCGACAATGACGAAGCGCGGGAGCCGCTGCCGGGATGACTCAGAGCATGCCCTGCAATGCGGGGTGCACCAGCTTGCCCGCCTCGACATTGATGCCCCGTGCCAGCGACGTGCGCTCGCGCCAGCCGGCGCCCGCGGCCAGGTGCTGCACGTAGGGCAGGATCGCCGCGCAGATCGCTTCGGACGACGTCTTCGGCACCGCGCCCGGCATGTTGGTCACTGCGAAGTGCGTCACGCCGTGCTCGACATAGGTCGGGTTCGCCCAGGTCGTCGGCCGCGTCGTCTCGAAACACCCGCCCTGGTCGACGGAAATGTCCACCATCACGGTGCCCGGCTCCATCGAGCGCACCATCTCGGCGGTCACCACGCGGGGCGCGCGGGCGCTGGGGATCAGCACGGCACCGATGATCAGGTCGGCATTGGCGACTTCACGGGCGACGTATTCCTCGTACGGATACAGCGCCGTCACGTTCGGCCCCATCGCCATCATTTCGGCGAGGCGGTCCTGGCGCTTGTCGAACACGACGACATTCGCGCCACCAGCGGCAGCCAGCGCAGCGGAATTGCCGCCGGCGGCGCCGGCACCGAGCACCACGACCTTGCCGCGTTCGGTCGACGGCAGGCCACCCAGCAGCTTGCCCTTGCCACCCGCCGGCTGGTGCAGCATCTGGGTGCCGACCTGGGTGGCGATGCGCCCGGCGATGATCGACATCGGCGCCAGCAGCGGCAACGCGCCGTCGTCGAACTCGACGCTCTCGAAGGCGACGCCGGTCAGGCCGATGTCGAGCAGCTTGCGCGTCAGTTCCGGCTCGGCGGCCAGATGCAGGTAGCAGAACAGCAGGTGGTCCTTGCGCAAGTGCTGCAGGTCGCCGGCAATCGGTTCCTTGACCTTGACGATCAGCTCTCCCTTTTCGTACAGCGAGGCCGCATCCGGCGCGATCTTCACGCCAACGCGCGTGTACGCCTCGTCGATGAAGCCGCTCTTGATGCCCGCATCCTTTTCCAGCCAGACCTCATGGCCACGTCGGACCAGGTCGCCACAGGCCGCGGGGACAAGCGCGACTCGACCTTCGAGGGTCTTGGTTTCACGGGGAATGCCGATACGCATGGAAAGGACTCCGGTCTTGATTGGCTGGCGAGCGGGCCCCATGCTGATGGCGTTATCTGCACCGAATCGGTGCATCCCGCCGAACCATTGGCCCGGATTACAACGGGCGGAGAGTATATATGACCGTCAAGCATTCCCGGCTGCTCATCCTGGGCTCCGGACCGGCCGGCTACAGCGCCGCTGTCTACGCCGCGCGCGCCAACCTCAAGCCGCTGCTCATCACCGGCCTGCAGCAGGGTGGACAATTGATGACCACCACCGAGGTGGACAACTGGCCGGGCGACGTCGAAGGCCTGGTCGGCCCCGACCTGATGGACCGCATGCTGCGCCACGCGCAGCGGTTCGATACCGAGATCCTGTTCGACCACATCATCGAGGCCGATCTCTCGCAGCGTCCTTTCCGCCTCAAGGGCGACGGCGGCGAATACACCTGCGATGCGCTGATCATCGCCACCGGCGCCACCGCCAAGTACCTCGGCCTGCCGTCCGAGCAGACGTTCATGGGTCGCGGCGTATCCGCCTGTGCGACCTGCGACGGATTCTTCTACCGCAACCAGGACGTCGCGGTGATCGGCGGCGGCAACACCGCCGTCGAGGAGGCGCTGTACCTGGCCAACATCTGCCGCAAGGTGACGCTGGTGCATCGCCGCGACAAGCTGCGCGCCGAGAAGATCCTGCAGGACAAGCTGTTCGCGCGCGAACGCGAAGGCAAGGTCGAGATCATCTGGGATCACGCCGTCGAAGAAGTCCTCGGCGATGACAGCGGCGTGACCGGCGTGCGCATTTCACCGGTCAAGGGGGGCGCCAGCCGCGACCTGGCCGTGCAGGGCTTCTTCGTCGCCATTGGCCACAGTCCCAACACCGGCCTGTTCGACGGCCAGCTGGACATGCGCGCCGGCGGTTACCTGGTGGTGAAATCCGGCCTCGAAGGCCTGGCCACCCAGACCAGCGTGCCGGGCGTGTTCGCCGCCGGCGACGTTGCCGATTCGGTGTACCGCCAGGCCATCACCTCGGCCGGCTCAGGCTGCATGGCGGCACTGGATGCCGAGCGGTTCCTCGATCAGGGCTGAATACGCGACGAACCGAATCCCGCTGCGACGGTCAAAGTACGTTGACCGTCGTAGTCTTTAGGCATGTCGCTGCAACTCCGAATCCATCCGCGTCTCGATGAAATCGACGCCGCCCGCTGGGACGCCCTGCGGCCCGATGACGACCCGTTCCTCAGCCATGCTTTCCTGGCGGGGCTGGAGCGGCATGGCTGCGTGCGCAGCGAGGTCGGCTGGCAGCCGTGGCACCTGGCCTGGTATCGCGACGAACAGCTGGTCGCGGCGCTGCCGGCCTATCTGAAGGGCAATTCGCACGGCGAGTACGTGTTCGACTGGTCGTGGGCGCAGGCGCACGACGCGGCGGGCCGGCGCTACTACCCGAAACTCCTCTGCGCCGTGCCCTATACGCCGATCAGCGGTGCGCGCCTGCTCACCGGCGGGCAGCGCGACCCGGCGCTGGCGCGGGCGCTGTCCAGCGCGCTGATCGCCGAAGCGGCACGACTCGGCCTGTCCGGCGCGCATGTGAACTTCGCCGACGCCGGCAGCAGTGCCATCCTCCATCGCGACCCGCGCTGGCTGCATCGGTGCGACATCCAGTTCCACTGGCACAACCGTGGCTATGGTCATTTCGATGATTTCCTGGCGCAACTGAGCCACAAGAAGCGCAAGAACATCCGCCAGGAACGCGAACGCCTGCAACGCGCAGGCTGGCGCTTCCAGCGCCTGCGCGGCAGTGAACTGGACGCACGCGACTGGGAGTTCGTTCACGCGCTGTATGTCAGCACGTTCGCCGAAAAGGGCAACTACCCGGCGCTCAGCCAGCGCTTCTTCCAGCATCTGGGCGAGGCGCTGCCAGCGCAGACGATGGTCGTCCTGGCGCGCGCGCCTGGAGGCCGGCCGGTCGCGATGGCGCTGTTCCTGCACAGCAGCAGGCGTCTGTACGGACGCTACTGGGGCAGCCTGAACGACGAACCCGGGCTGCATTTCGAATGCTGCTACTACCAGGGCATCGAGTTCGCGATCGAGCAGCAGCTGGCGGTGTTCGAACCGGGTGCGCAGGGCGAGCACAAGCTGGCGCGCGGCTTCCTGCCGACGTTGACGCGGTCGTACCATCACCTGGGTGACGCGGACATGCACGCGCGCATCGGCGAAGCCCTGCGCCATGAACGCGACGCCGTCGCCGAGTGGCGCGACGGTCTGCTGGCCCGATCCCCTTACGCCCATGCAACTGACTGAGCTCGACGACGATCCCGCAGCGCCCTTCCCGGCGCTTGAAAAGGCCCTGCGCGAGCCCGACGGCCTGCTTGCATGGGGCGGCGACCTATCAGTTACGCGCCTGCTCGGCGCCTATCGGCACGGTTGCTTCCCGTGGTTCAGCGAGGGCCAGCCGCTGCTCTGGTGGGCCCCGGATCCGCGCATGGTGCTGGACACCGATGCCTTTCACGTCTCGCGCAGCCTGCGCCGGTTCCTGCGCCGAAGCGACTGGACGCTGCGCGCGGACAGCCGCTTCGACGAGGTCATCGCGCAGTGCGCGAACACGCCGCGGCGCGACCAGAACGGGACCTGGATCCTGCCGGCGATGATCGCCGCCTACCGGCAGCTCCAGGCGGAGGGACATGCACACAGCATCGAAGTGCTGGACCGCGATGACCGCCTGGTCGGCGGCATCTACGGCGTCTGCGTCGGTCGCATGTTCTTCGGCGAATCGATGTTCAGCCTCGCCGACAATGCTTCGAAGGTCGCCCTTCTCGGCCTGTGCCGCTTCCTGCAACGCAACGACATGCCGATGCTGGACTGCCAGATGCACACCGCGCACCTGGAAAGCCTCGGCGCCCGTCCGGTGCCGCGCGAACGTTTCATCCGCGACAGCCGCGCCCTGTGCGGGCGCGTGGGACCGGTTGGCAGCTGGCAGGACGCATTCGGCTGCGTTGCCGCGAGGGAATTGCCCACAGTCGAACCGCGCTAGACTGCATTTTTCTTCATCCGGCCCGACCATGTTCAAGCGTCCGGCAGCTGCGACTGCCCTGCTCGTTCTCAGCATTCCCTTTCTCGCCACTGCCTGCCTCTCCGTGAAAGACAACCGCCCCGCCGACGTCTCCCCGCCCCTCGCCGACCGCCTCGACCATGTCGTCGGCGCGCCTGCAGGAAACCGTACCGACCCCTATTACTGGCTGCGCGACGATGCACGCAGCAACGAAAAGGTGCTCGATTACCTGCGCGCAGAGAACGCATGGTTCCAGCGCCACATGGAACGCCTGGCACCGCTGACGGAGACGCTGTATGGCGAGATCGTCGGCCGCATCAAGCAGGACGACAGCTCGGTGCCCTACCGGCATCGCGGCTACTGGTATTACGTCCGCTTCGCCGAAGGCCAGGAATATCCGATCCATGCGCGCCGCAAAGGGGAGATGACGGCGCCCGAAGAAATCCTGCTCGACGGCAACGTACTGGCTGAAGGCCACGGCTTCTTCCAGATCGGCGACTACGAGGTCAGCGACGATGGCCGCTGGCTGGTCTGGGCGGAAGACACCGTCGGCCGCCGCCAGTTCGTGCTGCGCTTCAAGGACCTGGAAACCGGCCAACTTCTGGATGACCGCCTCGAAGGCGTCTCGGCCGATCTGGTCTGGGCCGCCGACAACCGCACGATGTTCTACATCGAGAACGATCCCGACACATTGCTCGGCAAGCGCGTCAAGCGTCACCGCCTGGGCACGCGGACCAGCGATGACGTGCTGGTCTATGAGGAAGAAGACGAGTCCTACTACCTCAGCATCGGCCGTACCGGCGATGAGCGCTTCCTCGTCATCCACAGCTCGAGCACGGTGTCCGACGAGGTGCGCTATGTCGATGCCGCCCAGCCGGAACAGCCGTTCACCGTGCTCGCCGCCCGCGAGCGAGACTTCGAGTACGACGCCGACCACATCGACCAGCGCTGGATCATCCGCACCAACTGGCAGGCGCCGAACTTCCGGCTGATGGAAGCGTCGGACACCGATGTCGCCGACCGCGGCCAATGGCGCGAACTCATCGGCCACCGCGACGATGTCTACATCGAGGAATTCGACCTTTTCAAGAACCACCTCGCCATCGGTGAGCGCAGCGAGGGCCTCAAGCGCGTGCGCATCCGCCGCTGGGACGGCAGTCGCGAGGACTACATCGGTGCCGATGAAGCGGCCTACGTCGCCGAGATCGACATCAATGCCGAGCAGGACAGCGAGTGGCTGCGCTACAGCTACAGCTCGCTGACCACGCCGGAGACGATCTACGAAGTCCACATGGACAGCGGCGAGCGCCGCCTGCTCAAGCGCGCACCCGTACTCGGCGGTTTCAACAGCGACGACTACGTGACCGAGCGCACCTGGGCGACGGCAGCCGATGGCGAGAAGATCCCCGTCAGCCTGCTGTACCGCAAGGGATACCAGCGCGACGGCAGCGCCGCGCTGTACCAGTACGCCTACGGCTCCTACGGCATGTCCACGGATCCGTACTTCAGCAGCGCCCGCCTGTCACTGGTCGATCGCGGCGTCGTTTTCGCGATCGCCCATGTCCGTGGTGGCGAAGAGATGGGACGCCGCTGGTACGAAGCCGGCAAGCTGCTCAACAAGCGCAACACCTTCACCGACTTCATCGCCGTGACCGACCACCTGGTCGCGGAGGGCTACGCCGCGAAAGACCGCGTCGCGGCCATGGGCGGAAGCGCAGGGGGCCTGCTGATCGGTGCGGTCGCCAACCTCGCACCGGAAAAATACCGCGTGCTGGTGGCGCACGTGCCCTTCGTCGACGTGGTCACGACGATGCTCGACGAGTCCATCCCGCTGACGACGAACGAATACGACGAATGGGGCAACCCGGCGGAGAGCGCGAACTACGAATACATGCTGTCCTATTCGCCGTATGACAACGTCCGCCCGGTCGCCTATCCGGCAATGCTGGTGACGACCGGCCTGTGGGACTCGCAGGTGCAGTACTGGGAACCGGCGAAATGGGTGGCAAGACTTCGCCAGACCGGTACCGGCTCGGCGCCACTGCTTTACAAGACGAACCTGGAGGCCGGTCACGGCGGCAAGTCGGGCCGGTTCCAGCGCTATCGCGAAACCGCCGAGGAATATGCTTTCGTGCTCGACCAGCTCGGCGTGGTCGCCGACTGAGACGCGGAAGCCGTCGCAGTCGCCCGGTCGCCAGGCCGGGCAGACCGTCGCAAGCTCAGTGCGACGGGTTTGCGACCTGCCAGTCGCCGCTGCGTGTGGCCATTTCGACCGCAGGCACGACGGCAACACGGATGCGCAGGCGATCGCCCGGATCGAAATCGAGCCGTGAGACGAAAACCTCGCCGCGGTAGCGATACTCGACGTCGAAACCGTCCTGTCGCGTCACAGTGACCGCCTCGTCGACCATCGAACAGCCTGTCGGCGCGTCGTCCACCTCGTCAGGCAGCAACTGTCGCGGCGCCGGCGCGGTGGCTGCGAACCCGGTCTGCAACAACGCGGCGCCCGAGACGGCGCCAGCGCCACCCACCGAGGAAGGCAGATGCTCGGATTGCGCCGACGAGCCCAGGTCGACCGCGGCGCAGTCCTCGCGCAGTTGGGTCACCTGCGTCTCGCGGAAAACCGGTACCACGCGCAGGACCTGGGCGTAGGTGTAGGTGACGTGCTCCGCGTAGGCGTCCTCCACCGCTCCGCCGACTGCGGCGCGGTTGGACTGGGCGAAGGCGGAAGCCGTGGAAAGCACGATCAGACAGGAGGCGGCGGTACCGCCCAGAACACGTGGACTACGCATGGTTTGAATCGCCTCGCCTTCCTGGCGCCAGATTCTGTGAGCAACCGGCATTCAAGCCCAAGGAATATGAACGGACGCTGATAATTGGTCGTCGAAGCACATCGTTTGCTAAAGTAAGCGATTGCTGCTGTGCACCATGCCCGCACCGTCGTCAAGCACCGGCGCGCGCGGACCGCCGACGACCTGTGCAGCCCGTCAACCCAACCGGGGCCACCATGCCGCTTCACCTTTTCAACAGCCTCAGCCGCCAGCTCGAAGTCTTCGAACCGCTCGATCCGCAGCGCGTGACCGTCTACATCTGCGGGCCGACGGTCTACAACTACGTGCATATCGGCAACGCACGGCCGCCGGTCGTGTTCGGCCTGCTGGTGCGCCTGCTGCGCCGGCTGTATCCGCACGTCGTCTATGCGCGAAACATCACCGACGTCGATGACAAGATCAACGCCGCCTCCGCCGAACGCGGTGTGCCGATCTCGGAGATCACCGGCCGCTACGCGCAGGCCTACCACGAAGACATGGCGCGCCTCGGTGCCGACCGCCCGGACATTGTGCCGCATGCCACCGACCACATCGGCGAGATCATCGCGATGTGCGAGCAGCTGATCGCCAGCGGCCACGCCTATGCCGCCGACGGACACGTACTCTTCGACGTCACCACCTATGCCGGGTACGGGCAGCTGTCGCGCCGTTCCACCGACGAGATGCTGGCCGGTGCCCGCGTCGAGGTCGCGCCCTACAAGCGCACGCCCGGCGACTTCGTGTTGTGGAAGCCGTCGACGCCCGATCTGCCCGGCTGGGACAGCCCCTGGGGTCGCGGCCGCCCGGGCTGGCACATCGAATGTTCGGCGATGGCGGCGACGCACCTCGGCGACAGCATCGACATCCACGCCGGTGGCATCGACCTGCAGTTCCCGCACCACGAAAACGAGATCGCGCAGAGCACCTGCGCCCATGGCGGCAAGGTCTTCGCGCGCTACTGGCTGCACAACGGCATGCTGAACATGGGCGGCCGCAAGATGTCGAAGTCGCTGGGCAACGTCACCCTGGTGCACGATCTGCTCGACGCCTACCCGCCGGAAGCCCTGCGCTATGTCCTGATGTCGGCGCATTACCGGCAACCACTGGACTGGTCGGAAGGCGCCGTCGACCAGGCCATCCGCACCCTCGACCGCCTGTATGGCACGCTGCGTGACCTGGCCGACATCGATGCCGGCGATCCGGGCGAGCCGCCTGCCGCGGTCCTGGCTGCGCTCTGCGACGACCTCAACACACCGGAGGCGCTCGCGCACCTGGCCGGCATCGCCGCCGAGGCGCGCCGTGCCAGCGACGACGCCACCCGGCGCGCCCGCAAGCGCGAACTGCTCGACGCCGGCGCCCTGCTCGGCCTGCTGCAGCAGACGCCCGAGGACTGGTTCCAGCGCGGCGCCAGCAACAACGAGGCTGGCGCAGGCGATGCCGGCGCGCAGATCGATGCCCTGGTCGCCGAACGCGAGGCCGCGCGCAAGGCGCGCGACTTCGCCCGCGCCGACGAACTGCGCAAGCAGCTTGCGGAGATGGGCGTCCTGGTCGAAGACGGCGCCGACGGCGCGCGCTGGCGCTGGAACCGCTGATGGCTGGTTCGATCGCCGCGGCCCAGGCGGCCATTGCCGAAGAGTTCTCGCTGTTCGGGGACTGGAGCGAGCGCTACCAGTATCTGATCGAACTGGGACGCAAACTGCCACCGTTCCCTGATGCCTGGCGGAGCGAGGAAAATCGCCTGCATGGTTGCCAGTCGCTGGTCTGGATCGTCGCCGAAGGCGATGCCGAACGCCTGGACTTCCATGCCGCCAGCGACTCCGCGATCGTCTCCGGACTGATCGCGCTGGTCCTTCGCGTCTATGGCGGCGGCCACCCTGCCGCCGACATCGAGGCGACCGAACCCGGATTCATCCACGCCATCGGGCTGGGCAGCCATCTGTCGCCGACACGCAGCAATGGTCTTGCGGCGCTGCTTGCGCGCATCCGCGACGTCGCGCGTCGCGCACGGGCGGGCGAACGCTTCGATCCCGCCTGAACGCCGCGCACGGCACCGCGGCCGCCTGTGCTGGCGCTGTGTTAGCGTTCCGCCCCTGCAATGACCGGACTCCGCCATGCGCATTCGTATTGCCGCACCGCTGACACTCGCCTTGATCGGTAGCCCCGCCGCACTGGCCGATGAAGGGGACATCGGCTATCCGTCCGTCGAAGCCGCACGCGCCGCCCTCAGCGCCCGCAGCGACGTCGCTCTTGCCCGTGCCGACGGCTGGCTGACCATCGAGGATCCGGCGTCGATGACGCTCTGGACCTTCGCGCCGGAAACCGACCCGGCGCACCCCGCGGCGGTGAAGCGCAGCGTGATCGAGGAGAACGGCCGCATCGTCCTGCGCATGGACATCCGCTGCGAAGGCGACTCGGCCGCCTGCGATGCGCTGGAAACGCACTTCCTGAGCCTCAACGAGTCGGTCGTCGGGAAGACCGGCGAAGCGGCGGGCGACGAAGGGCACAAGCGCGAGGACTGACCGGGACACGCACTTCTGGCGGCACGCCCGGGGAACGTCGTCACGGGGCCGATGGCCGCATTTGCTATGCTGCGCGCCGTTCAACCCGGAGATCCCCATGATCCGCGCCCTGCGCCGGCTGCTGCCGGCTGCCCTGCTTGTCGCCGCGCCGACGGCGTTCGCCTTTGTGTCGGGCACCACGCCCGTCTTCGTCAATGAACTGCATTACGACAACGTCGACGTCGATGTCGGCGAGGCCGTCGAGATCGCCGGTCCAGCGGGCACCAGCCTGAGCGGCTGGTCGGTCGTGCTGTACAACGGTTCCAACGGCACCGTCTACGACACCATCGCGCTCTCCGGCACCATTCCCGACCAGTGTTCGGGCTATGGCACCGTCGTCGCGCTGCCGGGCGGCGCCAGCCCGCAGATCCAGAATGGATCGCCGGATGGACTGGCGCTGGTGAGCCCGCAGGGCGTCGAACAGTTCCTTACCTACGAAGGCAGCTTCACCGCCAGCAACGGCCCGGCCCAGGGCATGACCGGCACCGACATCGGTGTCAGCGAAGCGGGCAGCACGCCGGTCGGCCATTCGCTCGCGCTGACCGGAAGCGGCGGATCCGGCTACGAGTCCTTCACGTGGCAAGCCCCTGCACCGGCGTCCTTCGGCGCCTGCAACCCGGGCCAGAGCTTCGTGCCGGCCGTCGACGTGCCGCCGCAGCTGGGTTCGCTGGCGCCGGCCAATGGTGCCACCGGCGTCTCGACGATGCCGGTCATCCAGGCCGTCTTCAGCGAAGCGGTCGACCTCGCCGCCGGCGCCATCACGCTGAGCTGCGCCCTCTCCGGTCCGGTGGCCCTGACGATCACCGGCAGCGATGCGAGTTACCAGGCCACCGCGCAGACCGCCGTGCAGAATCTCGAGTCCTGCACGGTCACGGTCACGGGTGCCCTGGTGACCGATCGGGACGGCACGCCCGACGCCATGGCCGGCAATGTCAGCCACACCTTTACGACGCAGGCGGATCTGCCGCCGACCGTTTCCAGCCACCTTCCCGGCGTCGGCGCCGGGGGCGTGGCGCACGGCGCCCACCTGCAGGTCGATTTCAGCGAGCCGGTCACCGCACAGGCGGGCTGGCTGCAGCTCAGCTGTGATGACAGCGGCAATGTCGGCGTCAGCATCAGTGGCGGACCGACGCAGTTCGTGGTCGATCCGGACAGCGATTTCGCCGCCCTGGAAACCTGCACGGTCATCGTCGATGCCGACCACATCATCGACCTGGACGGCATTCCCACCGCGATGGTCGCCGACTACACCTGGAGCTTCACGACCGCGTCCGACAACGGCGACTACTATGCCAGCGTCGTCACCACCAGTGCCGCCACGCTTCGGGCGACGCTGCACGACGTGATCGACGACCACCAGTGGTTCCCCTACTCGTCCGGCAGCGAGCCGGACACCTGGGAGATCCTGGAACTGGCGGACGAGGATCCGGCCAATCCGACCCGCATCCTCGACATCTACCGCAACGAGAGCATGGCCAAGTTCGGCGGCGGCCAGGGCCCTTACAACCGCGAACACACCTGGCCGAATTCGCTGGGATTCCCCAACAGCGGCAACAGCCACGCCTACACCGACACGCACATGCTGATGCTCTCGCATGTCGGCTACAACTCCGACCGGGGCCACAAGTACTTCGGCACCTGCAACAGTGGCTGCACCGAGCGCGTGACGGTGCCGAACGGCGGCCAGGGCGGAGGCAGCGGTACGCATCCCGGCAACTCGAACTGGTTCAATGGCGACCTGTGGGAAACCTGGATGGGACGCCGGGGCGACGTTGCCCGCGCGGTGATGTACATGGACATCCGCTACGAAGGCGGCTCGCACGCCAACGGCTGGCACGAACCGGACCTCATCCTGACCAACAACAGCAGCCTCATCCAGGGAACCAACACGGCCAGCAACGGAACCGGTCGCGCCTACATGGGCCTGCTCGACGTGATCCTCGCCTGGCACGACCAGGATCCGCCGGACGAGAAGGAGCAGCTGCGCAACGAGGTGGTCTACAGCTACCAGGGCAACCGCAATCCCTTCATCGATCATCCGGAATGGGCAGCCTGCCTGTTCAAGGACATCTGTCCGGTGGCCAGCGACGTCATCTTCGCCAACGGCTTCGGCGACTGATCGAATCCTCACCGGCAACAAAAAAAGGGCGACCCGACGGTCGCCCTTTTCCTTTGGATCGCGCCAGCGCGGCGCGATCGCCTGTTCAGGCCTTCTTGCGCGACGCCGTCTTCGCAGCGGGCTTGGCCACCTTGGCCACCACCACCGCTGCCTTGTCCTTGTGCGGCCGTGCAATGCCGTAGCTGCCGGCCGAGATCTTTCCGCGCCGCGTGCTCTTGTCGCCCTTGCCCATGACCGTTCTCCTGTGTCGTAGTTGGGATGGAAGGGCGCGGAGAATAGCAGAATGCCCCGCGGTGCTGTGCGTCCCCTGCTTCGGGCGAGCGCCGACCGGCGGCCGTTGACCACTTCAGGTGTCGGCTGCCGCGATGGAGCGGCGCGCCAAGGCGGCTGGAATCGCCTCGCAGGGCTTGGGCGAAGCCGTCCGGCTGGCTATACTTCCCGCTTTCGTCCGCCCCGTCCTGGAACGCCGCAGCATGAAGCTGATTCCGCTGATCGTCGCCACCGGCGCCCTGTCATTGGCCGCCACAACCCACGCCGCCGACCTCGATGCAGGTCGACAGCTCGCCTACACCTGCACCGGCTGCCATGGCATCGTGGGCTACAAGAACGCCTATCCGCACTATCACGTGCCGCGGATCGCCGGTCAGAACCGCGACTACCTGGTGGCCGCGCTGACGGCCTACAGCAAGGGCGAGCGCAGTCATCCGACCATGCGCGCACAGGGTGAAGCCCTGAGCCCCGAAGAGATCGACAACGTGGCCAGTTACCTGGCCAGCCTGAGGGAGGCACCATGATGTTCCGCGCCAGCCTTGTCGCCGCCAGCGCCTTTGCCCTGCTCGGGCTGCAGTCCACGGCCCTCGCCGGCGATGCCGAACGCGGCCGCGAGAAGTCCCAGGTCTGCCAGGCTTGCCACGGGGTGGATGGCAACGGCATCGGCGATCCGCAGTATCCGCTGATCGCCGGCCAGTACGCCGATTACCTGGCCCATTCGATGCGCGCCTACCAGACCGGCGAGCGCCAGAACGTCATCATGCAGGGATTCATGTCGACGCTCACGTCGCAGGACATCGATGACCTGGCGGCCTACTTCGCGTCCCAGAAGGGCTCGCTGGACGACCTCAGCCACTTCAAGTGAGCGCGTCGTCGCTGCATTGAACAGAGAAGGCCGCCTGTCAGGCGGCCTTTTTGTTGATGATCGGCATCAAGCGGGCGCCTATCCGTGCGCTGCCGCCACCCTCAGCGGTAGTACGGCGTCTGCCCGCGCGCGTGGTCGGTCGCATCGCGCACGGCGCTGATTTCCGGGAAGGCATCGCGCAGGCGTTTTTCGATGCCGTCGCGCAAGGTCACGTCGGCCATGCCGCAGCCCTGGCATCCGCCCCCGAAACGCAGGATCACCTCGCCTTCCGCCGTCACTTCCTCCAGCGAAACGCGGCCGCCGTGGTTGCCCAGCTGCGGATTGATCTCGCTGTCGATCAGCCAGCGCACCCGTTCGACCAGGCTGGCGTCACCGGCAGGCGCGCCCGCCTTGAGACCCGGGGCGCGGATACTCAACTGCTCGCCGGTCCCTTCACTGCGCAGAGCGATCTCGGCCTGGTCCAGGAACGGGGCGCTGTCGGAATCGACATACAGACGCAGGCCGTCGCAGATGTCGACCTGCCATTCGTCGCCGCGCAGGTCGACGGCTTCGCAATAGCGCAAGGCGACATCGGCCTGGGCCGTGCCGGGCGCCACCGCACTGAGATGGATGCCGAGGATGTCCGGTCCCTGCTGTTCGAGCAGGCGGATGAAATAGGCCCGGGCACGGGCGTCAACATGGATCATGGCGAAATGGTACCAGAATGGTCCGGTATGGATAAGCCCGCGATTCAGCCGTGTCGTCGGGCGAAGTCGGCCATGAACCCGATCAGCCGCTCCACGCCGGCCAGGGTCATCGCGTTGTAGAGGCTGGCGCGCATGCCGCCGACGACGCGGTGACCTTTCAGACCGATCAGCCCGGCGCCCGCGGACTCCGCCAGAAAGGTCGAATCCAGCGTCGCGTCGTGGAGCTGGAACGGCACATTCATCCACGACCGCGCGACCGGATCGACCTCGTTGCGGTAGAAACCACCGGAGCCATCAATGGCCGCATACAGGGCGTTCGCCTTCGCCCGGTTGCGCTCGGCCATCACCGCGAGGCCACCCTGCTCGAGCAGCCACTGGAACACCAGCGCCGAGACATACCAGGAGAAGGTGGCCGGCGTGTTGAGCAGCGAGCGCTGCGCGGCGTGCCGGTCGTAGCGGAAGATTTCCGGCAGGCTGTCCGGCGCCCGCGCGAGCAGGTCGCGACGGATGATCAGCAGCACAAGGCCGGAGGGGCCGATATTCTTCTGCGCACAGGCGTAGAGCATCCCATACCGCGACACCTCCAGCGGACGCGACAGCAGCGTCGATGACAGGTCGGCGACGATGGGGACGTCGCCGGTGTCTGGCAACGTGTGCATCTCCACGCCATGGATCGTTTCGTTGGGTGTCAGGTGGACATAGGCCGCTGACTGATCCAGCTGCCACGCATCGGCCGCGGGTAGGCCCCGGAAACCGCCGTCCGCACTGCTGGCCGCAATGCGCACAGTGCAGACCTGCGCCGCCAGCTTCGCCGCGCGCTCACCCCAGTGGCCGGTGATCACGTAATCGGCGCTGCCACCCTGGGCGATATTCATCGGCACCTGAACGAAGTGCTGGGTCGCCCCGCCCTGCAGGAACAGCACCGCGTAATCGTCGCCAATGCCGAGCAGCGAGCGCAGGTCCTGTTCGGATTGCGCGGCCATCGCCTCGAAAGCGGCACCGCGATGCGATACCTCCATCACCGAGGCGCCGGTACCGTTCCAGTCCAGCAATTCCTCGCGGACGCATTGCAGGACGGCATCGGGCAAGGCCGCGGGACCGGCGCTGAAATTGTAGGCTCGCGACATGGCGGCGGCGGTCTCGGACTCGGGTGGAAAAAGAACCGCGATTATGCCTGAGCCCTGCTCGCCGCCGACGACGCCATCGATGGCGTCAGCTGTTGTTGAAGTACAGCAGGATGGCGACGCCGCTGGCGATGACAGCCGCCAGCACGATCAGTCCCCACAGGCCGCCGGCCTGTTGCGAGGACCGCGCCGTGCCAGCGCCTTCGATGTCGGACACCATCGGCACGGCATCGGTTTCCAGCCGTTGCGTCGCCTGCTCGGGTGGCGGCGCCGCCAGCGTCTCGACGATGTAGCGCCGCTGCCCGATCTGGAGCTGGTCACCATCGACGGTGACGACCTCAGCCGTCAACGGCAGGCCATTGAGGCGCACGCCGGCCCCGTTGGGATCCAGGCGCACGACGCCGTCGGCCAGGATCAGGCCAACCACCCCTGCCGCCGCCGACACCACTTCGCCCTCGGCATCCAGATGCAGGACAGGACCCCGATGGACGGTCCCGCTGCGCGCGCCATTGCGGACACGAAGGAAGAAATCGGCGACGGTCCCCGTGGGAGCGCACCCTTCTCCCGCGACGAGGTCGACGCAACTGCTGCCGAAACAGATCCGGTCACCGGCACGCAGTCGCGACAGATGCTGTACAGGCCGGCCATTGACGCCCACCAGGCTGTCTGTGACCAGGACCTGCAGCCAGACATCGTCGTCGCGACGCTGGACGATCGCACAGCGTTCGGGCAGCGATGGCAGCTTCAACCGGGCATTGGCGGCAGCACCGACCAGCAGGTCGACATCCGCTGCGAGGGGCAGGCGCCGGCCGTCCGGGCATTGAAGGTGCCAATCCATTGCCGCGAGCGTAGCCGAAACCGGCGCGATGCTGCGAGAGAAGACGTGCAGTTCGGCAAGGACAGGCATGGATTCCGGCTTCGCCGCCCGGTTTCCCGTCCGATCCGGCCCGGTTCCCAGGCGAAGCGGACACCTGGTGCGGGCGCAGAGCGACGGCGCGTGCCGCCGTCCTGTCGAGGCGATGGCTGCCGCCTGCGCTTGCGCGCCGCGTCATCGCCCCGGCGGGACACCCCCGGCGACGCCGAGTGACGCCTCGGGATGCCGCGTCGCCCGGCCCGGTCTCAAGGCGCCGCCGCAGCCGCCACGAGCGCAGCCAGCTGGCGCCACACTTCCGGCAGCAGCGGCACGTAGCCGGCCATCGGCGGAAAGGCCAGGAAGGCATCGAAATGCTGCGCGCGCGGCACTTCGACGTACGTCACCGGCAAGCCATGCGCCCGCGCCATGTCGACGTAGGGCCGGCTGGTGAACGCCGGCGGGATCAGCGCATCGTCGGCACCATGGACGATCACCGTCCGCGCCGTCCGCGGCTGCCCGCTGGCGATCACGGCTTCGACACCTTCGCGGACACGGCGGGCATCAGCGCCGTCTTCCGTCCACAGCCGGCGCAGGCACATCAGGCCCGGCAGCAGCGGATCATCGCCGCCGGCACTGGGATCGGTGATCGCGACGCCGGCGGTCGGCGGAATGCCGTTGCCGTCGCTGCGCCACAGTTGCTGTTCCAGCGCCGTGGCCGGACGCGGCCGGCCATCGCTGTCCAGCATCGCGAATCCGAAACCACAGGGATGTTCGCCGACGCCGAAGCGGCCGTAGGCGCTCGCATAGGTGACGGCCACGGCGCGCCAGACATCGAAGGCGACGTTCTGGCCCGCCAGCTGCAGCGCCGCTTCGTCCCAGCCAGCCACACGCAGGCGTTCACCCGCTTCACGGGACTGGCCGTCGGCCGTCCGTGCGTCGAGCAGGCCCGCACCGCGCAGCAGCGCGCAACGGCGTGCGCCCTGCTCGCGCATTTCCGCGCTCACGAAGGGCGCGCCACTGCGGTCCGGATGCGACAGCATGCAGGGCTGGTACAGCGCCGCCTCGGTGACGTAGTCGTAGAGCGGACGCATGCCTGTCCAGCGTGGCTGGATGTTCGGTGCCGCGGCGACCACGGCATCGAGCAGGCCTTCGTCGTCCAGCTCGCTGGCGCGCAACACGGCGCCGCCGCCGTTGGAAATGCCGGTCGCGACAATGCGCACGTTGTCGGCCCGGAAGGCTTCCCGGCGCAGGCCCTCGCGATTGAGGATCGCCAGGCCGAAACGCGCGGCGGCCAGCACGTGCTCGCCCCAGCGCGCTTCCGGATTGTCGCCACTGTGCGCGTGCGGCACATGGACACCGTCGACACCGGCATCACGGAAGTCGCTGCCTGCGCCCTTGTCGGTGTAGACGATGGCGCAGCCCTGCGGCAAACCCACCGGTGCCGCCACGGCAATGGCGCCATAGACGCCACGGGAACCGGAAGCCGGTGCGACCAGCATGCACGGATTCACCGCATCGAAATGTTCCGGCAGTTGCATCAACACGCGATGCGCCTCGCGGTCGCCGGGCAACCGCAACTGCGCCGAGAATTCCCGGCCCGGGACCATCGCCAGTTCATCGATGCTGCCGGGGCGCAGATCGGCGATGCCGCGCCAGCTCGACCAGATCGCACGACGCCGCCACTCCGCTGCATCGGCAGCGGCCGACGCCGGCGGCAGCAGTTGCCGCAGCCCGTCCAGGCCAAGGCCGGCGGTCATCAGGTCGTCGGCGCCGGCATGGCGTGTGACGACGACCTCTCCTTCCAGCAACGGGATCGGGCTCAAGGTCACTTCGCGCGGTGGCGAGGCGCTGCAACCGGCGAGGGCCAGCGTCGCGAGACAGGCGGCGGTACGAAGCATGGGCGGGTCTCCAGGGACATGCGGCAAGGATAACGCGCCGGGTGGTGGCGGCCATTGCACCATCGGGCAGCTATCCTGCCTGCATGACCACCGTCCTGATCGCCGACGACCATCCGCTGTTCCGGCGCGCGCTCGCGCAGACCGTCCGCGAGCAGGTCGCCGATGCGGAAGTGCTCGAAGCCGGGACACTGGATGAGGCTGCCGCCCGCCTGCGCCAGTCCGGAGAAGTCGACCTGGTGCTGCTCGACCTGCACATGCCCGGGAGCCGCGGGCTCATGGGCCTGGCGGCGCTGCGCGCGGAGTTCCCCGCCGTGGCCATGGTCATGATCTCCGCGCACGACGATCCGCGCACCGTTGCCCGTGCCCTGGACTGCGGCGCGATGGGCTTCATCCCCAAGAGCGCCAGCCCGGAACAGCTCGGCGACGCGCTGACGGCGGTACTGGATTGCCGCGACTACCTGCCCGAGGGCCTGCGCCGAGAAATCGAAGCGCTGGGCCGCAGCGGCGGTGTCGATGACGGCGTCACGCGTCGCCTGGCCAGCCTGTCGCCGCAGCAGCATCGCGTCCTGGCCCTGGTCGCGGAAGGTCGACTCAACAAGCAGATCGCTGACGTGCTCGGCATCCAGGAGCGCACGGTGAAAGCCCATCTCACCGTCATCTTCGAACGGCTGGGCGTGCGCAACCGGACACAGGCGGGTGTCCTGCTGCGTTCGCTGGAGCTGGCCGATCCCAGTCGCGACGCCGGGTAGATTTCATCCACCGGAAACGCAGCGCCCGCCAGCACTCCTCGACACGGAAAAAGCCCGACCGCGCAGGGCGCGGCCGGGCCGAGGAGGCAGGACGGGCGGAAGGGCCGGCCGATGCCTCAGTCGTCGTTGTCGACCTTCTCGCGCAGGATGCGACCGTCGCGCGGATCCAGCTTCAGATCAACCTGCTGGCCAGCGGCATTCACGGCCTCGACTTCCCAGCGACCGTCGTCGTACTCGACGTCACGGATGCCGGTGTAGCCCTGGCTTTCCAGTCGGCTGCGGATATCGGTGGCGCTCAGCGCCGGCGTGCTGCGCGGATCGATGATCTCGCCGCTGGCGGGATCGACCAGGAGCTCGACCAGGCGGCCATCGCGGTCGCGCGCCTTGACTTCCCAGAGGCCGTCGTCGAATTCCAGGTCGCGGACGTCGGTGAAGCCGGCCTGCTCGACCCGCTTCAGGATGTCGGTCGTTGCCAGGCCATCATTGCCGGACTGCGCAAAGGCGAAGCCGGTCGCGATCAGGCCAAAGGCGAGCGTGGTGCTGCGGATGATCTTCATGGAGCTGCTCCTCGTGGGTGTGGATGGGTTGGCTGTGTCCAACGGCGCACAGCTTGCGCCCCGTCCCCTAAACTCGACGTGACAGCTTCGTTCACGGGATATTTAATCCACCACGACATCATGCGCGCATGACCATGCGATTGTTTGCACTGGCGATTCTCGCCCTGATGGCGACAACCGCCGCCGCTTCCGAACGCCGCGACCATGAGCGCGCACGCGCCGCAGTGGCCGCCGGACAGCGCCTGCCCCTGTCCGTCATCCTGAAAACCATCGAAACGCGGTTCGGCGGCCGGGTCCTTGAGATCGAACTGGAGGACGACGACGGCCGACCGGTCTACGAGATCGAGATGCTCGATGACCATGGCCGCGTACTGGAACTGGAAGTCGACGCCGTCAGTGGCGCGATCCTCGACCAGGAGTACGACGACTGATGCGCATCCTCGTGGTGGAAGACGACGAGGCGCTGGCGCAACGCGTCGCCGATGCCCTGCGCGGCGAACGCTTCGTGGTCGAGACCTGCGCCGATGGCAGCGAGGCGGATTTTCTCGGCGCTACCGAAGGCTACGACGCCGCCGTGCTCGACCTCGGCCTGCCCGGACTCGATGGCGTCAGTGTCCTGCGCAACTGGCGACGCGCGGAAGCGAAGTTTCCCGTGCTGGTGCTCACCGCGCGCGAGCGCTGGCATGACAAGCTCGCGGCGTTCAACGCCGGCGCCGACGACTATCTGGTCAAGCCGTTCTCGATGCCCGAACTGGTGGTGCGCATCAAGGCGCTGATCCGCCGCGCCGGCGGCCACGCCGAAGCAGTCCTCAGTTGTGGCCCGTTGCAGTACGACACCCATGCCGGCCGATTCCTGCTCGATGGCGACGCCCTGACGTTGACCGCGCAGGAACAACGCATCCTCGCCTACCTGGTGCACAACCAGGGCCGCGTCGTCAGCCGCAGCGAACTGATCGAGCACGTCTACGAGCGCGACCTCGACCATGATTCCAATGTCATCGATGTGCTGATCGGCCGCATCCGCCGCAAGCTCGGCGTCGACCTCGTCCATACCCAGCGCGGCGTCGGCTTCTACCTGTCGGAACGGGCATGAGCGCTTCGCTCAGCCGGCGACTTGTCCTCGTCGCCTGCTCCTGGGTGATCGCGCTGACCGCGCTCGGTGGCCTCGTCCTGAATCTCGCCTTCCAGCGCGCGGCGACGGCGAGCTTCGACGTCGCCTTGAACGACCAGCTGCGCGAACTCGTCGCCGGCCTGACCACTGCCGGCACCGGTGAATGGCAGCTCAGCCAGCCGCCGGGCGACAGCCGCTACGTCGACATCTATTCCGGGCGCTACTGGCAGATTGACGATCACGCCGGAGGCCAGGAACGCTCGCGCTCATTGTGGGACAGCAGCCTGGTCACCTGCCCTGCCGGCGCGGCCGGACCGCCGCAATGGCTGTCGCTCAAGGGGCCCGATGGTCGTCCGCTGCGCGCGATCCGCCAGCGCATCGCCCTGCCGCGCCGCGCGCAGCCGGTGTGCGTGCAGGTGGCGGTTTCGCGTGCGGCCCTCGATGTCGAAATCGCACAGTTCACGCGCACGCTGGTGCTGGCGCTGGCCATACTCGCCGGCGGGCTGCTGGTCGCCGTCTGGCTGCAGGTGAGTTTCGGCCTGCAGCCCTTGCGTCGTCTGGCCGGTCAGGTCCGCGCCGTGCGCGAAGGTCGCAGCGACCGCATCGAAGGCCGGCATCCCGCGGAAATCCAGCCGGTGGTCGATGAACTGGATGCGGTCCTTGCGCACAACCGGCGTCTGGTTGAACGCGCACGCCGAAGCAGCGCCGACCTTGCGCACGCGCTGAAGACGCCACTCAGCGTGATGGGCGCCGAAGTGCAGCGTCCCGGCGACGACTGGCGCACCACCCTGGACCGGCAGCTGCAACGCATGCACGCGCTGGTGCAACGACACCTCGGCCGGGCCGCCATGGTCGGCGCCGGCTCGGGCCGGCGCACGCCCATTGCGCCGGTGCTCGACGATCTGCTCGCTGCCATGCGGCGCCTCCACGCTGATCGTGGCATCCGCTTCAGTCGCGACGTCGACGACGCCGCTGCATTCATCGGCGAGCGCGAGGATCTGGAAGAGCTGCTCGGCAACCTGCTCGACAACGCCGGCAAATGGGCGCGCGCGCGCGTCGATGTCGCAGTGACACAGGATGAAAGCGGCCTGCTCATCCGCATCGGCGACGACGGTCGCGGCCTCACGCCGCTTCAGCGAGACTCGGCCACCGAGCGCGGCCGCCGTTTCGACGAACGCGCACCCGGTTCCGGGCTCGGTCTCGGCATCGTCGAGGATATCGCCGGCAGCTACGACGGCCGCCTGCGCCTCGATGCCAGCCCATCGGGCGGTCTGCTGGCCGAACTGTGGTTTCCGATGCCGTCGACCGTGCCCGCCTGACCCCGCACGCCAGGCGTCAATGGCGCGGCAGCATGCGCGCCATCAGGGCACGCAGCGCCAGCGGTTTCAAGGGCTTCTGCAGCAGCTGGCAGTCGGCGGCGATGACGGCGGAACGCACCGCTTCGCTGTGGTCGGCGGTGACGACCACCGCCGGGATGGCGCCCGCCGCTTCGCGCAACGCGTCGAGCACCGCCAATCCGGTCAGGCCGTCATCCAGGTGGTAATCGAGCAGCACGACATCCGGGCGCTGGACCGCCAGGGCGGCGAGCGCTTCCGCCAGCGTGCCGGCCAGCAGCACGCGGCAGTTCCAGCCGGTCAACAGCGATTCCATCGCGCGCAGCACGCTGGCGTCGTTGTCGACCACCAGCACGCAGCCGCCGTCGCGCTGCAGCGGTTCGGGCGGCGCCGCCGTGGCCGGCCGCGCGGCCGGCTCGGCACGCGGCACCCGCAGCGAGAACACCGTGCCGCGTCCCGGCCAGGATTGCAACGAGAGCGGATGGCCGAGCAGTCGCGCCGTGCGTTCGGCGATGGAAAGACCCAATCCGAGCCCCTGGCCCTGCGACTGCAGGCGTCGGAACTCCTCGAACACCAGCGGCTGGTCGTCCACGGCGATGCCCGGACCGGTATCCCAGACCTCGATGTCGATGCCCTCGCCGCGGCGACGACAGCCGAACAGGATGCGGCCGCGATCGGTATAGCGCACGGCATTGGCGAGGAAGTTCTGCAGGATCCGGCGCAGCATCTGCGGATCGCTGCGCGACCACAGCCGCGTCGGCACCACATCGAGGCGCAGACCGCGCTGCGCGGCGAGGACGCCGAACTCGCTGCCCAGTCCTGCCATCAGGTCGGCGAGCGCGAAGGCCTGGTGCTGCGGCTTCAGACCCCCGGCATCCAGGCGCGAAATATCCAGCAGGCCGGCGAGCAGGCCTTCGGCGGACTCAAGCGCGCCGGCGATGTTGCCCACCGCCTCGCGCGTCCCGGCCTCGGTGACACGTTGGCCAAGGGCATGGTTGAACAGTTTGGCGGCATGCAGCGGCTGCGCGAGGTCGTGACTGACGGCAGCGAGAAAACGCGTCTTGGCACGATTGGCGCGTTCGGCTTCGGCGCGGGCGCGCTCCGATTCGGCCGTGCGTTCGGCGACGCGCTGTTCCAGCGTTTCGGCAATGCGCTTGAGTTCCGACTCCGTGCGACGGAACGCGGTGACGTCCGTGAAGGTGGCGACGAAACCGCCGCCCGGCATCGGGTTGCCGCGGATCTCCACGACCACGCCACCGGGAAACAGCCGTTCGGTGACATACGGCGTCCCGGAACGCATGTGTCGCAGGCGCCGCTCGACATGGGTGGGATCCGCCGGATCGCCGGCAAGGCCGCGCGCGGCATTCCAGGCCACCAGGCGGGCGACGGGCGTGCCGACCCGCAGCAGCTCGCGCGGATAGTCGAAGAGTTCGGCATAACGCCGGTTCCAGGCCACCAGGCGCAGGTCGCGGTCGACGACGCTGATGCCCTGGCTCATGTTCTCCAGCGCCGCCTCCAGCAATTGCTGGTTGACCTGCAGCGCCTGGGAGGTTTCGCCAACCAGTTCGGCCACGGTTTCCAGTTCGCCGACATCGTGCCGGCGCAGGGCGTTGAGCAGCAGGCGTGCCGACGCGGCGCCGACGACGCCACTGAGTGCATGTTCGACGCGATGCAGGCGTGCCGCTTCGGCCGGACCCGCGACGCTGCCGGCGAACAGATCGGCCACCGTCGCCGCGTCGAGGAACCGCAACGCCAGCCGGTGCAGGTCGGCGATGGCCACGCCGCCCGGCAACGCGACTTCATCACGGCCACCGCGGGCCAATGCAAGCAGCAGCGCGCCATTCACCGCCAGGCCGACGAGGGTGGCGCGCGTCAGGGGTTCCAGCGCACCCAGTCCGATCAGGTTGCCCGGCGACAACCAGGAAAAGCCCAGCCAGCCATCCTGCAGCCAGTCCGGCTGCAGCCCCATGGACAACATCACCTGCGGCAGCATCAGCACATAGGCCCAGACCAGCACGCCGGCGACCGTGCCGACCAGCGTCGCGCGTGAAGACCAGTTCGGCAGATACAGGGCGACGACCACTGCCGGGGCCAGTTGGCCAAGGGCCGAGAACGACTGCGCGCCAATGTCGGCCAGTGCATCGCTGCCGAAGAGCAGGCGCGAATAACCCCAGGCCAGCAGAAGGATCGCGACGATGCCGATGCGGCGCGTCCAGAGCACGTGGCCGAGCAGATCGCCCGCGCCCTCACCACGCGCCCAGCTTCGGCCCAGCAGCGGCGCCAGCCAGTGGTTGCCCAGCATGAGGCTCAGCGCCAGCGTCGCCATCACCACCATCGCCGTCGCCGCGCTCAGACCGCCGAGGAATGCGAGCAGCGCGATGGCCGGTTGCCCGGCCGCCATCGGCAGGCCGATGACATACAGGTCCGAGCTCACCGAATCGCCGAGCGCCAGACTGCCCGCCCAGGCCAGCGGCAGGATCGGCAGCGCGATCAGCACCAGATAGGCGATGAACCGCCAGCGTGCGCGACGCACATCGTCGGGATCGGCGCATTCGACGACACCGACATGGAACTGGTGCGGCAACGTGAAGGGTGCCAGCGCGCCCAGCAGGACGAGCGTCAGGAATCCGTCGCTGCCACCACTGGGCACAGGCAGCCTCGAACGAGCGGCCGCGGCCAGTTCGAACGGCCCGTCATGGAGCACGAAGACCACGAAGATGCCGATGGCGAGCAGCGCGACCAGCTTGAAGACCGATTCACAGGCAATCGCCAGCAACAGCCCCGGGTGACGGTCACTGGCTGCAGCGCGGCGCGTGCCGAACAGCATCGCGAACAGCGCCATGGCCATCGCCACCCACAGCGCGCTGTCGCCCGTCAAAGGAATGTCCCCGCCCCGCTGCACCAGCAGATCGAAGCTGGTACTCACCGCCTTCAACTGCAGCGCGAGGTAGGGCACGGTCCCGAGCAGCATCACGCCGGTGATCACCGCCGCCAGCGGCGAACTGCGCCCGAGGCGACCAGCGACGAAGTCGGCCAGCGTGGTGCTGTTGCGTTCGTGCGCCAGCCGCACCAGGCGACGCAGCACCGGCCAACCCAGGGCGAACAGCGCGATCATGCCGACAAAGGTCGGCGGCAGCCACCAGCCGGATCGCTGCGCCTGCGTCACCGTTCCGAAAAACGTCCACGAGGTGCAGTGCACGCCCAACGCCAGCGCATAGACCCATACACCCGGCATGCGCGCATGCCGGGTCCGCGCTTCGCCAACGAGCGCGGCCACGAACAGCAGGCCCAGCCAGGCCAGTGCCGCGAATGAAATGGTCGCCACGCTCATCGCCGCGCACTATAGCGGCATCGTGTCGTGGGCCAGACGATGCCGTGCACACTGACAATCCATCCCGGCCGTCGACGAGGCTTCCTTAAACTGGGCCGCGCCGATATCGGGGTGCTGCTCGCCGCCTCAATTCTGAGGGCGATGGCCGAATCCGCTGAAGAACAGGATGTCGCGGTTTTCGATCGCACCGAGATCGTTCGCACCCCAGATGTTTCCGACACCCGGCACATCATGGCCCGGCGCCGCCCGGTGCAGGTCTGTCCCGGCCACGACAACGTCGTTGTCGCAATGGTCGATCGCCGGCGAGCCGCCTTTCGGTCTGAATGTAGGGCCCAGCCGCGGCGCCAGCACGGTGGCACCCAACCCGGCCTGATGGACGATCATGCAGGCATTGTGTTCCATGGTCGCGCCTGCGAGCGGCGTCCACACATCGACACCCGGCGACCAGATGATGCTGCCCTGCGTACGCAGCAGTCCGCCGTCCATATGGAACAGGACGTCGACGTCATTCGCCAGCACGGTGTTGTAGATGAAACGGATGCCGATACCCGGCGCATTCCTCAGCATGGCGCCGCCGCCGGTCGGCGAGGCCTGGTTGCCGCGGAAGATGCAGCGTTCGAACTGCATTTCGCTGCTGCCGTAGGCCACCGCGACCGCCGCCTTGCCACCGTTGTAGTCGTGGTTGTCGTCGAACAGGGTGCGCGCGAACCGGAAGATGCCGCGCGAGCTGCCGGCATCGTTCGTGACATAGCCGACACCGCCGCCGGGGGTGCCGGCGGACCCCGTATTGAATGCCGCATTCCCCATGACCACCGAACATGGCAGGCCGGTGGCCGACGTGCAGGGTACGCCGGGCGACGAATGGTCGAGCACCCAGTCGACCGCGTTCGATGAATAGAAGGCACCGCCCTTGCCTTCGGCGAAGTTCTCGCGAATAACCGCATTGCGGATGGAAATGAAGGTGAACGGGGCGCCGGGTCCAGTGCCGCCTTTGGCGTAGATCGCTCCGCCCATATTGGCCAGGTTGTTGAAAATGTGGGTCGAAAAACGGTTGGTGGCGGGCGCGCTGATGGTCACCGCGCCCTCATCGGAGTAGATCGCGCCGCCCTGGCCGATGTTCGGAGAAAACGTCTCGCCGCCACTGGTATTGAGGAAGATCGCTACCGTTGCCGCCGGATCGGGGTGGGTGTGCGGCTCGATGAGCAACCGGGTCCGCGCCGTGGCCAGGCTGATGCCCCCGCCCGTCCGTCGCGACGTGTTGCGGCCGATGCTTCCGTACACCAGCCGGATGTCGGCGTTGTCGATGGCGTAGATGCCGCCGCCATTGCCGCGGGCGCTGATTCCGGGCGCCTCGTTGTCCTGGATACGGGCCTCGTCGGTCAGGATCAGTTCGGCCTTCCGGGTCGGCGTCCCCAGCAGGCTGACGCCCCCGCCGCTGCCTGCCCGATTGCCCTCGATCACGGCACCTGCGCCGAGAATCAGCGTGCCATGCTGCAGGACCAGCGCACCGCCACCACCGAGGACGTCGCTCAGGTTCTCGTTGCCGCCGGTCAGCGTCACGTGGCGAAGCTCGAGCGTCCGCCTGGTGTCGCTGGCGTTGCTGAAGCGGAGCACGCGCGCCGGATTGATCTGTCGCAGCACCATCCGCGCACCCGCTACCGGTGCGCTGCCTGCGCAGGTCGCGTAGCCGCCTTCGATGCGGATGTCGGCCACAGGGTCCGAGAGATCAAGCCCACCCGTCAGCAGTTCGCCGGATCCCAGCTTGATCAGATGGGGGCCGTTGCTGTTGGCGCGCGCTGCCAGCAGCGCGTCATGCAGGCTGAAATGCGTACAGCCGGACGGCCCCACCGAATAGGTGGCCGCACTGGCGAAGGGACTGGCAAGCAGCAGAAGCAGCGTGGACAGGGCACGAACGGACATCATGGTCAGCCTCCTCGCGCGAAGTGCGCGTGACAGCCAGACATTCGGAAGCCGCGGGAAAAGCGTGCCAACGGGACTGGCAAGACCGTTGCCCGGATGAGGCGGCGCTGCAGTGCCCTGGCCAGTCACTTCCCGACGAACCCGCAGCACATTGGCGGGCGCATCGCCCCGGTTTCGTCGGGAAAGCGGCGCCCCAGGCCGACCATCGGGGTGATGTGGCAGATGCGGAACCCGGTTTCTCTGCTCCGGTTATAGGTTGCCGCCGGATTCTCCGTCTCTCCCTGGGAATCCAAGGACCCCTGCCATGAAACTCCGCCGTTTTCTGCCCCTGCTCGTACTGCCGGGCCTGCTCCACGCCAGCATTTCATCGGCCGCACTGTTCCTCGTCGGAACCGGGCCGCAATGCACGCATCCTTCCGTGGCATCGGCACTGGCTGCCGCTGTCGCCAACGGCCCCGGACACGACGAGATCCGCATCAGCGCCGAGGCGGAAACCAGCAACGCGCATTTCCCGATTATCGGTACGGACGTGCTGATCGCCGGTGGCTACTGGACCTGCAGCAGCGCCATCCCCAGCCTGGGGGCGCGTGCGCAGATTTCCGGCAACGGCCACGACTCGGTCTTCTACATCGGCAACAACCGCAATGTCGAACTGCGACAACTGGCGATCACCAACGGCGGACGCCATGGCATCCAGAACGGCGACTACGCCGTCGGTGGCGCCGTCTGGCTGCAGGGCGGCACCGCGATCCTTCGCGGCATCCGTGCCTCGGACAATCGCGCCCGCCTCGGCGGCGCGCTCGCGGTCACCGGCACGTCCGTGATGGCGATTTTCGGCGGCGACCAGGCGACCGAAATCACCAATAACGAAGCCATGCACGGCGGCGGCATCTACGTCGGCGAGCGTGCCACCTTGCGCATCGAGAACGACAACGTGCTGATCGCGAACAATGCCGCCAACGGCAGCCCGAACGCCTGGGAGAACCTGGGTGGCGGCATCCACGCAACCGGCGGAGTGAATTCCCCCTCCTCCATCGATGTCGGCTGGCTCGGCGCCGATCCAGACCTGCCCATGCGCACGCCGACCGGGCTGGTCATCGCCAACAATGTCTCGCTGGGCAATGGCGGCGGCGTCTCGCTGTACGGAAACACGTCGTTCACCGCCTTTGAAACCACCATCCGCGACAACCGTGCCGGCGACCATGGCGGCGGCGTCGCACTGTATGGCGCCGCGATGGGCGCCGGGGCATCGCTCGGACTGGCGCGCCGGTCGCCGGCATTGCCGGGCTGGCTGAAGGCCTGCGAGGGACGCTACGGCTGCAGCCGCATCGAGAACAACGAATCGCGGATCGGTGGCGGCGTGATGGTGATGCATGGACGCGTCGACCTGGGCCAGATGCTGCTCGGCGGCAATCGCAGCCTCGGTGGTGGGGGATCGGCGATCGACACCGGCAGCATCGCCAATGTGACCGCACCGGACAACCGTATCCGCCTGGATTCGGTGGTGGTCGCCGGCAACCATTGCAGCGGCCAGACGCTGCACTCGCAGTGCGCGACGCTCGACATGAGCGCGGGCTCCAATGTCGTCGCCCTGCAGCATGTCACCCTTGCCGACAACGTCCTGCTGGATGGCGCCGGCGTCGTGCCCTACGAGCTGCGATTCGGATCGGCGGCCACGAGTGTCGTGGTGCGATCGTCCATCTTCGAGCCGGCCGCGGGCGTTCCGCTGATGAGCGGCGCGATGTCACTGGACGCCGATTGCGTCATGGCGGCGACCGCCTACGGCACCCGTCCCCTGGTTCGTCCGACGCCTTATGCCTTCATGTCGAGATCACGGTTCGACTACCGGCCGGCACCGTTCGACGCCGCCATCGACGCCTGCGACACCGCCGAGCTGGCCGTGGAATCGCTGTCCGACCCGTCCCTGGTCATGCATGGCACTGTCGATGTCCCCGGTGTGACCAATCGCCTGGGTCCTGGCGCGCTGGCCGACATCGGCGCCTTTGAGCAGACCCTTGTCGACACGATTTTCCGCGATGGCTTCGGGATCCGTTGAGCTGTAGGGAGCGCAATCCGGTCGATGGTCATGGCCGCACCGGCACTTCGGCCAGATCCGTAGGCGGCTGCCCTGGGACGGCAGACCCGCGTCGCCAACGCGGCCGGTGGCGCACACGCAGCCGCCTGCCGCCCGGGCGTGCGCCCGATCGCGGCAGGTCATGCGCAGGCCGCTGCAGGCGGAGGCCGCACCGGTTCACACGGCCTGCAGACCACGGCGCAATCACCAAAGGGGCCGCCGCTACAGCAGACCGGCAATCAGGCCCAAGGCGACGACGAACAGCATGGCGGCGACCAGTTTCTGGATGCCGGGCATGGTGACTTTTTTCAGGTAGTGGTTACCCAGCGTCGCACCGGCGAACGCAGCGAGTACCGCCGCGGCAAGGAGTGCGTAGTCGAAGTGGGCGCTCTCGCGCGCCAGCGACGTGGAATAGATCGCCAGACGAGCGAAGTCGATCAGGCAGGCGATGACGACACCGGTCGCGATGAATGCCTGCTTGGTCAGTCCGGCGCGGGACAGGAAGGCGGCGCGAAGCGCCCCCTGCATCCCGGACAGACCCCCGAAGAAGCCGCTGAGCAGACCACCCAG
>CAZYHP010000003.1:0-11370 GCA_964647135.1 uncultured Rhodanobacteraceae bacterium
GCCTGCACACGCGGTGCGCTGGCGCAAGCCGGAAGCACCGGAACTGCTCCGCGATGGCGAAGGCCGCCTGCTGGACCTGCCGGGCGCCGCCAGTGACGATGGCCGCATCGTGTTCGGTGCCGGTCGGGAGCGTGGCAATCCTCTGCATCCGGACTGGGGACATCCGTGGTACTGGATGGACGGCGGCCAGGTTGGCTGGCTGGGGCGTGACCTCGATGGTGCCGGCACCGGCGAATGGCGGTACTGCATGCCGCACGACACCAACGCCGACGGCAGCGTGTTGGTCGGCCTGTGTTCGCGCAGCGATGGCGGTTCCCTGGGCCGCGCGTTTGTCTGGACACCGCACACAGGTCTGGTATCGCTCCCGGTCGACGGCGATCCCGACAGGCTCGCGATCTACACCACCGCGCGTGTGAGCGCCGATGGGCGCGACATTCTGGTGGTCGACCGCGTCAATGAAGCACCTGCGCAGTGGCGCAGTCGCCTGATCCGGCTGCGGCCACGGGAATTCGCCGGCGCACCCTGAGCGCAAACACCGGGGCATCCATTGTCCCGGCAGTGGCCCTGATATCTCCGCCGCACCGGTTGATCGTCAGCGGGCCCGTCGCGGTGACGGGCAAGACGCGGGCGGCGCGGAGGGTTCACACGGTCATGCCGTGCGGCGCGGCCGACTTCGCGCCGACGCGATGGCTTGCGCGGCGCATTGCTGCCCGCAGCAGACGCCCGCATCGGAGACCTCAACGACACCCTCAATGAACTGTGGATGGCGTCACGAAATTCAGTTCACACTTGTGTCGTCGGACACAGCTTTTTCCATTCGATCCAGTATGGTCAACCGCGGCGCACACGGGAGGCGTGGCGCCGTTGTCCATTCGATCAGAGTACCGAGGGAGCGACTTCATGGTTGGACGTACACGTGTTTTCGCCAGCGTTGCGCTGGCGCTGGGTCTCGCCGTTCCGGCGTTCGCGCAGATCGAGGATCCTGCGCTGCTGGCCCACCTGAAAGCGGAAGAAGCGCAGCTGGTCTCCATTCGCGCCGCATTTCCGCCGCTGTTCGCCGAGGCCTACGCGCGCTACCCGCAGATTCCTGCCGGCGTGCTGGAAGCCATCGCCTATTCGCAGAGCCGCTGGCTGCCGCTGACCCGCGATCCGGGCCACGAAAACCATCACCACATGCCGTCGGCCTGGGGCGTGATGGGTCTGTACGGCGGCGAGGGCTTCACCGACCAGCTGGCGCAGGCCGAAGTGCTGATCGGCGTGCCGGCCGAACGCATTGCCAGCGATGGCCGCTACAACATCCTCGCCGCGGCCGCGTTGCTGGCGCGCGAGATCGATGCCGACCAGGTCGGCAAGCGCGGCGGCACACCGGACCTGGCGTCGATCGCGCCGGCCCTCGCGCGTTACGCCGGCTTCAGTCCGGAGACCGCCAAGAGTGCCGTCGGCGATTTCGCGCGCGACAGCTTTGCCTATGACGTTCTGCTGGCGATCGACCGCGGCGTCGACGAGAAGGGCATGGTCGTGCCCGCGCGGACGGTCGAATGGGAGAACGCCTTCCCGGTCGAGAAGCTCGTGCAGCTGCGGGCGCCCTTCGTACGCCTGGACCTGGCGCGCGACCAGATCGACGTCGGCGGCTATGCGCTGGATCCGGTCACCGAAACGCTGGTCGACCTTGAAGCCTTGAAGGACGGCGAGTCGCCAGCGGCGCTGAAGAGCACCGACTACGGCCCGGCGATCTGGAATGCCGCCCATTCCAGCAACTACACCGCCTCGCGCAGTTCGGCGGTCAGTGCGGTGACCCTGCATACGGCGCAGGGCAGCTACGCCGGCACGATTTCGTGGTTCAAGAATTCGACGTCCAATGTCAGCGCGCACTATGTCATCCGCAGCTCCGATGGCCAGCTCACGCAGATGGTGCGCCACGCCCACACCGCCTGGCATGTGCGCAACCACAACGCCTACACGCTGGGCATCGAGCATGAGGGCTACGTCAACAACAGCGCCTGGTACACGACGGCGATGTACAACGCCTCGGCGGCGCTGGTGCGGCACTTCTGCGCCAGCTACAGCGCGATCACCTGCTCGTCGGCGTACAAGGGCGCAGCGAGCAGCGGCATCAATGTCCTGGCAACCAGCGTGAAGATCAAGGGTCACCAGCATTTCAGCGGCCAGACCCACACCGATCCGGGCATCAACTGGAACTGGGCGCATTATTACAACCTGCTCAATCCCGGCGGGGGCGGTGGCGGCACGGGAACCACGCGTGTTCTTGATACGTTTGAGAGCAGCGTCGGCCACTTCAATACGTCGCCGGCGTATTCGGGCAGCACCACCGGCATCGCGACGTCGTCGACGGCGCTGCGCGACTGCACCATGCGCCGCAACGGCACCTGCTCGCTGCAGGTGAAGCTGGTCGACAACGCCGGCAGCGCGGCAGCCTGGGCGGTCCGGTTGCTGTCGGGTGGCGGCACGCCGTCGGCCAATACCAGCCTGTCAAAGGCCAACGGCCGCATCGGATTCTGGGTGTATTCGGGTGGTACCGGTCTCAGCGCTGCGGTCGGCATCGACGACAGCGATGGCACCGAGCGCTCGATCAGCCGCAGCATCCCGGCCAACACATGGACCTACCTGGAGTGGAACCTGGCGGATGCCGCGCAGTGGAATGCCTGGGTCGGCGGCAACGGCACGATCACGGCCTCCACGGTGACGCTGGATGCCCTCTGGCTGTTCCGTGCCCAGACCAGCTACAACGTCTTCGTCTATATCGACGACGTCCAGATCAAGAACTGACCGGTTAGCGGGTGAATTCGGCCGCGGCCCGAGGGGTCGCGGCTTTTTTCTTGTCAATCAAGATATTGCGGGGGCG
Organism: uncultured Rhodanobacteraceae bacterium; assembly: GCA_964647135.1. Taxonomy (GTDB): domain Bacteria; phylum Pseudomonadota; class Gammaproteobacteria; order Xanthomonadales; family UBA2363; genus Pseudofulvimonas. The sequence goes on from CAZYHP010000003.1 coordinate 2,864, forward strand.
GAGCGCGAGGTTTTCCGGGGCTGGCAGGCGCGCGGCGCGGCGGGAACTGTTAGAATCCGCCTTTCCCGGCGCATCTCCCATGACTCCTCTGATATTTGTGACCGGCGGTGTCGTGTCCTCCCTGGGCAAGGGCATCGCAGCGGCGTCCCTGGCGGCCATCCTCGAATCGAGGGGCCTGAAGGTGACGCTGATGAAACTGGACCCCTACATCAACGTCGATCCGGGCACCATGAGCCCGTACCAGCACGGCGAGGTCTACGTCCTCGACGACGGTTCCGAGACTGACCTCGACCTGGGGCACTACGAGCGCTTCGTGCGCACCCGCCTGACGCGGCGCAATGCCGTCACCACCGGGCGCATCTATGCCAATGTCCTGCGCAAGGAACGTCGTGGCGACTACCTGGGCGCCACCGTGCAGGTGATTCCGCACATCACCGACGAGATCAAGCGCTGCATCGACGAGGCCGTGGCCGGCTACGACGTCGGCCTGGTCGAAATCGGCGGCACGGTCGGCGATATCGAGTCGCTGCCGTTCCTGGAGGCGATCCGCCAGATGCGCAGCGAGCGAGGCCCGGACAAGACCCTGTTCATGCACCTGACGCTGGTGCCCTATATCAAGGCCGCCGGCGAGCTGAAGACCAAGCCGACGCAGCATTCGGTGAAGGAGCTGCGCTCCATCGGCATCCAGCCGGACGTGCTGCTGTGCCGCTCGGAGCAGCCGATTCCCGAAGGGGAAAAGCGAAAGATCGCGCTGTTCACCAATGTGCCGGAGAAGGCGGTCATCGATGCCATCGATGTGCCGAACATCTACCGCATCCCGATGTGGTACCACGCCAAGGGCCTGGACAATATCGTCATCGAGCGGCTGAACCTCGCCGCCAAGGTGGGCGAGGCGGACCTGTCCGAGTGGGAGCGCGTCGTCGAGGCCTTCGAGCATCCGCGCGAATCGGTCAGCATCGCCATCGTCGGCAAGTACGTCGAGCACAAGGACGCCTACAAGTCGATTGCCGAGGCGCTGACACACGCCGGCATGAAGCAGAGCGTTCGCGTCGACACGCGCTGGGTCGAAGCGGACGACATCGAATCGCAGGGCATCGGCCTGCTTGCCGGTGCCGACGGCATCCTGGTGCCGGGTGGTTTCGGTCAGCGCGGTTTCGAGGGCAAGGTCATGGCGGCGCGTTACGCCCGTGAGCGGGGTGTGCCGTATTTCGGCATCTGCTACGGCCTGCACGCCGCCGTCGTTGAATTCGCGCGCAACGTCGCCGGACTCGGCGGCGCCAACAGTACCGAGAACGATCGCGCTTCGCCGCATCCGGTGATCGCCCTCATCACCGAGTGGCTCACCGCCACCGGGGCAGTCGAGCGCCGTGACGAAACCTCCGACAAGGGCGGCACCATGCGCCTGGGCTCGCAGCTATGCCGCCTGCAGCCGGGCACGCTGGCGCATCGCCTGTACGGAGCCGACGAGGTACACGAGCGCCACCGCCACCGCTACGAATTCAACGATCACTACCGCGAGCAGCTGAGTTCGAAGGGCATGGTCATGAGCGGCGTGTCCGAGGATGGCAGCCTGGTCGAGATGATCGAGCTGGCCGACCACCCCTGGTTCCTGGCCTGCCAGGCGCATCCGGAGTTCACCTCGACGCCGCGCGACGGCCACCCGCTGTTCGTCGGATTCATCAAGGCCGCGCTCGCCGAGCGCGGGCGCCGTCAGACTGCTGCCGCACCGGCGCCAGGCAGGGAGGCCGTGTCGCCATGAAGCTGTGTGGATTCGAGATCGGAGCCGCCCGCCCGTTCTTCCTGATCGCCGGCCCCTGCGTGGTCGAGTCCGAGCAGTTGCAGGTCGACACCGCCGGAAAGCTGAAGGAGATCACCGGTCGCCTCGGCATTCCCTTCATCTTCAAGAGCAGCTTCGACAAGGCGAACCGCTCTTCCGGCCAGAGCTTCCGTGGCCCGGGGCTGGAGGAAGGGCTGCGCATCCTCGCCGAGGTCAAGCGCCAGCTCGACCTGCCGCTGATCACCGACGTGCACGAATACACGCCGATGAACGAAGTCGCGGCCGTCGTCGACGTGCTGCAGACGCCCGCCTTCCTTTGCCGGCAGACCGACTTCATCCAGAACGTCGCCCGCGCCGGCAGGCCGGTGAACATCAAGAAGGGCCAGTTCCTGGCGCCCTGGGACATGAAGCACGTGGTGCAGAAGGCCTTCGACGTCGGCAACCACGACATCATGGTCTGCGAGCGCGGCGTCAGCTTCGGCTACAACAACCTCGTCTCCGACATGCGCTCGCTGGTGGCAATGCGGGAAACCGGTTGTCCGGTCGTGTTCGATGCGACCCATTCGGTGCAGCTGCCGGGTGGGCAGGGCGCGAGTTCCGGCGGCCAGCGTGAATTCGTGCCGGCGCTGTCGCGCGCCGCCGTCGCCGTCGGCGTCGCCGGCCTGTTCATGGAAACGCACCCGGATCCCGACAAGGCGCTGTCCGACGGCCCCAACGCCTGGCCGCTGGGCAAGATGGAAGCGCTGCTGGAAACGCTGCTCGAACTGGACCGCATCGCCAAGCGGCCCGGATGCCTTTGAGATGGATCGCCTTGCCGCGCTCGCACTTGTGCTGGTCGTCCTTCTGTCCGGTTCCGTTTGGGCGGCGGAAAAGACGGCCGACCCCAGCCGCGTCCGGGTGACCGGCACGCGGATCGCGCCGGGCGCACAGGACGAGAGTGGCGCCGTCGCCTATGTCGGCAAGCGCGGCATCATGGGCGTGCTATCCGAGGGCGTCGACGCCTGGTGTGCACGTGACTCGATGAGCGTCGCGCACGAGGAGGCGTCATTCCAGCTGGACGGCCAGACCTTCGATGCCGCCGCCCTTGCCGATCATGTCGCGACCCGCGCCGACGGATTGCGCTGCATCGTGCTGACCGGCGAGCGCGCCGGACAAGCCGACATGACCCTGCTGCAGGAACAGCTGGTTACCGGGCTGGGATTGACGATCCATATCAAGACGGCCGACTGATGGCCGTCGAACCGGTCGGGCGGGTACCTCAAGGGGTGCGCGCCGGCGGGTCGTGTCAGTACGGATTCTTCAACGGATTGGATGGGAAGCCATGACTGCAATCACCAAGATCCACGCGCGCGAGATTCTGGATTCGCGCGGAAATCCCACCCTCGAAGCCGACGTCACGCTCGACAGCGGCGTCACCGGCCGTGCCGCCGTGCCGTCCGGCGCATCGACCGGGGCCCGCGAAGCCATCGAGCTGCGCGACGGCGACACGTCGCGCTACCTGGGCAAGGGCGTGCGCAACGCGGTGGCCAACGTCAACGGCGAGATCGCCAGGGCACTGGCCGGCTTCGACGCCGCCGACCAGCGTGGACTGGATGGCAAGCTGATCGCGCTGGACGGCAGCGAGAACAAGGGCCGCCTCGGCGCCAACGCGCTGCTCGGCGTTTCCATGGCCGCCGCGCATGCGGTCGCCACCGCCGCCGGCAAGCCGTTGTGGGCGCAACTGCTGGGTGACCGCGATGCCGTGCTGCCGGTGCCGATGATGAACATCATCAACGGCGGCGCGCATGCCGACAACAACGTCGACATGCAGGAATTCATGATCCTGCCGGTCGGTTTCGATCGCTTCTCCGAAGCGCTGCGCTGTGGCGCGGAGATTTTCCACGCGCTGAAGTCGGTGTTGAAGAAGCAGGGCCTGAACACCGCGGTCGGCGATGAAGGCGGCTTCGCCCCGAACCTGAAGTCCAACGAAGAGGCTGTCGAGGTCATCCTCCAGGCCATCGACCTGGCCGGTTACAGGGCCGGTTCGCAGGTCATGCTCGGCCTCGACGTCGCCAGCTCCGAATTCCACCGCGACGGTCTCTACGACCTCGCCGGCGAAGGCCGAAAGCTGGATGCCGACGGCTTCGCCGCGCTGCTGGCCGGCTGGTGCGACCGCTATCCGATCGTCACCATCGAGGACGGCATGGCCGAGGACGACTGGGCCGGCTGGAAGCTGCTCAGCGAGCGCCTCGGCGACCGCGTGCAGCTGGTCGGCGACGATCTCTTCGTCACCAATCCAGCGATCCTGCGCCAGGGCATCGAGCAGGGCATCGCCAACGCCATCCTCATCAAGGTCAACCAGATCGGCACGCTGACCGAAACCTTCGACGCCATCGCCATGGCCGAGGCCGCCCGCTACGCGCAGGTCATGTCGCACCGTTCCGGCGAAACCGAGGACACCACGATTGCCGACCTGTCGGTGGCGACCACCGCCACGCAGATCAAGACCGGTTCGCTGTGCCGCTCCGACCGCGTTGCCAAGTACAACCAGCTGCTGCGCATCGAAGAAGCGCTGGGCAGCCGCGCCCGCTACGCCGGCCGCCAGGCTTTCCCCAACCTGAGCCGCCTGCCGGGCTGAACGCGACAATGGCGACATTGGCTCTAGACTGCGACCTGTCTCCCTCCGGTCCCGCGGCTTCGTCGCGCGGCCCGGCCACACGTCGTCAGCGGACCCGCCATGTCGCCAGCGCCGATGCCGCACGCACCGTCCCACTGCGATCCACCGCCATGCAGCGCGTGCTGATCGTCGTGCTGTTGTTCCTGATTGTGTTCCTGCAGCTCAAGCTGTGGGGGCGCGACGGCGTGCCCAAGGTGCGCGCCCTGGAACAGTCGATCACCGCGCAACAGGCCGAGAACGCCCGTCTGAAGGCGCGCAATGCCGCGCTGGAAGCAGAGGTCCTCAACCTCAAGGAAGGCCGCGAGGCCATCGAGGAACGCGCCCGGGCCGAACTCGGACTGATCGGCAAGGACGAGACGTTCTATCACGTGATCGACGGCGAATCGCCGCCCGCGCAGCCCGAACCCCGGCCATGAATGCGCCGGTCTGGGTGGTCGTGCCGGCCGCCGGCATCGGTCGCCGCACTGGCCTGGACAAGCCCAAGCAGTACGTCGACCTGGCCGGGCAGCCGATGCTGTACTGGACGCTCGAGCTGCTGTTACGGCATCCGCGCATCGCCGGGGTTGTGATCGCCCTGTCGCCGCATGACACCTACTGGCCCGGCTGGGCGACGCTGGAAGGCAAGCCGATTGTCGTCGCCGTCGGCGGCGATGATCGCGCCGCGTCGGTCCGTTCCGGCCTGCGGGCGTTGCGCGACCGGGTGTCCGACGACGACTGGGTGCTGGTCCACGACGCCGCCCGACCCTGCCTCGACCATGCCGATCTCGACCGGTTGCTGACACTGGGCTGCGCGCATCCGGTCGGCGCGCTGCTTGCCGCCCCGGTCGCCGACACGCTCAAGCAGGCGAACGACCACGGCGAGTCGCTGGGCAACCTGCCACGCGAACGGGCATGGCGCGCGCTGACGCCGCAACTGTTCCGGTACGCGACACTGTGCTCGGCGCTGGATCGCGCCAGCGCCGAAGGCGTCGCCGTGACCGACGAGGCCAGTGCGCTGGAACACCTGGGTCAGACGCCGCTGCTGGTCCAAGGCAGCGTCCACAATCTCAAGGTCACCCGAGCGGAGGATTTCGCGATGGCGGAGTTCCTGCTGCGCGCTGCAGGTCGCGCCGTCTGAATCGCCGCGCTGCTCTAGACTTCACTGAAGAAAGCCCGCTTTTTCCGCCGAATCGGTGGATCCACAGATCACAGGTTGCCATTGCATGAAACCGCCTCGCATCGGCCAGGGCTACGACGTCCACGCTTTCGGTCCCGGTGACCATGTCGTCATCGGCGGTGTCCGCATCGCGCATTCGCATGGCGTCGTCGCCCATTCCGATGGCGATGTCGTCATCCACGCGCTCTGCGACGCGGTGCTGGGTTCGCTGGCGCTGGGCGACATCGGCCAGCATTTTCCGCCCGGCGACGAGCGCTGGCGCGATGCCGACAGCCGCCAGTTCCTGCGCCATGTCCGCCAGTTGGCCGCCGATGCCGGCTATCTGGTCGGCAACGCCGACGTGACGGTGATCTGCGAGCGACCGAAGATCGGCCCACACGCGCAGGCCATGCGCGTCAATCTTGCCGCCGACCTCAGCATCGGCATCGAGGACGTCAGCATCAAGGCGACGACCAGCGAGGGCCTGGGTTTCACCGGCCGCAACGAGGGCATCGCCGCGCTCGCCGTGGTCCTGCTGTGGCCACATCGATGATCCGCGCGCGCATCCGCGTCACGCCCGAGGATTTCGAGGTCGAGGAACTGATGGGCTTCGAGCCGGACGGGCAGGGCGAACACCTGCTGCTCTGGATCGAGAAGCGCGGGATCAATACCGCCTGGCTGGGCACGCAGCTGGCCTCGTGGGCGAATGTGCCGGCGTCGTCGGTCAGCTGGTCTGGCATGAAGGACCGTCATGCGGTGACGCGACAGTGGTTCAGCATCCACCTGCCGCGGCGCATCGCGCCCGAACGGGATCCGGAGCTCGACGGCATCCAGGTCCTGGCGCGCAGTTGGCATGGTCGCAAGCTGCGCCGTGGCAGTCATCGCGGCAACCGGTTCGTCATCACCTTGCGCGATGTGCAAGGTGATCGCGACACTGCGGAAGCGGCGCTCGAAGCCGTTGCACGGCGTGGCGTGCCGAACGCCTTCGGCGAGCAGCGCTTCGGTCGCGAGGCTGGCAATCTGGCGCGTGCACGATCCTGGCTGTCGGCCGAGCGTCCGCGCCGGCTGCCGCATGAACAGCGCGGGCTGATGCTCAGTGCGGCGCGGTCGCACCTGTTCAACCTCGTGCTCGCCGAGCGCGTGCGGCGCGATGACTGGGATCGCGGTATTCCCGGTGACTGCTTCCAGCTCGAGGGCAGTGGCAGCTGGTTCGGACCCGAGGCCGACATCGGCGAAGAACTTTGTGGTCGCGTAGACAGCGGCGACATCCATCCGACCGGGCCCCTGTGGGGTGCCGGCGACTCGCCGGCGGCTGGCGAGGCGGCGGACATTGAAACCGCCGTGCTGGCGGACGAAAAGGTGCTGCGCGAGGGACTGGCGCGCTTCGACCTGCGCCAGGAACGACGCGCACTGCGCGTGCGGCCAAAGGACTTCTGCTGGGAATGGTTGGGCGACGACGCCTTGCGCCTGCGTTTCCAGCTGCCGCGCGGCTGCTTCGCCACCGCTGTCCTTGCCGCTTTCTGCGACACCGTCGATGCCAGCCAGGCGACGGGTGGCGCGGTGGAGCCCGGGCCATGAGTCGGCGCACCGGCGTCGAAGTTTCCGGACAGGCGACGCTGCCGATGGGCGAAGACGCGGCGGCCAGCGCGCTGCGGCCGTTGGCGGACCGCATGCGCCCGTCGTCGCTGGACGACATGGTCGGCCAGTCGCATGTCGCCGGCCCCGGCACGCCGCTGCGCGCGGCGCTGGCGTCGGGCAAACCGTATTCGATGATCCTGTGGGGTCCGCCGGGCTGCGGCAAGACGACGCTGGCACTGCTGGTCGCGCACTATGCCGACGCCGAATTCATCGCGATTTCCGCCGTGCTCGGCGGCATTGCCGAGGTGCGCGCGGCCACCGCGCGCGCTGCCGCCAACTTCGAACAGGGTCGCCGCACCGTCCTGTTCGTGGACGAGGTCCACCGCTTCAACAAGGCCCAGCAGGACGCGTTCCTGCCGCATGTCGAGCGCGGCACGCTGGTCTTTGTCGGCGCGACGACCGAGAACCCGTCGTTCGAACTCAATTCCGCTTTGCTGTCGCGTTGTCGCGTGCACGTGCTGAAGCCGGTCATGGCCGCTGACATGGTGCCGGCGCTGCGCCGCGCGCTGCTAGATCCGGAACGGGGGCTGGGTGACCGTCCGTGGCGGGTCGACGACGCGACGCTGGCACAGATCGCCGAGGTCGCCGACGGCGACGTGCGTCGCGCGCTCACCGTGCTGGAGATCGCCGCTGAACTCTCGGGCTCCGCCGATCACTTCGATGCCGCGCTGCTGGAGCAGGTGCTCGCCGATCGCGGTCGCCGTTTCGACAAGGGCGGCGAGCAGTTCTATGACCAGATCTCGGCGCTGCACAAATCGGTGCGCAGTTCCGATCCCGACGCCGCCGTCTACTGGCTGGCGCGCATGCTCGATGGCGGCGCCGATCCCGGCTACGTCGCGCGTCGGCTGCTGCGCATGGCCAGCGAGGACATCGGCCTCGCCGACCCCCGTGCACTGGATCTGGCGCTGAATGCCTGGAACGGCCATGACCGCCTGGGATCGCCGGAAGGCGAGCTGTTGCTCGCGCAGTGCGCCATCTATCTGGCGGTCGCCCCCAAGAGCAATGCCGCCTACATGGCGTGGAACAAGGCGCTTGCCGATGTGCGTTCGCATGGCACGCTGGAAGTGCCGCTACACCTGCGCAATGCACCCACGCGGCTGATGAAGCAGCTGGGTCATGGGCGCGACTACCAGTATGACCACGATGTCGAGGGTGGCGTCGCACTCGACCAGCAGTGCCTGCCGGATGTGCTGGCCGGTTCCCGCTACTACGAACCGGTTGCGCGTGGACTGGAGATCCAGATCAAGGACAAGCTGGACGCCTTGCGTGCGGCGCGCGACAAGTCTCGGCGCTGAGCAACA
>CAZYHP010000003.1:11470-37212 GCA_964647135.1 uncultured Rhodanobacteraceae bacterium
GCGCGCTGCCGACAGGCAGGTCACGCCTGCGCGAGTGGGGTTGCTGTCATCGGCGGACGCGTATTCCGGCAGACGCGCCGGCGGTTATCGCGGCTCTGGTGCGGGTGGGTCACTGCGGGTCATGCCGAGTCCGCCGACCAGCCGATTCCATGGCCGGAAATGGCGAGAAGGGTGGAACAGGATCGGTCATCCTGCGGCAACCCGATCAGGACGACCCCATGACTTCCTTCCAGCTTGCCGGCCTCGACCCGCAGCCGTTCGCGGAGCTTTTCCACCTTTCCGATGACGAGCTGTCGGCTCGTGCCATCAGGCGCGTATGCGCCACCGCCGATGTCGGCTTTCCCTGCCGTATCAGCCTGGAGGACGCGCGCGTCGGCGACGAGTTGTTGTTGCTGTGCTACAGGCATCAACGTGCCGACAGTCCCTATCGTTCCTCCGGGCCGATCTTCATCCGGCGACACGTTCAGCGGGCAACGCCCGAAGTCGGCGAAGTGCCGCCGGTCATCACGCGCCGGCAGATCTCGCTGCGCGGCTATGACCGGCTCGACCAGATGATCGTGGCCGAACTCGTCGATGGGGTGAAGGTCGGCGGCCGGCTTGCAGCGTTGTTCGAAGACGAAGCAGTCCACTACATCCACCTGCACTACGCCGTGCGGGGCTGTTTCGCCTGCGCTGCTACGCCGGTCAGGCCTGGCTGAGTGCGTTGAAGTCTGGACGGTCACGGCTGTTGCCGTTCGCGGGTGGGCGACTGCCTCGTGCCGCCATGGGCCGGTGTCGGCGTTGAATTCAGCGGTCCAGCGTTCGGGTGCGCCGTCGCTCGTTCAGGGCGCGGGGCGGGTCGTCGGCGCCGCGTGCCGGGTGAGGGCCCAGGCGACGTGCTCGCGCACGAGGGGCGACGGATGCGCCGCGCGTGCGCCCAGCGCGGCGATGACTGCCGATGTGCCCTCGGCATTGCCGAGGGCGACGGCGATATTGCGCAGCCAGCGCTCGTGGCCGATCCGTCGGATCGGCGAGCCTTCGGTGCGACGCAGGAATTCCGCTTCGTCCCAGGCGAACAGTTCGACCAGCGTCGCCTGGTCAAGACCATTTCGCACGGCGAAGTCCGCTTCCCGCGTCGGCTGCGCGAACTTGTTCCAGGGGCAGACCATCTGGCAGTCGTCGCAACCATAGATCCGGTTGCCGAGCAGCGGACGCAGCGGTTCCGGGATGGCGCCCTGCAGTTCGATGGTCAGGTAGGAAATGCACAGGCGCGCGTCGAGTTCGTATGGTGCGACGATGGCGCCGGTGGGGCAGGCGCTGATGCAGCGCGAGCAGGTGCCGCAATGGTCCGTGGCGCGTTCGTCGCTGGCCAGCGGCAGGTCGGTGTAGAGCTCGCCGAGGAAAAACCAGGAGCCGGTCTTCGAATCGATCAGGTTGGTGTGCTTGCCCAGCCAGCCCAGCCCGGCATTGCGTGCCAGTGGCTTCTCCAGCACCGGAGCCGAATCGGTGAAAACGCGGTATCCGAAGGGGCCGATGCGCTCGGCAATCGTGTCGGCCAGTTTCTGCAGGCGACCGCGCAGCAGCTTGTGATAGTCGCGGCCCAGTGCATAGCGGGACACGTACGCGCGCTGTGGATCGTCCAGCGTCTCCTGCATCGGCGCCGCATCGGCGGGCAGGTAGTCCATGCGCGCGCAGACCACGCTCACGGTGCCCGGCACCAGCTCGGCGGGCCGTGCCCGCTTCAGCCCATGGCGGGCCATCCACTCCATGTCGCCATGGCGGCACAGTTCCAGCCAGCGCTGCAGGGCCTGTTCGTCCTCGCGCAGGTCGATGTGGGCGATGCCGACACTCTGGAAGCCGAGTTCTCGACCCCATTGCAGGATGGCCGGCTTCAGCGTGGCGGGATCGATGGCGGACATGGCGACATTGTAGGTGCCGACGTCCGGACGCCGCTGAACCTACAATCGCCGAATGAACCTGCCGCTATACACCGCCGCCGAGGTCCGCGCCCTTGAACGCCGCCTGGCAGCGGAAGCCCTGCCGCCGTCGGTACTCATGCAGCGGGCCGGCGCCGCCCTGGATGCGCAGATCCGCAGCCAGTGGCCCGAGGCGCGCCGCGTGCTGGTGCTCTGCGGCGGCGGCAACAATGGCGGCGACGGCTACGTGCTGGCCCGGCTGTTGCGCGAACGCGGCATCGAGGTGACCGTGATCGCGACGGCCGAGGCAAGGGCGACGGAAGCGGCCGGGGCGGCCGCCGCGTGGCGGGAAGCGGGCGGCGAAATGGGACGCTGGCGGCCGCAGGCGCCGCTGCCGGATGTCGATCTGGTGGTCGATGCGCTGCTCGGCATCGGACTCTCGCGTGCGCCGGACAGCGACCTGGCCACACTGATCGATGCCGTCAACCGCCGCGCGACGCCGATCCTCGCTGTCGATCTGCCCAGTGGACTCGACGCGGACAGCGGTCATGCCCCCGGCGCCGTCATCGTGGCGACGCGGACGCTGTGCCTGCTGGCCCGCAAGCGCGGCCTGTACACCGGTCGCGCGCGCGACGTGACCGGTGCCGTCGCCTTCGATGCGTTGGGCGTCGATGACCAGGGGCTCGGAGAGGTTGCACGACTGCTGGACCGTCGCGATCTTTCGCGGCTGCTGCCACCACGCCGACCCGGCACGCACAAGGGCGAACAGGGCCATGTCCTGGTGCTCGGTGGCGACACCGGCATGTCGGGTGCGGTGCGCCTCGCCGGGCAGGCCGCGCTGCGTACCGGGGCCGGCTGGGTGAGCATCGGCAGTCGCCCCGAACACGTCGCGATCATCGCGTCGGCGCAGCCGGAACTGATGGTGCACGGCATCGACGCTTCCGCCGGACTGGATCCGCTGTTGCAGCGGGCGGACGCGCTGGCACTCGGTCCGGGACTGGGCCAAGGCACGTGGAGCCGTGAGCTGTTCGAAGCCGCCCTCGCTGCGGATCTGCCGATGGTCATCGACGCCGATGCGCTCAACCTGCTGGGGCAGGCGCCGCGGAAACTGCCACGCACGTGCATCCTGACACCGCATCCGGGGGAAGCGGCACGGCTGCTCGACTGCAGCGTGCGCGAGATCGAAAGCGATCGATATGCCGCCGTGCGGGCACTGGCCGAGCGTTACGCGTGTACGGTCGTCCTCAAGGGCGCTGGCACCCTGGTCGATGATGGCCGGCGTGTCCGCGTCTGTCCTTACGGCAATCCGGGCATGGCTTCAGCGGGCATGGGCGATGCACTGACCGGCACGGTCGCCGCCTTGCTCGCACAGCACCTGGAGGTTCTCGATGCCGCCTGCGCCGGCGTTCTGGCGCATGCGCTCGCGGGCGACCGCGCAGCCGGTCTGCTGCCGCGCGGTCTGCTCGCCTCCGACCTGATCGCGCAAGTGCGCGAGGTCGTGAATCCATGACCGCCTTCGATATCGAGCTGCCGGACAGCGCCGCCACCGAAGCCCAGGGCGCACGCCTCGCGGCGGTCCTGCGGGAAGGCGGTGTGGTCTTCCTGAGCGGCGAGCTCGGCGCCGGCAAGACCACGCTGGTGCGCGCGTTGCTGCGTGCATTGGGCCATGTAGGTCCGGTGCGCAGCCCGACCTATGCGATCGTCGAGCCCTACCGCATCGGTGCGCTCGAGGTCTATCACCTCGACCTCTATCGCATTGCCGATCCGGACGAGCTTGAGTACCTGGGTCTGCGCGAGTGGCTGCGTCCGGGCGTGCTGATGCTGGTCGAATGGCCGCAGCGCGGCGCCGGTGTCTTGCCACGTCCGGATCTGCACCTGCACCTTGATTACGCCGGTGAAGGGCGTGTCCTCCACATCGAGGCCAGTGACCGATTGCAGCGGCTGCTGGAGGAGGCGCGCTGATGGGAACGCTTCTTCTTGTTGTGCTTTTCACTACCGCCACGGGGGGTGCGACGACGCCAGGCATCGATGCGGCGACGGCGGTGCCCACGGCCACGCAGTCGTCCGCGCAGGCGGTTGAACCTTCGGCCGGCGAGCCTGCGGTCGTCAATCTCGGTGAATACCGCAGCGGCAGCACCGTCGAAGTGCCGGCCGGAACCTTCCTGGAAGTGGCGCTGGCCGGCAACGCCAGCACCGGATTCCGCTGGGCATTCATCGACAGCGGCGAGGGCGTCGTCATCGACACCGGCAGGCGTCGTGTCACGCTGGATGAACCGCGGCGCATCGGCAGCGGTGGCGTGGAAACGCGGCGACTGCAGGCCGTGCGTCCCGGCCGGCAGATCGTGGTTTTCCAGTACCGGCGTCCCTGGCAGACCGGTGTGGCGCCTGCCCGAACCGTGTCGTGGACGATCCTGGTCACGGACTGAGCCACCGGCTCGCTCCATCGCGGCGATGGGCCGGACCATCGCGGTGCCGGTTCTCCGGCATTGGCCGGTCGCCGTGGCTGGCTTAGCCTAGCCCCCTCCCTCCTGTTCCAAGGATGCACCGATGCGCTTGAACCGCCTGCTCATTCCGCTGCTGATCGCGGCGACGCCCGCCCTGCAGGCGGCTGACCTGCATCGCAATCCGCAGCACCTGCAGCCGCGCGACGTCTTCGATCTTGAGTGGGCGGACAGCCCGGCCGTGTCGCCGGACGGCCGGCAGATCATCTACCAGCGCAACCACTTCGACATCATGAAGGACCGGCGCCGCAGCCACCTCTGGCTGCTCAGCGCCGACGGTTCCTCGCATCGGCCGCTGACCAGTGGGCAGGCCGGCGATGGTCCGGCGTCCTGGTCTCCACAGGGCGACCGCATCGCCTGGGTCTCCGGTCGTGACGGTTCCAGTCAGATCTGGATGCGCTGGATGGACACCGGGCAGACGGCGGTGGTCTCGCAGCTCACCGAATCACCGGGCAACCTGGTGTGGTCGCCGGATGGCAAGTGGCTCGCCTTCACCATGCGCGTGCCCGCGGAAACCCGGCCCCTGGCGCAGTTGCCGCGCAAGCCGGCCGGTGCGGAATGGGCGCCCGAAGTGCGCGTCATCGACCGCCTGACGTACCGCGCCGACGGCGGCGGCTACATCCGTCCGGGCCACGCGCATGTGTTCGTGCTCGCCGCCGATGGCGGTACGCCGCGCCAGGTCACGCGCGGCGACTTCCAGCATCGCGGTGCGCCGGTGTGGAGTCCGGACGGCAAATCGCTGTACGTGTCCACCAACTACCACGAGGACTGGCAGCACCAACTGCAGGAAAGCGAGATCTACCGCATCGATGTGGCGAGCGGCCGGGCCGTCGCCCTGACCAGCCGCAGTGGTCCGGATCGCAGCCCGGCGATTTCGCCGGACGGTCGCCAGATCGCCTACCTCGGCTACGACGACCGCAAGCTGGGCCACCACGTCACCCGGCTGTATGTCCTCGACCTTGCCAGCGGCCGCTCGACGGCGCTGGCTGAAGGCTTCGACTACAGCATCGACAACGTCGCCTGGGATCGCGATGGCCGCGGGCTGTTCATCGGCTACGAACGCCAGGGCAAGGGTCACATCGGCTGGATCGCGGCCCGTGGCGGCGAAATCCAGTCGCTGGTCGACGATCTCGGCGGCACGTCGATGGGACGGCCCTACACCGGCGGCCGCTTCCACGTCAGCAATGGTCGCGTCGCCTACACGCGCGGCACCGAATACCGTCCATCCGACATCGCCGTCCTCCAGCGCGGCCGTCCGGCGCGGGTGCTGACCGATCTCAACAGCGACGTGCTGGGCAGCAAGGCGCTCGGCAAGGTCGAGGAGTTCTGGGTGAAGTCGTCGGCGGACGGCCTCGACGTGCAGGCGTGGATCGTCACGCCGCCGGACTTCGATCCCTCGAAAAAATACCCGCTGCTGCTGGAAATCCACGGCGGTCCGCATTCCGCGTACGGGCCGCAGTTCGCACCGGAGACGCAGCTGTACGCCAGTGCCGGCTACGTGGTGGTCTACGTCAATCCGCGTGGCAGCACCAGCTATGGCCAGGCCTTCGCCGACCACATCCACCACAACTATCCGAGTCATGACTACGACGACCTGATCACCAGCGTCGACGCCGTCATCGCGCGCGGCTACATCGACACCGGGCGCCTGTATGTCACGGGCGGCTCCGGAGGGGGGGTGCTGACCGCGTGGATCGTCGGCCACACCGACCGCTTCCAGGCCGCTGTGGTGGCCAAGCCGGTGATCAACTGGACCAGCTTCGTGTTGACCGCCGACTTCTCGCCGATGTTCGCCAACTACTGGTTCCCGATGAAGCCCTGGGAGCCGGGTGCGCAGGAACACTACTGGCGCCGGTCGCCGCTGGCCTACGTCGGCAACGTCAGTACGCCGACCATGCTGATCACCGGCGAAGAGGACTACCGCACGCCGATTTCGGAAACCGAGCAGTTCTACCAGGCGCTGCAGCTGCGCCGGGTCGAAACGGCCATGGTCCGCATCCCCGGCGCCTCGCACGGCATCAACGCCCGCCCCAGCCACATGCTGGCGCAGGTGCTCAATACGCTGGCCTGGTTCGAGCGCTACAAGCCGGAAGACGGCAAGGCCGAGTGATCGCTTCGGGCCCGGATCGGATGGCCGCCGGTCCGGCCCTGTCAATCCGTGACGCAGGTCTCCGTCGCCCAATACTTAGTGGCGGCGGGCACTTGCAGACGGAATATCTGGTGGTCGATCAGAAGTATCAGGTGACGAAGAGTCTGTAGGGTACGGATTCTCAAGCAAAAACCACTTGCATTCCGAAAATGGACTGGCGTAGAGTCCGGCGCATGCGCCTCTTCCGCCGTCTGCCGTGGTTGCTGTTGATCGGCGTCCTGCCGACGGCCGCGCTGCACGCGGCGGAAATCCAACGTCTGCAGACCCTGCAGCAGCAAGGCCTGACCCGGACGATCGTCCACCTGGACGGCACGCCGGACTACAAGGTCTTCACGTTGGCCAACCCCGACCGCGTGGTCATCGACATCAAGGGCGGTCGGCTTGGCAGCGCTTTCCGCGCCGCTTCCGCAGGACTGGTCGAGAACGTCCGCCACGGCCGCCAGGGCAGTGACCTGCGGATCGTGCTGGATCTGTCCGCCAGCGCCCAGGCGCGCAGTTTCGTCCTCAGTCCGAGCCAGCGCGACGGCCATCGCCTTGTCGTTGAACTCGAGCAGCAGGGCGCCGCCAGCGAACCCAGCCCGGTCCTGACTGTCGCCAGCGCCGCGCCCGGCGGCGAGCGCGACATCATCATCGCCATCGACGCCGGCCACGGCGGCAAGGATCCCGGCGCCATCGGTCCGACCGGTGCGCGCGAAAAGGACATCACGCTGCAGGTCGCACGCGAATTGAAAGCGGTTCTCGACGCCGAGCGCGGCTTGAGCGCGATTCTCGTGCGTGACAGCGACGTCT
Organism: uncultured Rhodanobacteraceae bacterium; assembly: GCA_964647135.1. Lineage (GTDB taxonomy): Bacteria > Pseudomonadota > Gammaproteobacteria > Xanthomonadales > UBA2363 > Pseudofulvimonas. The sequence continues at coordinate 18,805 of CAZYHP010000003.1, forward strand.
ACCTGCCGCATGCCGAACGCTACCAGAAGGCGCGCCGCGAGGAAGCCGACCTGTTCGTCTCCATCCACGCCGACGCCTTCACGCGTCCTGACGCACGCGGCTCGTCGGTGTTCGTGATGTCGACGCGGGGCGCGAGCTCGGAAGCGGCGCGATGGCTGGCCGAACGCGAGAATTCCGCCGAACTCGTCGGCGGCGTGTCGCTGAGCGACAAGGACAACCTGCTGGCGACGGTGCTGCTGGACCTGTCGCAGGGTGCGACGCTCGAAGCCAGCAACGCCGTCGCCGAAAACGTGATTCGTGCGATGGCCAGCGTCGGCAATGTGCACAAGAACGAGGTGCAGCGCGCCAACTTCATGGTGCTGCGTTCGCCCGACGTGCCGTCGCTGCTGATCGAAACGGGCTTCATCAGCAATCCGGTCGAAGAGCGCAATCTCAAGGACGCGCAGTTCCGGCGCCGCCTTGCCCTCGCCATCCGCGACGGCATCAAGGACTACTTCGCCGTGGCGCCGCCGCATGGCACCTGGTACGCGGCCAACGTGAAGCCGATCGAACGCCACCACACCGTGAGCCGCGGCGAGACCCTCGCCGTCATCGCACGTCGCCACGGTGTGTCGGTCCAGTCCATCCGCAGCGCCAATGGCCTGGCTTCCGACCGCATCCTGGTCGGCGCGGTGCTGCGCATTCCGGTTTCGTCCTGAGGGACGGGCATGGGGGGGAAGGGCAGGGCGCGCCGAAAGGCGCGCCCTCAGCCTTTCTTGCGGCCCGGCGCATATCGGCGCAGTTGCCCTGAAGTCTTTCAACGGAAGTCGACAGCTGTTATCGCCAGACAGCTAGGCCTTGTCGCATACGCTGCTGCGGCGACGAGGTGAAATCGCCGTGCCGGTCTTGCCGACTTGTTTCCTTGCGACAGCCTTTCTGTCGCCGCCGTTTACGTTTGTGCCTGTTCTCCCTGTCCCAATGACGCCCTGCACAGCGTCACTCCGGTGCAAGTCCGTTCGGCAAACGTGTGAGGCGGCGCCGCAGCCGCTACCATCGCGTTCCTTCTGATGCCTTGAACGCTTTCGCCAGCGCATGTCCGGATTGAAACTGATCGTCGGCCTCGGCAACCCGGGACCCGAATACGCGCAGACACGGCACAATGCCGGCGCCTGGTTCGTCGATGCGCTGGCCGAGTCGGCCGGTGTGCGCCTGGGCCGCGACGCCAAGCTGCACGCCGAACTCGGCAAGGCCGGGATCAACGGCCACAATGTCTGGCTGGCGCGGCCCACCACGTTCATGAACCACAGCGGTCGTGCGGTCATCGCACTGCTGAACTACTACCGCATCGAACCCGAACAGATGCTGGTGGCGCACGACGAACTGGACCTGCCGGCCGGCGTCGTGCGCTTGAAATTCGATGGTGGCCACGGCGGCCAGAATGGACTGCGCGACATCATGGGGCAGCTGGGCCATGGTCGCTTCCATCGCCTGCGTGTCGGAATCGGGCATCCCGGCCACAAGGACCGCGTCACCGGCTGGGTGCTCGGCCGCCCCGGCCAGGAAGACGAGCGGGCGATCCGGGAGGGTGTCGAAGCGGCGCGTGCCGAGATGGACCTGGCCGTGGCCGGCGATTTCGAGGCGGCCATGCGCCGGCTGCATGCGCCACGCGCCTGAACCGGCCCGCATTCCGCATTCATCCACGCTGCCGTAACATCCTGCCTCGTTCATGGAGAACCCTGCATGGCTTCCTTGCGTCTGGTGATCGGCAACAAGAACTATTCTTCGTGGTCGCTGCGACCCTGGGTGTTCCTGCGCCACCATGGCCTCGACTTCGAGGAGGTGCGCCTGCCGCTGGACAGCGACCTCTTCCGCGAGCGCATTGGCGACCTGTCTCCGACCGGCCGCGTCCCGGTCCTGCACGACGGCGAACGTGTCGTCTGGGATTCGCTCGCGATCCTCGAATACCTCGCCGATCTTCACCCCGAATTGCGCGGTTGGCCCGAGGACCAGGGTGCCCGTGCGCTGGCGCGCTGCATCAGCGCGGAAATGCATTCCGGATTCGGGGACCTGCGCGGCGAACTGCCGATGAACTGCGGTCGTCGCAGCAGCCTCCATGCGATCAGCGCCGGTGCGCGCCGTGACATCGGTCGCATCCAGTCGCTCTGGCGGCAGACACGCGAAGCGCATGGCCAGGGTGGTCCGTTCCTGTTCGGACGCTTCGGCATCGCCGACGCCATGTTCGCGCCGGTTGCCGTCCGCTTCCGCGGTTACGGCGTGCCGCTGGACGAGGACGGCCAGGCCTACGTGGAGGCGGTCTACAACCTGCCGGCCATGCGGGACTGGCTGGCCGGCGCGGCAGCGGAAAGCGAGCGCCTTGCGAAATACGAAAGCATCGGACACTGAGCGGAGACATCGACATGTTGGGAATCGGAGCCGACCGCCAGCGCATGGTGGATCCGGAGCGGGCGCTGCCCGGCCGTGACGATGCGATGCCGCTGGACAACCGGCATTTCGTCCTGGATGCGCCGCTGCGCGATGAATTCGCCGGGCTGGCGCGCGCGGTATTCGGCATGGGCTGTTTCTGGGGTGTTGAACGCGTGTTCTGGCAGCTGCCGGGGGTGGTCAGCACCGCAGCCGGCTATGCCGGTGGTTACACGCGCAACCCGACCTACAAGGAAGTCTGCAGCGGCGAAACCGGACACACGGAAGTCGTGCAGGTCGTCTTCGATCCCGCGAAGGTCGCCTATGAAGCGCTGCTTCGCGTGTTCTGGGAAAACCACGATCCGACGCAGGGCATGCGCCAGGGCAACGACCTGGGTACGCAGTACCGTTCGGCGATCTACACGCTGGACGCTGCGCAGCATGAGGCCGCCGTCGCCAGCCGTGACGCTTACCAGGCCCGCCTTGCGCAGTCGGGCTTCGGCGCCATCACCACGCAGATCGAGCCGGCCGGTCCGTTCTATTTCGCCGAGGACTACCACCAGCAGTATCTGGCGAAGAACCCCGATGGCTATTGCGGCATCGGCGGCACCGGCGTGAGCTGCCCCATCGGCCTGCGTGCCTGAGGCATCAATGCCGTTCTCCTGGAAGCCCGTCCGCTACTGGCTGCTGCGCGTCGGGTTGCTGGGACTGGGAGCCGGTCTCGGTTTTGCCATCACATATGGCTGGTATCTGGACCGCCAGGTCGCGCGGCATTTCGCCGCGTTCGCGGCCGGCAACCAGCCCAGTCGGGTCTATGCGCGGGCGCTGATCCTGCGCCCGAACATGGCGATGACCGCCGACACGCTGGAGGCGGAGCTGCGGGCCTCGCAGTACCAGTCGGTGCCGCAGTCGCTGCGGCCGGGAACCTATGAGCGCGAAGGCAACGTCTTCCTGATCCACACGCGCGAATTCGATGATCCGTCCGGTCGCTGGCCAGCCCGGCGTTTCCGGGTCGATGTCGGTCGCCAGCGCGTGCAGACCCTTGCTGAAGCGACGGGCCGGCCGCTGCCGGAAGCGCGAATCGATCCGGCGCGCATCGCCACGTTCTACGGACCGCTGCAACGTGAGCAGCGTCCGCTTCGCCTCTCGGAAATGCCGCCACTGCTGATCGCCGGCGTGCAGGCGGTCGAGGATCGCGACTTCAAGCATCACCGCGGCGTCGATCCCGTGGCGATCGCGCGCGCGGCCTGGCGCAACCTCACCACCCATCGCACCCAGGGCGGCAGCACGATCACGCAACAGCTGGTGCGCAACCTGTTCCTCAGTCTTGAGCAGACCTGGACGCGCAAGATCAACGAGGCCTTTCTGGCAGTGCTGATCGAGGCGCGCCAGGACAAGGGCCTGATCCTGGAGATGTACCTCAACGAGGTCTTCATGGGTCAGCAGGCCGGGCAGGCCGTGCACGGCATGGCGGCGGCGTCGGAGTTCTATTTCGCACGCGACCTCGACGAACTGGGTGTCGCCGAGATCGCGATGCTGGTCGGCCTGATCCAGGGACCGTCCTGGCACAATCCGAGGCGGAATCCGGACCGCGCACGCAAGCGCCGCGACCTGGCCTTGCATCATTTCCACGACACCGGCCTGATCACGCCCGCCGAATACAGGCATGCGCAGACCCAGCCGCTGGGCGTCACCGCGCAACCGGGATTGGCGCGCAATCGCCACCCGGCGTTCCTTGAGATGGTGCGCGTGCAGCTCGGGCGTGGACTGGGCCACGCGCAACTGGCACGCGAAGGCCTGGCCATCCACACGACGTTGTCGCCGTCGGCGCAGGCCGGCGCGGAAGCGGCGGTCGCCGAAGCCGTGGCAAAGCTGCGCGGGGCCGAGCAGCTGGATGCGGCCGTCATTGTCACGGATCCGCACAGCGGCGATGTGCTCGCAGCGGTTGGCGGCAGGGATGCCCGCAACGCCGGTTTCAATCGCGTCATGCAGGCGCAGCGGCCGATCGGGTCGCTCGCCAAGCCCTTCGTCTTCCTCACGGCGCTGGCGCAACCGTCGCGCTGGTCGCTGGCGACGGTCCTGGACGACGCGCCGATCCGTGTTCCGCTGCCGGGTGGTCGCAGCTGGGAGCCGAGGAATTTCGATGGTCGGCCGCACGGGCCGACGCTGATGATCGACGCGCTGGCCAAGTCCTACAACCTTGCCACCGTGCAGCTGGGGATGGCGGTCGGCGTCGACCGCGTCGCCACATTGATGTCTTCGCTGGCGGGCGGATTGCCGGTGGCGGCGAATCCTTCGTTGACCCTCGGCGCGATCGATCTCAGTCCGATGCAGGTGGCGCAGCTCTATGGATTCCTGGCATCGGGTGGCCAGGGTCGCCGCCTGCGCGCGCTCACCGGCGTGCTCGATGCGCGCGGCCGCGTGCTGGCGCGCGTGGCGCCGGCGCCGGCCACCGCCACCAACCAGGCCGCCGTTGCGCTGGTTGACTACGCAATGCAGGAATCGGTGCGCAGCGGCACCGCGCGGGCGATCAATGCGACGCCGCTGGCGGCTTTCTCGCCTGCCGGCAAGACCGGCACCAGCAACGACGGTCGCGACAGCTGGTTCGCCGGTTTCACCGGCAACCTGCTGGCCGTCGTGTGGATTGGCAATGATGACAATGCCGCCCTTGATCTCACCGGATCGAGTGCCGCCTTGCCGGTGTGGATCGACCTGATGCGTCGGCTGCCGCATGCGCCGCTGTCGGTGGACGCCCGCGCCGCAGTGGACTGGCAGAGCATCGCCGCCGACGGCCAGGCGATGCCCTCGCGCTGCGACGATACGCGCACCCTGCCGTTCGTGCCGGGCTTCGCGCCGGAGATGCCCCGCTGGGGAGGCTGTATCGACAACGCCGCCGGCGACCTGCTGCGTCGCGTCGGCGGCACACGGGACTGACGGAATGAAACCGAATCGAATTGCCCTGGTTTCCACGAGCCTGATGCTGATCGCCGCCTGCGGCCGCGACGTCGTGCGTGAACCGCCGGCGCCGTCGCCGGCGCCACCGGTGAATGTCCTCGCCCTCATCCGCGATGGTGCCGTCGCATACCGCGGCGAATTCCATGTCGAGGTGGTGCGCAGCGCGGACATCGCCGTCGCCATCGAGGCATCGAGGCGGGCGGAAATGCGCGGCGACCGTCGTGCGGCGGAAGAGGCCCTGCGCGACGCACTCGAGGATCCGGAGGCGCGACAGCGTTACGCCGAGCTGAAGCTCGCCCGGGGTGAGGCCGCCGAGGCGGAACGCCTGGCGCGGGAAGCCTGGGAAGCCGGGGCCAAGGTCGGCGAATGGTGCGCGCGCAGCTGGCTGACCGTGGCCGAGGCCCGTGTGATGCAGAACGCGCCGAACGGCGCCGCCCAGGCGCGCGAGCGCGCGCGTGACTGCATGCCACCGAAAGTGGAGCGTTACTGATGGCAGCGGGATTTTCGCCACGCTGACGGGACAGGACGAGATGCGCCCGTCGCCAGGCGCCGGTTCAAAGAGCAAAGGCGGGTGGCGCGATAGGCCTCAGTGCGCGTGATCGCGCAGGATCGCTTCGGCGATCCGTTCCAGACGGGGCAGTTCGAGGATGCGCAACTCGCGGCGATCGATGTCGAGAATGCCGTCCGTGCGCAGTCGACGCAGGACGCGACTGACCGTTTCCGGCGCCAGGCGCAGGTAATTGGCGATGTCGGTGCGTGCCATCGGCAGATTGAACCGGGTGCCGGAAAGCCCGCGACGGGCATAACGACGCGACAACGCGACGAGGAAAGCGGCCATGCGCTCGTCGGCGCTGAAATCGCCGGACAGCAGCGCCGCCTTGCCGATGTCTTCACTGAGCAGGCGGAACAGGCGGGACTGCAGGCCCGGCAGCGTACTGGCCAGCGAACTCATGCGCTGGAAAGAGAAGCGGCACAGGACCACGGTATCCAGTGCGACTGCATTGCAGGGATAGATCTGCGGGTGGATCGCGTTCAATCCCACCACTTCGCCCGGCAGGAAGAAGCCGAGCACCTGCTCGCGGCCTTCGCGATCGAGGATGTAGGTCTTGACCGTTCCGGCACGCACTGCCGCAATGGCGTCGAAAGGGTCGCCCTCGCGGAAGATGTGCTGGCCTTCCTCGTAATGGCTGACATCGTCGACCAGCATCGCCTGCATCTGGGCGACGGCACCATCGTCATAGCCTTCGGAGCAGCAGGCGTCGGCAAAGGCGCAGGTCGAACAGGAATAGGGTCGGCTGCGGGACGTGGAGAGCGGCTCCCGGTCAGGAGCAGGCTGGCGTTGCGTGGCGGCTTGGACGGTCATGGCTTTGAGGACCACCGGCCCGGAAGGAGGTCGACGTTCAAGGGCGATGGCCATCATACGCCGCCGCATGGCGGCATGCTGAACGGAGCGGTGCCGCAGCTCGTGCGCGGAGGACCCCGCTTCGCGCGGCGCTTGCCGCGGGCGAGGGCGTCCCGGAGCCAACGACCCGAGACGCCGCCACCGCGTGGAGCAGGTTGCGTCTTATTCGACGACGATGTCGCCCTTCATCAGCGACCAGTGTCCGGGGAACGAGCAATAGAAGGTATACGGCGTCCCGGCCGTCAACGCGCTGCCCGGAAACTTGACGCTGGTCGTCTGGCCGCCGCCGATCATCTCGGTGTAGGCGATGACACGGGCGTCACCCGGGGTGACATAGTGGTTCGCCGCGCCGGCCTTGAGGCCGTCCTGGGCCGCGGCCTGCCAGACATCGGTGGGCGAAACAACCACATTGTGGCCCATGACATTGGCCGCCAGTGTGCCGCTGTGCGCGAGCTTGATCTCGATTTCCGCGCAATTGGATGAAACCGTCACGGAGGTCTTGTCGAACTTCATCTGGTCGTTGCCGACCAGGTCGATGGTGCAGTTGGCAGCGAAGGTGACAGGGCTGGCAAGCAGGCCGGCAAGCATCAGGATGGAACGCATGGCGAATACCTCTGGTTGGTTACGGAAACACGGCAAGGCATGTCGTGGCGACCACCAGTCTGCGCGCCAGAGGCTGCATCGTCGCTGACCTGGATCAGGATGCCCGGGTCCTCGGCATTGCGCCAGCGGCAGCAATTCAGCGGGCGTTTCCGCCCAGACTCTTCAACATAAACGGCCCGCCTTTTCGGGGCGGGCCGTGCGTGCCGACAGCGTCGGGCGTGGCGTCAGCTGTCGTCGCGGAACCGGCGCAGCCAGATCGCCGCGGCCAGCAGGACCACGCCGATCGCCAGTCCGATCCAGGTTTCCGGCGCGGACAGTACGGCCTGCATGCGCTCCCAGCTCACCGACTGCGCGAACGGGTTCTGCGTGCCGGGCCCTTCGCGCCAGTTCCACGGACGCAGCAGCATGCTGCCCGGCGAACTGAAGATGCGCCCGACGATGTGTTCCCAGAACCAGCTGCTCGGCGTCGAAAGACGAACCGCCGCCTCGACAAAGCCATAGAGCACGCCGGCCAGGCAGGGAATCAGCAGGGCCCAGACGAACGGGGCGCGTTTCGACCAGCTCGACGCCAGCAGCAGCCAGGCGATGCCCGGGATCGCCCACAGCATGTGCACGGGCACCATCGCCAGCATCTGCAGCCAGACCTTGCCGAGCAGTGCGGGCTGCCAGAGGAACGGCAGCGGATTCACGCCGTGCAGGGCCGCGTACAGCGACACCAGCACCAGGAAACCGACATGCAGCAGCATGGTCGCGGCCATGGCCAGGAACGGCGCCACCAGCACGGCGGTGACCAGCTTCGACAGCACCGTCATGGTGTCGGTCGCCGGCAGCGACTTCCAGAACAGGATGCTGCGGTCCTTGCGCTCCTCGTACAGGGTGTTGATGCAGTAGAACAGCACCACGAAGTACAGGACCATCTGGTTGATGAGGCCCAGTCCCCAGAGCCCGATTTCCAGGCCCTGGCGGAACTGCGCCATTTCCGCCGGGCCGAGCTCGCGGACGGCCAAGTCGCCGAGCGTGCGCACGTCGACGTTGCCGATCAGGTTCATGCGGAAGGCTTCACCCACCAGCATCGACAGCAGGACCATTCCCAGCAGCACGACCATGGTCCAGAACTGCGCCGACCAGAAGCCGCCGCGGTGTTCCCAGTACTCGCGCCTGAGCAGCGCAACGAAGGTCGACAGGGTGGAGCCGGCGCCGCCGGGCAGGCGGCTGACAGTCGCCAGGGCGTTCATCAGTTCTTCTCCTTCATGATGGCGACAAACAGGTCGGCCAGGCCGGGGGTGCGGGTTTCACCCAGTTCGGCCAGTCTTTCGCGCGGCACGCCGTCGAAGAGCATGGCCGACTTTCCGAACAGCGTGTTCTCGTGCAGCGGCTTCAGTGCCAGCGCCTGGTCGCGGCGGTCCGGGTTCACCAGTACTTCGGTGAAGCGTTCCGGCAGCGATTCCATGGTGGCGTCGAGCACGAAGCGGCCGTCCTGGATGAACAGCACGTCGCTGAGGATGTGCTCGATCTCCTCGACCTGGTGGGTGGTCACCAGGATGGTCTTTTCCTGGTCGAAGTAGTCGTTGAGCAAAGCCTCGTAGAACGACTTGCGGTGCAGGATGTCGAGGCCCAGCGTCGGTTCGTCGAGCACGAGCAGGCGCGCATCGATGGCCATGACGATGGCCAGGTGCAGCTGCACCACCATTCCCTTCGACATCGCCTTGACCTTCATGGCCGGGTCGATCTTCGTGCGCTTCAGGAATGCCATGCATTTCTCGCGCGAGAAATTCGGATGCACGTGTTCGACGAAGTCGATCAACTCGCGTGCGCGGATCCAGCGCGGCAGGATGGCGGTGTCGGCGATGAAACAGACTTCCTTCATCAACTGTTGCCGTTCACTGTGCGGGTCGAAGCCGAGGACCTTCAGTTCGCCGTGGTACGGCGTCAGGCCGAGGATCGCCTTCAGCGCCGTGGTCTTGCCGGCGCCGTTGGGTCCGATCAGGCCCACGATGCGGCCAGGCGGGATGTTGAAGCTCACGTTGTCCAGGGCACGGGTGGCGCCGTAGGACTTGCTCAGCCCGCGTGCTTGGATGATGGCGGTCATGCGTAAATCTCCCTGGGAATCAGAAGTCGCGCAGCAGGGCGGCTGGATCGATCTCCAGGCGCCTGATGCGGGCGGCAATCAAGGGCCACTCGTCGTTGAGAAAACGCTCGCGCTCACGCCTGCGCAGCGCCTGGTCGGCACCTTCGGTCACGTACAGCCCCATGCCGCGGCGCTTCTCCACAATGCCTTCGTCGGCCAGCGATTGGTAGGCCTTGGTGACCGTGATCGGATTGATCGCGAGCTCACCGGCGACCTGGCGAACGGAGGGCAGCGCTTCGCCTGGACGGATGGCGCCGTCGAGGATCTGTGCCAGCACGCGTTCGCGCAGCTGGACATAGATCGGCGTGTTGTCGGCCCACTCGCTTACCATGACCGCTTCCCCTTGGCGGCGCCGAAGGAGAAGAACGGCCAGCGGCGGTTCGGTCCGGCCGGTGTGCGGACCTGCCTGGCGGTTTGTGCGGCAGTGGCGGCGTCGTTAGCAGGTGCGCGCTCGTGCGGGATCGGTGCGGCCGATTCGCTGGCCGCAAGCAACTCGCCGCTGCCGGCGGTGATATCGACCACCGCACCCGCCCCGAGCAGGGCGCCCAGCAGGATGGCGGTCAGGGTGAGTCGTTGGATGAGGGGGCGGAGCATTGGTGTTCTCCTGTCGTGGTGTGCTGGTAATGTACTACACCACACGAACGGATCACAACCCTGCCGAAGGTCATGCACGCGTTGCCCGTTTACCGGCGTATGCTTGTCGTTCAGAAAACCGCCTGGGATTTCACGATGAAGATCTGGATGTTTCTTGCCATGGTGACAGCGGCCGGCCCGGCCGCCGCGGCCTGCCAGGCGCCCCTGCTGGACGTCGACTTCCGTCCATTGGCCCAGCGCGAGCCCGTGAACCTCTGCGAGCGCTTCCAGGGACAGGTCCTGCTGGTCGTGAACACCGCGAGCAAATGCGGTCTGACGCCGCAGTACGAAGGCCTCGAGGCCCTGCATGCCCGTCTGGCGGAGCGCGGCTTCGCGGTCGTCGGATTCCCGTCCAACGACTTTCTCGGCCAGGAACCCGGCACCGAGGACGAGATCCAGGCGTTCTGCGCCAGCACCTACGGCGTGCAGTTCCCGATGTTCCAGAAGGTGAGCGTGCGTGCCGACAACGCCGTGCCGTTCTACCACGCACTGGCGGCGCAGGCCGATGGCACCTATCCGTCCTGGAACTTCCACAAGTACCTGGTCGGCCGTGATGGCAAGGTGGCTGCCAGTTTCGGCAGCCGCACGCCGCCGGATGATGCGGCGATGCTCGCCGCCATCGAGGCCGAACTGGCCAGGGCGGCGCCTGAATCGCCCTGATCGGGCGGGAACCACCGCCCCGGTCGGCTGTCCATCCTCCGTTGCCGATTGCCGGTGCGGGCATCACAATAGTGAGCGCGCCGGGCCACGGGTGCGCAGCTCAGGCTGCCAACGCCCTGTGCCGGCAGCCAAATCCCTTATCCCAGGAGAAATACATGTCCGTTTCGTTCAAGAGCGTCCTCGCGACGTCCGCCGTTCTGGCTGCCGCCGTGTCGACCGCAGTGGCCGCCGATCTCACCACTGACAAGGACAAGGTCAGCTACATGGTCGGCATGGATGTCGGCCGCAGCCTTGCCCAGATCAAGGATGAGATCGATGTGGACGTGCTGGTCCAGGGCATCAAGGATTCCATCGCCGGTGGCGCCACCAAGCTCAACGACGAGCAGGCCAACGAGGTCAAGCAGGCGTTCATGCAGCGCATGCAGGCCAAGGCCATGGAAGAGCGTACTGCCGCTGCTGCGACCAACCGCAGCGAAGGCGAGGCCTTCCTGGCCGCCAACAAGGACAAGCCGGGTATCCGCGCCACCGATTCCGGCCTGCAGTACCAGGTGCTGACCCAGGGCACCGGCGAAAAGCCGACCGCGACCGACAAGGTCAAGGTGCACTACGTCGGCACGCTGATCGACGGCACCAAGTTCGACAGCTCGATTGATCGCGGCACGCCGGCGGAGTTCGCGCTGAACGGCGTGATCAAGGGCTGGACCGAAGGCCTGCAGCTGATGCCGGTGGGCAGCAAGTACAAGTTCTTCGTGCCGTCCGACCTGGCCTATGGCGAGCAGGGCACGCCGGGTCCGATCGGTCCGAACTCGACGCTGATCTTCGAGGTCGAGCTGCTGGAAATCGTCAAGTAAGACCCGGTCTTCCGGCGCGCGTCGCGCGTCGGTCGGCCTGAGGAACGGCGCCCTTGTGGCGCCGTTCCTTTTCCGTCGCATCACGGCGGCGCTGCGGCGAATGCAACACAGGCCGGCTAGACTGGTCGCACACTGCAGGAATCCACCCATGCGGATCACGATTTTCGGGACCGGCTACGTCGGTCTTGTCACTGGTGCGTGCCTGGCCGAGGTCGGCAACGATGTGCTCTGCCTGGACGTCGATGCGGCGAAGCTGGCACGGCTGGAGCGGGGCGAGATTCCCATCTTCGAACCCGGCCTGGCGCCTCTCGTGCGCGACAACCGCCAGGCCGGCCGTCTGAACTTCAGCGACGATCCGGCGCGCGGTGTCGCTCATGGCGAGTTGATTTTCATCGCTGTCGGTACGCCTCCGGACGAGGATGGCAGCGCCGATCTCAGGCACGTGCTGGCAGTGGCACGCAGCATCGGTGCCCATCTGTCGCAACCGGTCGTCGTGGTGAACAAGTCCACCGTTCCTGTCGGAACCGCCGACCGCGTCCGCGACGCCATCGCCGCCGAACTGAAGGCCCGGAACGCGGAAGTCGCCTTCGATGTGGTGTCGAATCCCGAGTTCCTGAAAGAAGGCGATGCCGTCAACGACTGCCTGCGTCCGGATCGCATCGTCATCGGTAGCGACAGCGAACGGGCCGTGGCGAAGCTGCGCCGGCTGTATGCGCCGTTCAATCGCAACCACGATCGGATCGTGGTCATGGATGTGCGCTCCGCGGAGCTGACCAAGTACGCGGCGAACGCCATGCTCGCCACCAAGATCAGTTTCATGAATGAAATGGCCAATATCGCCGAACGGGTCGGCGCCGATATCGAGCAGGTTCGGCGTGGAATCGGATCCGACCCGCGCATCGGCTACCACTTCATCTATGCCGGTGCCGGCTATGGCGGCTCGTGTTTTCCCAAGGACGTGAACGCCCTCGACCGCACCGCGCGCGAGCACGGCTACCTGCCGCGACTGCTGGAGGCCGTGGAAGCCGTCAACGCGGCACAGAAAGGTCGCATCCATGCGCTGATGCGCGGCCATTTCGGCGACCTGCGCGGCCGCACGTTCGCGCTCTGGGGCCTGGCGTTCAAACCCAATACGGATGACATGCGCGAGGCCGCCAGCCGCACGTTGCTCGAACGCCTGTGGGCGGACGGTGCCACGGTGCGGGCCTATGATCCGGAGGCGCTGGCGGAAACGCGCCACCTCTACGGCGAACGCGACGACCTGGTGCTGTGCACGGATCCGTGGACACCGCTGGAAGGGGCCGACGCGCTCATCGTGATGACCGAGTGGAAGGCCTTCCGCAGCCCCGATTTCGCCCGCATCCGATCGGCCCTGTCCGAGCCGGTGATGTTCGACGGTCGCAACATGTACGAACCGGCCGCGGTCGAGGAGGCCGGGCTGGCGTACTACGGCATCGGCCGCGGTCGCTCCGTCGCCGGCCGGGCCGGGCCCGCCGGCGCCTGAGTCCGACCGGGCGCAACGGTCGCCGTCGCGGCATGCCGTGTCCCCGGTCGCTTGCATCGTCGTGCCGCTGTCGGCAAGCTGTCCAGCCGCATTCGTGCTGCCCACCTCCAGTAGCCGTTCCATGACCAGTTCCCTGCGTGACGCCTTGCGCCAGAGCGGCGTGCTTGAACAGTTCAAACCCGTCGAGCGGCGTGAAAGTCGGCCGGCCCATAAAGGCAAGGGCGGTCACGGCGGGGGCCGCCAGGCCAACGGCGCGCCCGCGCGCGCCAAGGGTGGCAAGGCTGCGGGTCGTACACCGCAGTCGGAGGAGGAAATCGATCTGGCCAAGGCCTACGCGCTGCGCGCGCAGACCGAGAAGCGCGAGCGCGAACGCAAGCTGCAGGCCGAGCGCGAGGCCGCTGAGCGCCGTCGCCGGCAGCGCGAACAGGTCGCCGCGATGATCGAGGGCCGCACGCTCAACCGGGAAGACGCCGAGACCATCCGCAATTTCGAATATGGCGGCAAGATCCGCCGTATCTACGTGACCGATGAACAGCTGGAGCATCTGAACCGTGGTCGGCTCGGTGTCGTGCAGATGCGCGGTCGCTATCTGCTGGTCGAGCGTGCGCTCGCCGACGAGGTGCAGGCCATCGATGGCAACGCCATCGCGCTGATCGTCGACCCGGAGTAGAACAGGACCCCGCGCACCCATGCAGATCCAGAGCAAGCTGCCGAACGTCGGCACCACGATCTTCACGGTCATGTCGCAGCTGGCCATGCGCCACGGCGCGGTCAATCTTGGACAGGGCTTCCCCGATTTCGAAGGCCCGCAGGAACTGTTCGAGGCGCTGGCGCGCCATGTCCGCGAAGGCCGCAACCAGTACGCGCCGATGACCGGCGTGCCGAAGCTGCGCGAACAGATCGCCCTGAAGACCGAACGGCTGTATGGGCGCCGGATCAACGCCGACACCGACATCACCGTCACCAGTGGCGCGACCGAAGCCTTGTACGCGGCATTCGCCGCCGTGGTGCGCAGCGGCGACGAGGTGATCCTGCTTGACCCCTGCTACGACTCCTACGCCCCGGCCGTGGAACTCAATGGCGGGCGCTGCGTGCGAATCCCGCTGCGCCTGCCCGACTTCTCTGTCGACTGGCAGCGCGTGCGCGACGCGGTGACGCCGCGAACGCGCATGATCCTGATCAATTCTCCGCACAATCCCACGGGCGCGGTGCTGCATCGCGACGACCTCGATGCGCTGGCCGACATCGTCCGCGACACCGGCATCCTGGTGATCTCCGACGAGGTTTACGAACACATGGTGTTCGACGGCGTGCCGCACCACAGCGTGCTCGGACACGATGAGCTTGCTGCGCGCAGCTTCGTCATCAGTTCCTTCGGCAAGACCTATCACTGCACCGGCTGGAAGGTCGGCTACTGCGTCGCGCCGCCGGCGATGTCGGCGGAATTCCGCAAGGTGCACCAGTACCTGACGTTCTGCACCTTCAACGCGGCGCAGTGCGCGATTGCCGATGTGCTCGAGTCGATCCCGCAGCACTACCTGGAACTGCCGGCCTTCTACCAGGCCAAGCGCGACCACTTCCGCGCGCTGATGTCGGGGTCGCGTTTCCAGTTGCTGGAGGTGCCCGGCGGCTACTTCCAGCTGGTCAACTATTCGGTGATCAGCGAACTTGATGACCTGGCGTTCTGCGAATGGCTGGTCGCCGAACACAAGGTCGCCGCCATTCCGTTGTCGCCGTTCTACGAAACCGCACCGGACGCACGCCTGGTCCGCCTCTGCTTCGCCAAGAACGAAGCGACGCTGGCCGAAGCGGCCCAGCGCCTGAAGGCGGTCTGACATGGAGCCGTTGCGCGTCACGCTGGTTCAGGGCCTTACGCGCTGGCACGACCCGGATGGCAACCGTGACTACTACGGCGGACTGATCGCGCCCTTGGCCGGTCGTACCGATCTTGTGGTGCTGCCGGAAACGTTTTCCTCCGGCTTCAGCAACGACGCGGTGCACGACGCCGAGGACATGGAGGGTGCGACGGTCGCGTGGATGGCGAAGATGTCGCGCGACCTCGACGCGGTCCTGACCGGCAGCATCGTTGTGCGCGATGGCGACCGGGTGGTCAATCGCCTGGTCTGGATGCGTCCCGATGGCACGCGCGCGTGTTACGACAAGCGGCACCTGTTCCGCATGGCGCGCGAGCACGAGCGCTATGCCGGCGGTTCCGAGCGCCTGCTGGTCGAGCTGAAGGGATGGCGCATCCTGCCGCAGGTCTGCTACGACCTGCGTTTCCCGGTCTGGCTGCGCAACCGCTACGACCGCGACGCGGAACGTTTCGAGTACGACCTCTGCCTGTTTGTCGCCAACTGGCCGGCTCCACGCCGCGAGCCCTGGCGCACCCTGTTGCGCGCGCGCGCGATCGAGAACCTTTCCTACTGCATTGGCGTGAATCGCGTCGGGACGGACGGCAATGGCCTGGAATACGCCGGTGACAGCGCGGCCATCGATCCGGTCGGCACCGTGCTGGCGGAACTGGCGTGGAGCGAGCAGGTGCTTACGCTGACGCTGGACCCGCAGCGGCTGCTCGATCATCGCGAACGCTTTCCGGCCTGGCGCGACGCCGACGACTTCCAGTTGCTCTGACCAACCGCACCTTGCGGCGGTCGGCACGGCGCGAGGGGTTCCGGCAGCGTGGTCGCAGCCGTCGGTGCCGGGTGCCCGCGGCTGTACCCGCGCCGCGGCGGCGCGCTGTTCGCCCCTGCAGGGAATCGTGAAGCCAGCCTATCTGCCCGCAAGGTGCCGATATTGTGGCCAGGGAAGCACACGCTATCCTGCCCCGACGCCAGCGCGGCGTCGACGGGCGGGAGTGCGATGAGCGGATCTGGACAGGCCAGCAAGCCACGAGGCACGGACAACGCCCCCGTGACCCCAGTGGCTGTACCGCCAACGCCCACGGCGACGCTGGAACCCGCTGCACGCGCCGCACTGGACAGGTTGATCGGCATGGAGTCGTTGCTGCGGACCGCCGCCGGCCTGACCGTGGCCGCGGTCATCGTGCTGGCGCTGTATTACGGCCGCGAACTGCTGGTGCCGATCGCATTGGCCGCCTTCCTCGGCTTCCTGCTCGATCCCCTTGTCACGCGACTGAAGCGCTGGGGTCTGCCGCGCGCCGTCGCGGCGATCGTCGTGACCCTGGCCGCCGTTGCCGCGATTGCCGGCGTTGCCGCCTTCATGCTGAGCCAGATGCGCGCCCTGAGCGCCGATCTGCCGACTTACCAGGACACCATCCGCTCGAAGCTCGTCGAGTTGCGGCAGGAGCTCAAGGCCCCGAGCGACTGGGACGGCGCGCTGTCCACCCTGCGCGTGGTGAGCAAGGAGATCGACCAGGTCGATGGCGTGGACCGCACGCCGCAACCGGTGGTCATTGCCGATCCGGAGACCGGACCGGCGCGCGCCGCGGCGTTGTGGATGGCGCGCGTCGGCAGCCCGGCGGTGACCGCCGGCATCGTGCTGCTGTTCGTCGTGCTGATTCTCATCGACCGTGACGGCTTGCGCGACCGCATCCTCCGGGTGATGGGCGGTGGCAACCTTCATGTCGCCACCGACGCGCTCGGGGAAGCCGGTACGCGCATCGGCCGTTACCTGCGCATGCAGTTGATCGTCAACGCCATCTATGGCGTTCCGCTGGCCATCGGCCTCTTCCTGATCGGCGTGCCGGGTGCGTTCCTGTGGGGCGCGTTCGCCATCGTGCTGCGCTTCGTTCCCTACCTGGGGCCGGTGCTGTGCGCGCTGTTCCCGCTGCTGCTGGCGTTCGCTGTCGATCCCGGCTGGTCGATGGTGATGTGGACCATCGGCCTGATCGCCACGCTGGAAGTGGTCAGCAACAACATCATCGAGCCGTGGCTCTATGGCGCCAGTACAGGCCTTTCGCCGCTGTCGATCATCATCGCGGCAATGTTCTGGACGACACTGTGGGGACCTGTCGGGTTGATCCTCTCGACGCCGCTGACCGTCTGCCTGCTCGTTCTGGGACGACACCTGCCTGGGTTGGCTTTGCTGGAAACCCTGCTCGGCAGTGAACCGGTACTGGATGCACCCAATCGCCTCTACCAGCGCCTGCTCGCCGGCAACGTGGTGGACGCGACGGAACTGGCGACGGAAGTGATCGATCGCCACGCCGACCAGCTCGATGGGCCCGATGCGACCACCGATGCGGTGGTCCAGTTCTACGACAGCGTGGCCATACCCACTTTGCGCCTGGCCAGCGCCAACCACACCGCGGCTGCGACGGTGCAGCACCGGCTGCAGTTCACGACGGGGATGGCGGAGCTGTTGCAGGAAATCCAGGACGACTATCCGGTTGCCGAGGCGGAGGAATCGGCGACGTCTCCGCGCCGCATCCATTGCATCGGCGCGCGCTGGGAAGTGGATGCGCTGGCTGCGCAAATGGTCGGCCATGCGCTCGCCCTGCATGGCCTGGATGTGCGGGTCACGGCCTTGACCGCCGGCCGGATCGCCGCCTCGGTACTGGATCGTGCCCAGGCCGGTGATGTGGTCTGCCTCTGCGCTTTCCATCCAGCGCCGCAGGCGTTGCTGCGCCAGATCACCCGGCGCATCCGCCGCTCGCAGAAGGCCATACGCATCATCGCCATGCCGCTGGCACTGGTCGGCCAACTGGATGACCCGCCGCACCTGGGACTGGCGGCCGACGACTGGGCTGGCACGGTTCGGGAATTGGCGCGCCGACTCACGGCGGAGGGGCAATCCGCTGCAGCAGACGAGCCACCGCAGGCGCCGCCCGATGGGCCCTCGCAGACGCCGCGCGCGACAGCGGACATCGACATTGAAGGATTGCGCGAGCGCCATCGCGACCTTGTCCGCCAGGTGGCCGATGTGTTCGACGTGGCGCATGCCCAGGTGAGCTGGGCGGAGGCCGGTGGGCTGGCGGTGTCGGGCTCGACCCTGCCGGTCGCCGACGACGGCGCCATCGGCCGCCTTCCCGAGGCCGAAACCGCGTGCCGCCTGGTGCTGGCCTCCGGCGCACCGGTGGTCATCGAAGATGTCCAACGCGATCCCAGGGTGGCGACCCTGCCGGTGTTCCTGCGCCATCGAATCCGTTTCTACGCCGGTGTCCCGTTACGGCGGGCCGATGTCGGGGTCATAGGCAGCCTGTGCATCATGGACACCCGTCCCGGCAGTCTGGACGACACCGAACTGGCACTGCTGACGTCCATGGCGGACAAGCTGGTCGACGGCATCAACGCCCGGAAAGCCAGTCAGTGAT
>CAZYHP010000003.1:37312-51396 GCA_964647135.1 uncultured Rhodanobacteraceae bacterium
GGTGGGGCGCGGCGGGACTAGGAACCGGAGTGTGCTGTGCGGGTGGCCGCCACCCGCCAGCGCCCGCTCCATGCCGCGGGGGCTTCAGGCTGAGTCATTGCCATGTGCGACGCGCATGGCGTTTCGTGATCGCCCTCGAAGCAATTAGACAGTCGATCTCCCTCACATCGCTGCGAGCAGCGGCCAGCGACCAGCGCATCGAGTCGCACTTCCTGCGCGTGGCGGCGCTTTTCCGCTCCGGGAGAGGGCAGGGCACTGCTGAAGCTGGCCATGGCGGAGGACGGCATGACGCGTCCGGGATACCGTCGCTGCAACACGTCGGCGACAAGGATCCGGCACTGTTGACGGCGACGGCCGGGCAACTTGTGGCCGTCACACCGACATTGAATGCTCGGGTAAGGCGTCAACACGCTGAAGTCAAAGAAGAAAATGGGGCGTTGATGAACCTCTTTCCGACACTCCGCCCACTGGGAGCATGGCGACGATTGACTTAGTACGAAGGAAGCGGTAATTGTGGCGCGTCGCCGCCCGCGACGCCGAAAGGAACATCGCCATGTTTACCCAGTGCTGTCGGATCGGTCTCATGACCGTATTGTTCCTGGCCCTCGCCACACCCGTCGTGGCGAGCACTTTCGTCATCACCGACGACGAGCTCGACCCGGAGATCTTTCCCGCGGTAGCCGAGTCCATCCGCACCCATCTGAATCAGATCCCGAAGTCGAAGCTGTCCGGCGCGAGCCGGGAATTGGTGCTGCGTTCGCTGGACCGCATGGAGCGCTTCATGGCGGACGATCCCAGGCGCCATGACGACCGCATCCGCCAGGACCAGCGCCGCGTCAACAGTGCATTGCTGCCGGCCGTAGCCCGCGACCGCACGGGCGCCGAGGTGGTGTGCCGTCGGGTCAAGGATGTCGGATCGCACATCCACAAGACCCAATGTCGAAGCCGCCAGGAGATCGAGGCGGAGCGACAGGCGTCGATGAAGCTGCTCACTCGTCCCGGAATTCAATGCGGACTGGGTCATTGCAGGCTGGGTCCGGTACCGGAAGTGGATCGGCAAGGACAGTATCCGAAGCCGGCTTTACGCAGGGGTCATTGCCGCTGGGCAGGCGGTTCCGCCCAGCAGCCGGTGACGATGTCGTGAGCCCGCCAGTGTGCGCTGGCGGGCAGGGGCGTCAGGCGCTGCACCAGCCTTGTGGCCTGTTGCCAGTCGATCGCGTCGGCATCGCTGCGTCCCGCCACCAGCGTGTCCAGTATCGCTTCCTGGGCCTCGGTGCGCTCCTCGGCCTCGAGATAGGGCAGGGCACTGAAGCTGACCATGGCGTAGTGCGGCATGAAGCGCTCCGGAAATCGCCGCTGCAGCGCGTCGGCGACGATGCGCTTGAGCTTGTAATCGGCATCGTCGACGTGGTCGCGCATTTCCAGGTAGTTGTGCAGCGACATGCGTGCAATGGCATCGGCGTTCGGCTTGCGGTCGGTCGCAAATGCAGCGAACAGCGCGGCCGGATCATCCAGTCCGCGTTCTGCGACCAGCGTGGCCAGCGTCAGTGCATCCTCGAATCCGCAGTTCATACCCTGGCCGTGGAAGGGCACGATGGCGTGGGCGGCATCGCCGATCAACAGCGCCCGGCCATAAAGGTGCCAGCGATCCAGCCACAAGGTACCCAGCAGTCCGGTGGGATGCCGGAAGAAATCGCCGGTGAGGTCATCGATCAGGCCGACCGCATCCGGGAACTCCGTCTCGAAGAAGGTGGCCACGGTTTCCGCCGAGTCGAGGCTGGCGAAACCGGGTTCGCCCTCACTGGCCAGGAACAGCGTGCCGGTGAAGCTGCCGTCGATGTTCGGCAGCGCGATCAGCATGTAGTCGTCACGCGGCCAGATATGCAGGGCGTTCGGCTCCAGCTTGAAGCGGCCGTCGGCGGTCGGACCGATCGCCACTTCCTTGTAGCCGTGACCCAGCGCTTCGAAGCGTTCGCCGAGGTCGTCGCGCGCCGCCATCGCTGCGCGCACCGCCGATCCGGCGCCATCGCAGCCGATGACCAGGCCGGCCGGGTGGCGGCGTTCGCGGCCATCGGCATCGACGAGCAGCAGTTCCTGGCCGTCCCAGTCGATGCCCGACAGGCGGGTGTCGAAATGCAGCTGTGCGCCCGCGGCCTCGGCGGCATCGAGCAGCGTGAGATTGAGTCGGCCGCGATGCACGGACCAGATCACTTCGCTGTCGTCGCGGCCGTAGCGCTGCAGCGCGGTCGGTCCGGCCAGTTCATGGACCATGCGGCCACGCATCATCACCGTTTCGGCCATGACCTCGTCGCGCAGGCCCGCCGCATCCAGCGCCCGCAGACCACGCGCTGCCAGTGCAAGATTGATCGAACGGCCCCCTTCATAGCCGCGTCGACGTGGATCGCCGCGGCGTTCGAACACCTCCACGCGATGTCCTTGCCGTGCCAGCAGAACGGCGAGCAGGCTCCCGACCAGGCCGGCGCCAACCAGTGTGAGGACGGGCGTGTCTCGCATGCGTTTGCCTCGAATGAGCTGACTGTACTGTGGAGCGCCGCCCTGCCGGCGCCGGGCCGATGTTATCAGGCCCGCCGGATCGCGACGGTTGGCGTCAGCCGTTCGACGTCGGCAGGGTGCAATGCCACTTTCGCAGGCATTCCACATGGACACGCTGGACGCGCTAGTATCTTTCCGTCCTGAAGGAGGCTGGGCCATGCGACGACTGATACTGACGGCTGCCCTGTTGTGGGCGGGCGCGGCCTGGGCCGACCCGGCCCATTACATCGTCTTCGAGGTCGACGATGGCGGCCAGCCGCAGCCCGTCTTCCACACCATGGTCGATCTGGTGCCGGATGCTTCGCGCGCGCCGGCGGAACAGCCGTTGCTGGCTTCGGATGCCGAAATGCGACGTTTTGCATGGCGTCCGCTGCATGAGGGTGTCGCCGGTGCCGACCGCGTGGTGCAGGTTCCGCGTTTCCTTCGCGGCGAGTTCTCTCGCGATCCCGAACACGGCGACCACGACATCGATCACCACCCGCTGATCCGGCCGGAACGCATTGCCTTCGTGGTGCGCGTGCCGGCCGCCGAGGCGCAGGCCATCGAACTGGTCGGCGAACACAGCCTGGCGCGCTTCGATCTGGACGAACTGGCCGCGAATGCCGCGCAACTGCCGCTCGCCGGCGTCGAGCCGGTGACGGTCGTCAGCCATGCCGCCGCGGGCGTGCGCGGCGCCGCCGGCAACCCGGCGAACCGCGTCGACATCCTGCTGCTCGGCGATGGCTACGCCAGTGGCGAGCAGGCCGTGTTCAACGCGCACGCCGACGCGCTGTGGGGCTCCATGTTCAACGTCACGCCGTACAAGGAGTACGCGAACTTCGTGAACTGGACCACCGGGTTCGTGGCGTCGGCACAGTCCGGCGCCGACCACCCGCCGTACCAGGCCGGCTGCACCACCACCGCCTGCTGCGCGGACACTGGCGCCGTCAATGACCCACGCGCCGGCATGTTCGTCAACACGGCCTTCGATGGTCGCTTCTGCACCAACCAGATCCACCGCCTGCTGACCGTCAATGGCAGCAAGGTGCTTGCAGCCGCCGCCGGCTACCCGAACTGGGATGTGATCCTGGTGACGGTGAACGACCCGGTCTATGGCGGGGCCGGCGGATCGATTTCGGTGACTTCGGCACATACGCAGGGTCCGCTGGTGGTGATCCACGAATACGCCCACACCTTCCATCGACTGGCGGACGAATACACTTCGCCCTATCCGGGCTTCCCGGCCTGCAGCGACCTCGGCGGCAGCGCCGCCTGCGAGGCGAATGTCACCAACCAGACCAACCGCAATCTCGTCAAATGGCGGCACTGGTACGACCCGACGAACATCGCCGTGCCGACGCCCGCGGGTACGGCGGGGACCGGCCTGTTCGAGGGCGCGCGTTACCTGACCACCGGGATGTACCGGCCCACCCACAACAGCTGCCTGATGCGCTCGCTGGGCTCGACGTTCTGCACCGTCTGCCGGCAGGAGTACGTGAAGCGACTTTACGCGGGTTGGCCCAACGGCGTGCCCGCAGGGGGCATCGACCTGATCGAACCGGGCAGCGAATCGCCGTCGTCGGCGCAGCCGGTCGCCTACGTGCCCGGGACGAATCAAGCCTTCAGCGCCGCGCTGCTGCGTCCCGAGGGCGGTGCCGTCAGCGTGCAGTGGCTGCTCGATGGCCAGGTGATTGCCGGTGCCAACAGCGAAAACTTCGTGTTCAACGATCCGGTCCCCGCAGTCTCCGCGCGCACCCTGCAGTTGCGCGTGACAGACACCTCGCCATTCGTGCACGCACAGATGGCCGATGGACTGATGGTGCACACGCGTTCATGGACCTTGCAGCCGAACGACGTCCTTTTCGCCAATGGCTTTGAATGAGCGGCGACGGGCCGGTCACCGGCGCCGGCCGGCCCCCGACGCGGGCTGGCGCGGCTTGCTGCCTGCGGCGCCCGACGGAGTGATCAGCGCTGCGGCGTCAAGGCGGGTGGCGGAATCGCCGTGATCGCGAGGATGCACGGGCGCACCGCACGCTACCGGTCACAGGTTGCGAATCGGGCGTCGGGATAGCCGTCACGGTTCGTTCGCGCCGCCCGCTCGGGTGGGATCGCAGGTCCGGATCCTGCGTTGCCAGGTCATTGTTCGGATCCATGGTGGGCTCATCCGTGCGGAGGGATCCCGGGCGGATCACCCAAACGGATCATTCCTCGAGGATCAATCCGCGGGACGGGCCTGCGAGGATCGACTCGTGTTCAGTCTGCGCGCCGGGCCTCCCGCCAGGCAGCCGCGGCATCGACGAAACGCAGCACGTCGCTGTAGCGGTTGTAGAGCGGCGCCGGACTGATGCGGATGACATCCGGCTCGCGCCAGTCGCCAATGACGCCATGGTCGGTCAGAAAGTCGAACAGCGAGCGGCCGGCATCGCGGCCGTCACGCACACGCAGCGACAGCTGTGCGCCACGGCGATGCGGCTCGCGTGGCGTGACGATGTCGAGGATGTCCGACAGTCGCGCCTCGACCTGCTCGGCGAGCCAGCCGGTCAGGGCGACCGACTTTTCGCGCAGGCGCTCCATGCCGGCGGCACGGAACAGCTGCAGTGAAACGCGCAGTGGCGCCAGCGCGAGAACGGGCGGATTGGACAGTTGCCAGCCTTCGGCGCCGACCGTCGGCTGGAATTGCGGGCCCATGCGGAAGCGCGTGGTCTTGTCGCTGCCCCACCAGCCGGCAAAGCGCGGGTGGTCACCGTTGCCGTGGCGTTCGTGCACGAAGGCGCCGGCGACGGCACCCGGGCCGCTGTTGCCGTACTTGTAATGGCACCACACGGCGAAGTCGGCGTCCCAGTCGTGCAGCCTCAGGGGGGCGTTGGCAAACGCATGCGCCAGGTCGAAGCCGGCGATCGCGCCGACGGCATGGGCCTGGGCGGTGATCGCGGCAATATCGAACAGCTGGCCGGTGCGGTACTGCACGCCGGGCATCAGCACCAGTGCGAGCCGCTCGCCGTGTTGCCTGATCGCCGCGGCGACCGCCGCGTCGGATATCGTGCCACCGGGTTCGTCGGCTTCCAGCTCGATCAGATCCGTTGCCGGATCGAAACCGTGGAAGCGGATCTGCGATTCCACCGCGTAGCGATCGGACGGAAACGCGCCGGCTTCGATCAGGATCGCCGGACGCTGCGCGGTCGGCCGGTAGAAACTGACCATCAGGAAGTGCAGGTTGGCGGTCAGCGAATTCATCGCCACCACTTCCGAGGGCAGCGCACCGGCGACCATGGCCATGTCGTCGCGCACGAACTCGTGGTAATGCATCCAGGGCAGGTCGCCCTTGAAGTGGCCTTCAACGGCCAGCGCGCCCCAGCACTGCAGTTCGTGTTCGATCGCCGCGCGCACGGCCCGGGGTTGCAGGCCCAGCGAGTTGCCGCAGAAGTAGGCCCATTCGCGACCGTCTTCGCCGCGCGGGACCAGGAAGCGGTCGCGGAAATCGGCAAGCGGATCGAGGGCGTCGCGGTCGAGCGCGAACTGTTCGAGGGATTCGAGACTCATGGTCGGCGACAGGGCGGTTGCGGGACGAACGTGCCCCGATCGCTGCGATTCTAGCCTACGGGCGCGCTGGCCTTTGGCGCCGGCAGCCCCGCGCCGCTCAGCGGCTGATGGATTCGAACAGCACAGCGAGATCGCTGGCGAACCCGCCCATGTCGAAGACGCCGCTTTCCCTCTTCGCGCGCGCCAGACGCTCGCGAAGGTCGCTGCGCGCTTCGCTGTTGCGGCCGATCCCCGTGGCACGCGCGACGAAGGCGTCGTCGCTGTCGGCGTTCATGTCGTGCAGGCCGAGGTGGTGGTTGAGGCTGCCGGCGACCCGCGATGCGAACGTGTCGCCTGGCAACGTCAGCACCGGGCAGCCGGCCCAGAGCGCATCCGATGCCGTCGTATGCGCGTTGTAGGGGGTCGTATCCAGGAACAGGTCGGCGTGGCGATAGCAGGCCAGATACACGTCGTGCGGTTGTTTGGGCAGGAACACGAGCCGCCGCGGGTCAATGCCGCGCGCGGCGGTGAGACGGCGCAGGTTGTCCATGGTTTCCGGCTGCTTGCCGGCCAGCAGCCACAGCACCGAACGCGGCACGGCTTCGAGCACGCGCCAGAAGCGGGACATCGATTCCGGCGAATACTTGTAGGCATTGTTGAAGCAGGCGAAGACGACCGCCCCGTCGGGCAGGCCCAGCTCCGCACGCGGCGGCGGTGATCCGATCACGCGCGTGCTGTCGGAAGGCTGGAAACAGCGCGGCAGCCACTCGATGCGCTCGCTGTAATGCGCGCGCGCCGCGACGGGCACCACGAACCGGTCGGCAACGATGTGGTCGATCCAGGGCGCGCCACTGGTGCCCGGATAGGCCAGCCAGTTCACCTGCACCGGCGCCGGTCGCTGCGCGAACAGTTCGGCCACGGAGCCGCCACCCCAGCCGCGCAGGTCGACCAGGATGTCGGGTGCGTCATTGCGCACGCGGGCCGCCATCGCGGTGCAGCTTTCGCCGGCGAGGTCACGCCAGTGGGCGAAACCTGCACGCAGGCGCTGGCGCAGGGCGCCACCGTCGTCCGGCGTCGTCGCGTAGGCCAGCGTCTCGATGCGGCTGCCGCGCAGCTTTTCGATCACTTCGACGATCAGCAGGGCCGTGGGATGCTGCCCAAATCCGGATGACACGAAACCCACGCGCAGTGTTTCGCGAACGGCCGTGCGCCGGTGCGACGCGCTCGCCTGTTCGCCGCGCCCGCCCAGGCGTTGCAGGACCCCTTCGGCGGCCAACGTGGCCACCTGTCGCTGCTGCGCGGCGGTGGCCGGTTCACTGAGGAAGGCAAAGGGCGCGATGCCGGTCGTGCCGTGTTCGAGCAGGTCGAGAAGTCGATGATGGCCTTCCGCAAGGGCGTCGTGGCGGCACAGATGTCGGCGCAGGTACTGCGCGAGGCTGGCCGCCGCGGCATGGGAAGGATCGATCGCCAGGGCCTGTTCGCAGAGGTCAATGGCGCGCGACCAGTCGCCCTGTTCATCGAGACATTGGGCGAGTCCGTAGAGCGCATCGGCGCTTGCGGGCGCCAGCGACAGCGCCCGGGCGAAGCCTTCAGCCGCGGCCTCGTGCCGACCCAGCGCCTGATGGACACGCGCCAGTGCCAGCCAGGCCGGGGCGTAGCCGGCGCCATCGCGAACCGCGCGCTCCGCTTCGATCAGGGCTTCACTGCCGCGATCCAGCGCCAGCAGGCAGGCCGCGAGATTGCCGCGGGCCGGTACATGGCCCGGTGCTGCCTGCAGGGCGCGACGGAAGTGCCCTTCGGCTTCCCGCAGGCGGTGCTGGGCGAACTGCAGGCCGGCGAGATTGTTCAGTGCCGGCACGCAGTGGGCATCGTGGCGCAGCGCTTCGAGGAAGTGGCGCTCGGCGGCGGGCTCGTCGCCGCGTTGCCGCGCGAGCGTCCCCAGATTGCACAGGACGGACGGCGACGCCGGCGCGCAGCGGTGGGCCTGCGCCAGCATGGCAGCCGCGCTGTCGGCATCGCCACGTTGCAGCGCCAGCACGCCGAGCAGGCGCCAGGGTTCCGCTTCGTCGGGATGGCTCCGCGTCAGCGCCGACAGCGCCGGCACCGCCTCATCGGTCCGCCCGGCATCGAGCAGGCGCAGTGCGTGGTCGAGGGCACCGGCCGGCAGTGCGCTCATGGCCGCAGCGCTTCGGCACTGTTCACGCAATGCTGCCTTCGACTTGCGCCGTCACAGCTCACCGAGCGCCTGCAGCTCATCGGCCTGGTGCTCGCGGATCAGCGTGTCGATGACCGGGTCGAGGTCACCGGCGACGATCTCGTCCAGTGCATACAACGTGAGATTGACGCGGTGGTCGGTGAGCCGGCCCTGTGGAAAGTTGTAGGTGCGGATGCGCTGGCTGCGGTCGCCGCTGCCGACCTGCAGTCGTCGTGACTGCGCCTGCTGGGCGGCCTGCTTCTGCCGTTGCTCGTCGGTGAGGCGCGCCGCCAGCAGGCTCATGGCGCGGGCGCGGTTCTTGTGCTGGCTGCGCTCGTCCTGGCATTCGACGACGATGCCGGTGGGCAGGTGCGTGATGCGGATCGCCGAGTCGGTCTTGTTGACGTGCTGGCCGCCGGCGCCGGAGGCGCGGAACGTGTCGACCTTCAGGTCGGCCGGATTGAGCTGGACCTGCTCGATCTCGTCAAGTTCCGGCAGGATCGCCACCGTCGCCGCCGAGGTGTGGATGCGACCCTGCGATTCGGTGGCAGGAACGCGTTGCACGCGATGCGTGCCGGACTCGAACTTGAGGCGCGAATAGGCGCCTTCGCCTTCGACGCGCATGACCGCTTCCTTGTAACCGCCGCGCTCGCCCTCGCTGGCACTGAGCAGTTCGACGCGCCAGCCGCGACGCTCGGCATAGCGCGTGTACATGCGCAGCAGGTCGCCAGCGAAGATCGCCGCTTCGTCGCCGCCCGTGCCGGCGCGGATTTCCAGGAAGATGTTGGCGTCGTCGTGCGGGTCGACCGGAATCAGCGCCAGGTGCAGCGCGTGCTCGAGCGACTCGCGTTCCTCTCCAAGGCGGGCGATTTCATCCTGCGCCATCGCGCGCATGTCGGCATCGGCCAGCATGCCGCTGGCGGCGGCATGCTCGTCGCGGTTGCGTCGCCATGCCGCCAGCGCGTCTGACAGCGGTGACAGCCTTGCGTATTCGCGCGACAGTTCGCGGAAGCGGACAGCGTCGCCGGAAACGTCCGGCTCGGCCAGCAGGCGACCGACTTCCTCGTGGCGTTCGGCGAGCGTTTCGAGCCGGCGCAGGATGCGCTCGGCGATCATGGGGTGTCCCCGTCGGTGCTGAACAGGCGTTCGGCGGCGTTGATGAGGCTCAGGTCGCCCTGTTCGGCAGCGGCTCGCAGTCGTGCCGTGGGTGCGTGCAGCAGGCGATTCGTCAGGGTGTGCGCGAGCAGTTCGAGTACTTCTTCCGCCGGGCGTCCGGCAGCGAGTTCCGCATGGGCCTTGGCGAGTGCTTCGATGCGCGCCTGTTCGCCATCGGCGCGCAGGCGACGCAAGGGCCCGGTGCTGCCCTGGGCGCGCAGCCAGGTCAGGTAGTGGTCGACCTGCAGATCGACCAGGATTTCGGCTTCGCGCGCTCCCGCCCTGCGCTGGTCCAGGTTGCGCTCGATGATCTGGTGCAGATCGTCGACGGCGTAGAGGAAGGCGTCTTCGAGCTTCGCGCAATCCGGGTCGATGTCGCGCGGCACGGCCAGGTCGAGCAGCAGCATCGGACGACGGCGGCGGGTCTTCAGGGCGGCGGCGACCTGCGTGCGATCGAGCACGCGATGCTGCGATCCAGTGGCCGAGATGACGATATCCGCTTCGTGGAGATGGCGCTCGAGGTCCGACAGCGGCAGGACGAAGGCGCCGCAGCGCTGCGCCAAGGCCTGCGCATTGGCGACGGTGCGGTTGGCGATCAGCAGGCGGCTGGTGCCCGCCTGTTCCAGATGGCGCAACGCCAGCTCGATGGTTTCCCCCGCACCGATCAGCATCACCGTTGCATTCGCGAGGTCGGTGAACGATTCCTGCGCCAGGCGCACCGCGCAGTAGGCGACGGACACCGGATGCCGGCCGATCGCGGTTTCCGTGCGGACGCGCTTGGCGACACTGAAACTTTGCTGGAACAGTCGTTCCAGCGAGGCGCCCAGCGTGCCGACTTCATGGGCCTGGCGCCAGGCGTCCTTGAGTTGTCCGAGGATCTGCGGCTCGCCCAGGACCATGGAATCCAGGCCGCTGGCGACACGGAAGACATGCCGGGCGGCATCGGCATCGACATGCCGGTAAAGGAATTCGTCGAGACTCCCAGGTGCCAGCGACTGCGAGTCGTGCAACCATTGCGTCACCGTCGCTTCCTGGCCGGGTTCGATCCTTGCGATCACCTCGGTCCGGTTGCAGGTGTTGACCAGCGCCGCTTCGTTGACGCCGGGCATGGCGGTCAGCGCCGGAAGGGCGAGACGAGCAGCGTCCTCGCCGAACGCTACGCGTTCACGCCAGGCCAGAGGTGCGCTGCGATGATTGATACCGAGAACGAATAGAGTCATTACGGCTGAAGGACCCGGCGCAGCGCGCGGCGGGCTTTGGCAGAATGTGATTGTGCGGGCACAGCGGACCCGCATCAAGCCAAGGAACCCGCATGCAAACGACTCGTATTCCGAAACTGCTCATTCTCCTGGCCGCCGGCACGCTCGGTGCGTGTGCCACCACCGGCCAGCGCGGCGGTGCGGAATCCACGGTGGACACAGGGAACACGCTGCTCAGTATCCCCGAGCAGACACTCGATGCCCTGCCGCTGGAACACCTGCTGGCGGCTGAATTCGCCCTCCGCGAAGACAATCTCGATCGCGCGGCGCAAGCCTATCTGCAGGCTGCGCAGCAAAGCGACCAGGCCGACATCGCGCGCCGCGCAGCGCGGGTGAATCTGTCGGCACAGCGATGGGATGACGCCGCCGTGGCGATGGAACGCTGGCGCGCCCTGGGTGGCGAGGCCAGACCGGATTTCCGGCAGGCGGAGGTCCTGCTGTCGCTGGGACGCGGACAGAGCGACACGGCCTACGGCCAGATCGTCCAGTTGCTTGGCGAAGGCGGCATGCCGGCGACCCGGCTCGCCGGTGGTGCGCTGGAAGCGGCGCCGGATCGCGGACTGGCCGTGCAGGTCCTGCAGCGACTGGTGGAGTCCGGCGACCTGCCCGCGGACAAGGCGACTTACATCGGCCTCAGCCAGCTGTCCCTGAAACTCGATCGCAACGATCTGGCCGAGCGTCTGGCGGAACTGGCCAGCGAACGCCTGCCGGATGCCGCCGAGGTCTGGTTCTGGCGCGCCCGACTGGCCAACGCCGGCGGCGACGCCGCGGAAGCCCGACGCATCCTTGACCAGGCGCTGGCCACGCACCCGGACGACCCGGAAATCCGGCGGACCTATGCCGTGCTGCTGCGCACCGAGCTGGGCGATGCCAAGGCTGCAGCCGCGGCACTGGCCGATCTGCCGGGCGACGATGAAACCCTGGTCCTGCGGGGCGCCTATGCGCTGGAGGCCGCGGACTGGCCGCAGGTGATCGAGGTTCACCAGGCGCTGTCGGCGTTGCCGTTGCCGCATCCCGCGGCGCGCCTGCTGATGCTCGGGGGCATCGCCGAATCGCTGGCCGAGGCCGCTGCCAACGCGGAACCGCCGCGACCGGCTGAAGTCGTGCAGTGGCGCGAAAAAGCCACGACCTGGTACCAGGACGTACCGGAAAGTGCCGGCAACGACTACTCGCGCGCGCTGCTGCGGCTGGCGGTGCTCGACCAGGAAGCCGGGCGCATCGAGCAGGCCCGCCAGCGCCTGCTGTCGATCCGTGATCGCTCCGACGCCGGATCGGAAGGCTTCGCGGACAGTTTCCTCCTCGAAGCCGAACTGCTGTCCCGCGTCGGCCGCGACAGCGATGCCCTGGAGGCGCTCGACGCCGGCCTCGCCGCGCTGCCCGACGAACAGCGCCTGCGCTACGCCCGCGGCCTGACGCGGGAGCGCCTCGACCAGGTCGAAGCGGCGCTCGACGATTTCCGCGCCCTGACCGAACTCGAACCGGACAATCCGGTGTATCTCAACGCCTACGGCTACACACTCAGCGACCGGACCGACCGCCAGGAAGAGGCGCTGGTTCTCATCGAGCGCGCGCACCAGATCGATCCCGAGGACGTCGCCACGCTCGACAGTCTCGGCTGGGTGCTGTTCAAGCTGGGTCGTCACGAGGAAGCCCTGGTGCACCTGCGCCGCGCCCATGAAGCGCAGCCGGAAGGCGAGATCGCCGCGCATCTCGGCGAGGCGCTGTGGACCGTCGGTCAGAAGGACGAGGCGCGTCAGGTCTGGCGCACGGCGCTGGAAAACGACCCGGGCAATCGCGCCCTCAACAACACCATCGCACGTCTCAAGCCCTGGTGAATCCGCCGGGAAACACGCGGGGTCTTGCGGAAAAATCGGGAACGGCGGGCACGGACGGGTCCATGCTGGCAATCGACAATGATTCCGGGAGAAGCGCGAAGCTGACCGCCCTCATCCGCGCGATGGTGGTCGTCGTCCTGCTGTCGGGCGTGTTTGCGTGCGCATCGGCACCCCGTCGCGATGCCGGTCTGTGGCGGCCCGTCGATGGCATGGATCCCGCGTCCATCACCTCTTTCCGGGTTGCCGGCAGGCTCGCGGTCAGTGATGGCCGCGACGGCGGCAGCGCCAGTTTTGTCTGGACGCAGCGCGGCGAGCGGTTCGAGTTCGAGCTGCGGCAGCCGGTGAGCCAGAAGACCTGGCGCCTCAGCGGCGATGCCCGCAGCGCCCGCCTGGAAGGCGGCGAAGGCGGTACGCGGCACGCCGGGTCGGCCGAAGAACTGCTGCTGGAGGTCCTCGGCTGGCACGTGCCGGTCGCGGCCCTGCGCGACTGGGTGCGTGGCCAACCGCATGAAGGCGCGCCGGTGGACGATGTCGAGCGCGATGGCGGCAACCGGCTGCGCCGGTTCAGCCAGGATGGCTGGCAGGTGGCCTATACGGCCTGGCATGAGGACGGTGCGCTGCCGGGGCGCATCCGTGCCCAACAGCCGCCCTACAGCGTGCGACTGAATATCCAGGACTGGGCGGTCGCCCGTGAATGAGTCGTCGCCGCACGCGTTGCGGCTGACTGCGCCGGCCAAGCTGAACCTCTGGCTGCATGTCAACGGTCGCCGTGACGACGGCTACCACCTGCTGCAGACGGTATTCCAGCTGTTGGACTGGGGTGACCGCATCGACCTGCGCCGACGGGACGACGGTCGGATCGTCCGTCAGGGCGGGTTGTCCGAACTGTCCGACGAAGACGATCTGGCGATCCGCGCCGCGCGACTGCTGCGCGAGGCGTCCGGCAGCGCTGCCGGGGCGGACATCCGGATCGTAAAGCGCATTCCGGCGGGCGCCGGACTGGGCGGCGGAAGTTCCGACGCGGCGACCGTCCTGCTCGGCCTGAACCGGCTGTGGAGGCTGGACTGGCCGCTCCAGCGCCTGGCCGGATTGGGGCTGCGCCTCGGCGCCGACGTTCCGGTGTTCGTCGCCGGTCGCAGCGCCTTTGCCGAAGGCGTGGGCGAGGCGCTGACGCCGGTGGATCTGCCACAGCGGTGGTATGTCGTCGTTTGGCCCGGTGTGCCTGTCGCAACGAGCGCTGTTTTCCAAGCGCCTGAATTGACAAGGAACACGCCAGCTTTGACAATATCGGCCCTTTCCGGCACCCCTTCCACCCGCAACGATCTGCAGCCCGTCGCGATCCGGCTTTGCCCGGTCATTGACGAGGTGCTGGCATGGTTGTCGCAGTGGGGGGAGGCGCGGATGAGTGGCAGCGGATCCGGCGTGTTCCTGCCGGTGCCGGACGAAGACACCGCGCACCGCGTCGTAGCCGCCAGCGCCTGGCCGGCGTGGGCCGCGCAGGGTGTGAATGTCTCGCCGACCCTGCGTGAACTGGAGGCTGTGGCTGGCGCGGATCAGGGCGTCGGGAATGGCCGGGCAGGAAGTCGGCTG
>CAZYHP010000003.1:51496-67208 GCA_964647135.1 uncultured Rhodanobacteraceae bacterium
CAGCGCGGAACGCGGTACAGGATGTACCGCCGCCGGCCGCGGCAACGCGGCGGGTGGAGCAGGTCCGGGCCGGGCCCGGAACTGCGACGTGGAAGTCGCGGCAGGATGCCCGACCATCCACAAGGAATTGGGGCGTCGCCAAGCTGGTAAGGCACGGGATTTTGATTCCCGCATTCGAAGGTTCGAGTCCTTCCGCCCCAGCCATACCGTTCGCGTCGACGGCAACGACGCGGGTGCGCAAGTCGCATCGTAGACCTTGTTGCAACTGGCGACCGGCTCGCCACCACGATCTGCAGGCGCATCGATGAACACCGACGGCATCCTGATCTTCAGCGGCAACGCCAACAGGCCCCTTGCCGAGGCGATCGGCCACGAGCTGGGCATTCCGTTGGGCAAGGCCCTGGTCGGGACCTTCTCCGACGGCGAGGTCCAGGTCGAGATCGAGGAAAACGTGCGCCGGCAGGAAGTTTTCGTGATCCAGCCGACCAGTGCGCCGACGGCAAGCCATTTCATGGAACTGCTTGCGATCATCGATGCACTCAAGCGCGCCTCGGCGCTGACGGTGACTGCGGTGATGCCGTACTTCGGCTACGCCCGCCAGGACCGCCGCCCGCGCTCGGCGCGCGTGCCCATCACCGCCAAGCTGGCGGCCAAGATGATCGGCGCTGTGGGCACTGACCGCGTGCTGACCGTCGATCTGCATGCCGACCAGATCCAGGGCTTTTTCGAAGTTCCGGTCGACAATGTCTATGCCTCGCCGGTCCTGCTGGCCGATATCTGGCGCCAACAGGGATCCGACGACCTGATCGTTGTCTCGCCGGATGTCGGCGGCGTGGTGCGTGCCCGTGCCATCGCCAAGCGCCTGGACGATGCCGATCTGGCCATCATCGACAAGCGCCGTCCGCGGCCGAACGAATCGACGGTGATGAACATCATCGGCGACGTGCAGGACAAGCTGTGCGTATTGGTAGACGACATCGTCGATACCGCTGGCACGCTGTGCGCCGCTGCGCGCGCGCTGAAGGAGCGCGGTGCCCGACGTGTGGTGGCCTACTGCACGCATCCGGTGCTGTCCGGCGCGGCGATCGAGAATGTCGAAGGCTCGGTGCTCGACGAACTGGTGGTGACGGATACCATCGCCCTGAGCCCGCGTGCGCGCCAGTGCAGTCGCATCCGCCAGCTCAGCGTCGCCGAGCTGCTCGCGGAAACCATTCGCCGCATCGCCTTCGGGCAGTCGGTGAGTTCCCTGTACGTGGATTGATTCCGGAAGACGTCACCCGGGCTGGCGCGAGAGTGCAGGCCCGGATCGCGGATTCCGATCCGAGCCTCCGCTGGTCGCGGTGGAGGACACCCTGCCGAAAGGCAACATCGAAGCAAGAGAGAAAAACCATGGCAACCAGCCACAAGATCGAAGTCGAACTGCGTGATGCGGGAGGGAAGGGTGCGAGCCGCCGCCTCCGTCATGCAGGCAAGGTTCCCGCCATCGTTTACGGTGGCGAACTGGAACCGCGTTCCATCCAGATGGATCACAACACCGTCTGGCTGCTGTCGCAGAACGAGTGGTTCTATTCGGCCATCCTCGACCTGAGCCTCGACGGCGATGTCCAGCCGGTGCTGCTGCGTGACATGCAGCGTCATCCGTTCAAGCAGCAGATCCTGCACCTGGACTTCCAGCGCGTCGACCTGAACGCAGCCATCCGCGTTCGCGTGCCGCTGCACTTCCTCAACGAGGACAAGTCGCCGGCCGGCAAGACGTCCGGTGTCGTGATCTCGCATGCCGTCAATGAAGTGGAAGTCTCGTGCCTGCCGCGCAACCTGCCGGAGAACATCGAGGTCGACCTCGGCAGCCTCAATGTCGGCGACATCATCCACCTGTCGGACCTGAAGCTGCCGGAAGGCGTGGAAATCCCGGAACTCAAGCTGGGCAAGGAGCACGACCACGCCGTTGTCACCGCCCGCGAAGTCCAGGCCGAAGAAGAGCCGACCGAAGGCGACGCCGAAGCCGACAAGAAGTAAGCGCATCCGCGCAACGCTTCCGGAAGGGCGGGGTTTTCCCCGCCCTTTTTTTGTCCGCGCTCCAGGCGGTTCGCGGAGGGCTGCAGTGGCAGGCCCAACGAAGACAACCGCTGCTGAGTGGCGCGCCACCATGGCCTGTCCGGCGCACCGTCTTCGGTTAGGCTTGCCCGGACCCCGACAGGAGACGCCGCATGCGCACCCCGATCTTATTCATCGCCGCTGCCTGCCTGGGAAGCCTCGCGCTCCCGGCTCGAGCCGCCGACAGCGACACCGTCTACCCCAGCGAGAAGGGCCAGCTGCGGGTGACGACCGTGGCGTCCGGCCTCGCGTTTCCCTGGTCGCTGGCGTTCCTGCCGGACGGACGCATGCTGGTGACGGAACGTCCCGGCCGCCTGCGCATCGTTTCGGTCGATGGCACGCTCTCCGATCCGGTCAAAGGCGTGCCGGATGTCCATTATCACGGCCAGGGCGGACTTCTTGACGTCGCGCTCGACCCGCAGTTTGCCGACAACGGCATGCTGTACCTCTCCTACGCGGAAAAGCTTCGCGGTGGCGCCGGTACGGCGGTGTCATCCGCGCGCCTCGAGGGTGACGAACTGAAAGACGTGGAACTGCTGTTCCGCCAGGAACCCAAGGTGGCGCAGGGCGACGTGCATTTCGGGTCCCGCCTTGTTCCGGATGGGCGCGGCCATCTGTTCATCACCCTGGGGGACCGCAACCAGCGCGCCGACGCGCAACGCCTGGACCGTCACCAGGGCAAGGTCGTCCGCGTGCTCACGAGCGGACTGGTGCCCGACGACAACCCCTTCACGCGGACGCGGGATGCCCTGCCGGAGACCTGGTCCTACGGGCATCGCAACGTGCAGGGTGCGGCACTGCATCCGTCGACGGGCGAACTGTGGACGCACGAGCACGGACCGCGAGGCGGCGACGAGATCAACATCGCGCGCGCCGGCAACAACTACGGCTGGCCGCTTCTGACCTTTGGCATCAACTATTCCGGGCAACCGATTCCCGAAGCGGAAGGAACCGAACGCGAGGGCATGGAACCGCCTCTGCATATGTGGAAGCCGTCGATCGCGCCGAGTGGCATGGCGTTTTATTCCCATGACCGCTTCCCGGCCTGGAAGGGCAGTCTTTTCGTCGGTGCGCTCGCTTTCCAGCTGGTCGCGCGTCTGGAGCTGGACGGCGACAGGGTCGTCCACGAGGAACGGATCCTTCTGGACATGAAGAAGCGCATCCGCGACGTCCGTGTCGGTCCTGACGGCTATCTCTACCTCCTCACCGACGAGGCCGACGGCAAACTCCTGCGCGTGGCACTCGAGCCGCGCGGCTGAGCAAAGAAAAAGCCCGCCGCATCACGCGCCGGGCTCCTGACCACGCCGGTCGCGAATCGCCGCGGCCGGCGTTTTCCCTACCGGAAGACAGTGCGACTACTGCCAGCCGCAGTCGCGGCCGGCGTTCTGCTCGTCGAGCCAGCTTTTCAGGGGCGCGAAGTAGTCGAGGATCGCGCTGGCATCCATCTGTTCGGTGCCGGTGAGCTCGCGCAGCGTCAGCTGCCAGGGCTGGCTGTTGCCCCGTTGCAGCATGGCCCAGAACTTTTGTCCCGCCGCCTGGTTGCCGTACACCGAGCAGGTGTGCAGCGGGCCGGTGTGGCCGGCGGCGTCGCACAGCGCCTTGTGGAACTGGAACTGCAGGATATGGGCGAGGAAGTAGCGCGTGTACGGCGTGTTGCCCGGCACGTGGTACTTCGCGCCCGGATCGAAATCCTGCTCGCTGCGGCCCTCGGCGCTGATGCCCTGGTACTGGCGCCGCAGTTGCCACCAGCCCTCGTTGTAGCGTTCCGGTCCGATGCGACCGTCGAACACCGCCCAGCGCCATTGGTCGATGAGCTTGCCGAAGGGCAGGAACACCACCTTTTCCAGCGCCAGCTTCATCTGCTCGTTGAGCGTCGCCTGCGGATTCTCGGCCGCTGGCGGCACCAGGCCGATGCTTGAGAGGTAGGACGGCGTCAGCGAGAGCATCACGGTGTCGCCGATGGCCTCGTGGAAGCCGTCATGCGCACCGTTCTGGAACAGCGGGGGCAAGGGGTTGTAGGCCAGGTAGTAATAGATGTGGCCGAGCTCGTGGTAGATGGTGCGGAACTCTTCCTCGTTCGGCTTGATGCACATCTTGATGCGCACGTCGCCCTTCAGATCCATGTCCCAGGCCGAGGCGTGGCAGACGACTTCGCGATCGGCGGGTTTGGTGAACTGGGACCGTTCGTAGAAGGATCCAGGCAGGGCAGGCATTCCCAACGAGGTGTAGAAATCCTCGGCACGGCGCGTCATCGCCTTGGCATCCATGCCGCTGGCTTCGATCGCGGCATCGATATCCAGGCTGGTCACACCGGGGTAAGGCTCGACCAGCGGATACAGCGCCGACCAGTCCTGCGCCCACATGTTGCCGGTGACATGCGCAGGGATGGTGCCGTCGCCCGGCATGCGTCCGCCGTAGCGTTCGCCCAGGGCATGCCGGACATGGCAGTGCAGGGACTCGTACAGCGGCTTGACCTGGTCCCAGAGACGGTCGGTCTCGACCTCGAAATCAGCGGGGCTCATGTCATAGCCTGCGCGCCACATCTCGCCGCCATTGGCGAAACCCAGTTCGCGCGAACCTTCGTTGACCAGGTCGACGAAGCGGACGTAGTCGTCGCGCATCGGCCGCGAAATCGTGTGCCAACCGCGCCAGGCCGCGAGCTGCGCATCCCAGTCGCGATCCTTGTGGAGCACCTCGGAGAGCTCGCCGAGGTCGCGACAGCTGGTTGCGTCCGCCGGATCGCCGCAGTGCTTGCCGGCCCCGTACGTCGCCTCCATGCGGGCGGCGATGGCGGTCAGTTCGCCGCGTCGTTCGGCATCGGCGGGTGCCGGCATGGCCGTCTGCAGCTTCAGCAGGCCAATGGTGCGGGCACTGGCATCGTCGATGCCGGGCACGTCGGCATAGGCCTTCGCCACCTCGTTGGTCTGGTTGAGCCAGGCCAGATTGCGTTCATTGGCCTTGGCTGCGATGAGTTGCGAGTCGGCGTTGATGTAGGTGGATGCGATCCACTGCGCCGATGACATTTCCGGATAGCTGGTGCGGTATTCGTCATTGATGCGGGCGACGAAATCGCGCGCTGCCGCGGCATCGGCAACCGGGCTGGCGGTGGCGCCGGCCGCGTCGGCGGTCCGCTTGGGTGCCTGTGCACAGCCTGACAACGCGACGGCGATGACCGCCGGTAACAGAAGGATCCTGGACATGGGGCTCTCCCTTGGGTTGCCGGCAGGCTAGGCGGAGGACGGCCACTGCGCAAGTCCGTCCCCTTCGTCCGGCAGCGGTCGTCGGCGATGCCGTCGCGCTACAGTCCGTTCTGTCAGGCCGCAGGAGGCGCAGTCCCGATGTCCGTTCGAAAGTTGATCCGCGTGGCGCTGGTCCTGGCACCGCTGCTGCTGTCCGCGTGTGCCCGCGCACCCGCCGAACAGCGCCTTCGCGAAACCATCCACGCCATGCAGGTCGCCATTGAAAGCGGCGATACCCGCGCCTTCATCGAGCATGTCGGTGACGACTTCAACGGCAACGAGGGCGCCTACGACCGGCGCCAGCTGCACGCCTGGTTGCGCGCGCTGACACTGCGCAGGGAGCGCATCGGCGCCACGTTGGGTCCACTCGATATCCGGTTGTATGACGGGGGGCGTGCCACCGTCGAGGTCGATGTCGTCGCAACCGGCAGTACGCGCGGCTGGTTGCCTGACAGCGGCCGTCATCTGCGCGTCACCAGCGTGTGGCGCGAAGACGACGGCCATTGGCGATGCATCAGTGCGAACTGGTCCGACTGAGCGCCCGCCCCGCCCGCAGTCCACCCTCAACCGCGGTCGAGACGGAATCTTATCGGCACCACGATCCATGCCTCGCGCGTCACGCCATCGGACCTGGCGGGGTGGAACCGCCAACGCTGCACCGCGTTGACTGCCGCGCGGTCGAGCATGGAATGGCCACTGCTGTGCTGCAGTCGAACCTGCACCGGCCGTCCATCGATGCCCACGAGCACACGCAGCAGCGCCTCACCCTCCTGTCCGCGGCTTCGCGCCAGCGGTGGGTAGTGGGGCGAGGGCGCGTGGTCATAGGCGACGAACGCCTCCTGATGGGCTGGTTCGGTAACGACTTCCGGACCGGAAGTCGCGGCAACCCCATCGGTGACCGGTTGCGCCGTCACGGTTGATTCGGGAAAGGTCGTCTCGGGCGCGCTGGTCGTGATCTCGACGACCTGCCGCCGGGTGCGCGTGACGGGCGGGGGTGGCGGGGTTTCCACGACAGGCGCCACCGGCACGACGGGTGCCTCGAGCGGTGGATGCTCGACGATTTCGACGACGATCGGCGGACTCTCAGGGCGAACCGGATCCAGCGACGTCCGCGGCGCGCTGATGGCCAGGAGGGCGGCGGCAGCCGCGACGATATGCAGATTCGCGGTGGAGCTGAGCGCGACGATGCGGCGCCAGTCCAGTGGTTCAGTCCGGGCGGTGCGGGTCATGGCAGTGCTCCCTTCGGCTGGCGGCATCCCTGCGCTGATCGGGTCCTTGACATGTGGTAACCCGAAATCCTGTTCATGGATATAGCTGCGAACGACTCGCATTTATCGTTCGCTCAGGCGCAGGAAAGACTCGTTTCGTCGACCGATTGCCGGAAAGGGCCCCTTGTCAAGGGTGTATTTCATTCACGTATACTTCAGGCACTGGTCATGGACGGATGCCGGCACCGAGTGGCCTGATGCCCATCCCGCCAATCCTGCGGAGCCCGCATCGCCTGGTTCAACGCTTCCGTACAGCCAGTAAGTCGGCCGTTACGAGACGGCCTTGTCACCAATTGTTTCGGAGTGTGTACATGTCTGACCGGCAGATCGGCACCGTGAAGTGGTTCAACGATGCCAAGGGTTTCGGATTCATCAGCCGGGACAATGGTCCCGATGTCTTCGTGCATTTCCGCGCCATCCAGGGCAGCGGCTTCCGCAGCCTGCAGGAAGGCCAGAAGGTCAGCTTCAAGCTGGTCCAGGGCCAGAAGGGGCTGCAGGCGGACGAGGTCGCGCCGGCCTGAGACAGGGCAACGGGCAAGGAAAGGGGAAACCCCGGCCGGAAAGCCGGGGTTTTTTTGTGCTTCAGGCTGACCGTCGGGACTTACGGCTCAATGGCGCCGGAGAACCGCCGGCAATTCCGGCAAGAGCGTGTTCGGATTGATCCCGCCCAGTGTGTCACCGGGCAGCACGGTCACCCGCTGCAGGCGCTGCCGCTCGCAACCGGACGTCTCCGCACAATCCGCCATCGGACTGGCGTAGACGCCGAATAGACGGTTGGGATTGCTCTCGGTGGCGAAGGCGGTGAGGTAATAGTCGCCGGCGGGGAGATTTTCGATCAGGTAGTCGCGCTGACCGGTCGAGGTCAGCACACAAGCGGGTTCGCCGCTGCGATCAACCCGGGTGGCGCACACGCGCATGGCCGGAACCGGTTGCTCGCCCCGAAAATCCAGGGTTCCAGCAACTGCACCATGCGGCGGCAGCGTGCCGGGAAGACGACAGCGAACTTCGGCGCGGCCGTCTTCACGGGTGTCCACCTCGATCTGCACGTCTGGACTGTCAGCCGCGGCGTCGTTCCGCCCTGTCGTCCTCACGGCCGCTGGTCGGGCGTCGAGGACCACGGAAAGGATGCGACTGCCGTCCGCCTGTTGCGCCAGTTCGAAATCGCGGACCGCAGCGCCGAAGGCACGTGCCCGGCCGCCGGAACAGGACAGGCGCGTGGTGCGGACGCCCGAATGTTCCCGGCAGGTGAAGCCGGCATTTCCTGCGGCGGCCGACAGCGATTCATGGCCACGCGCCAGGACGTTCGCGTCGGTGCACGCTAGCATCTCGTCCAGTCCATCCGCCGCCTGCAGCGGCAGGCCGATCGCGCACGCCAGACCCGTCACCAGCAGTTTGATGTTTCGCATCTGCGATCTCCTTCACAAACCGTCAAACATCAAAGCGGACGGGCCCGGTTGCCGGACACACGGACCCGCGAACCTTCGCGAAGGTGGTAGATGTCACGCTGCGTGACCACAAGGCGACGGCCGTCGTCCATGGACACGAAGATGTCGTAGCGCGCCGCACCGCGGGCGTTCTTTTCGATTTGATGCCCGGCAACGCCACCGGCGACGGCGCCGGCCACCGTTGCGGCATCGCGGCCGCGACCGCTGCCGACCTGGCTGCCCAGGACGCCACCGACAATCGCACCGACCACGGCGCCACCACCACCTGCCCGGCGTTCGCCATAGAACACTTCAATGCGATCGACAACGCCGCAGTTGCGGCAATAGGCATAGCGGCCAGGTGCGGAATCATAGGTGCCGTAGCCATAGTCGGAGCGGTTGTAGCTGCCGGTGGCGCAGGCGGCGAGAGACAGGGAAACCATTGCGAGAAAAACGATACGGGCAATCATGCGACCAGACCTCCTGATGGGGCAGGCGCAGGCGCCTGCGACGCGACCTACCCTAAACCCGCCGATCTGAACGGTTGGCGAAGGACACCGGCTTCGTCGGCGTCCGTTCAGCGGTAGTCGCGGTGGCAGGCCTGGCAACCCTTGCGGACTTCGCCCAGCCACGTGTCGAGGTCGGCACAGCCTGCAAGTTTTTCAGGCAGGACCGTGGCCATCTGGAACTCCTGGCTGCGCCGCGCGAATCCGGGGTCGATGCCTTCCGGCGTGACGAAGGCGAAGTCGATTTCGCGTGCGGCGAAGTGCACCTGATGCAAGCGCGCCCACGCCTTCTCACCGCTGCAGGCGGCATCGTCCTGCAGGCTGCGCAGGTGGTCGACATGGCGTGCCAGGACGATCATCGCGGCACGCCCATGGGCGCCTTTTTTCGCAAGTGCCTGTGCCAGGGAGAAGGCGCATATCGCGCCGACGGTGAGTCCGATCAGCAGGATGGCCAGCGTTTTCTTGCCCATGGGTGCCTCGTTGGATACGCCGGTGCCCGTCGCGACAGGGTGCACGGGCATTGGAATGCGGATTGGCAAGGATACCGGTCAGGTCGCGCAAAAACGAATGCATGAACCGGACGCACCCGGTGGGTGGCCCCCGGTCCGCACGAAGGTCGTGGATGGCGGTGACAGGACCGGCGAGGGCGCTGCCGTCGCGAAGCCTGCATCCCTGACCTGAGCTGGAGTCCCCTGTGAAAACCGCCGCCCGTCGTGCCACCCCGCTGCGTCGCCTCGTCCCAGTAGCTGCTGCATTGGCATTCTTCCTCCCGGCCGCGCACGCTTCGGCGGACCGGACCGCCGACGTCATCGGTGATGACGAATGGCGGCAGGTGGAAGCGATGTTGCGCGCCGAGAACGGGCTGCCTGCCGAAAGCACCTACGCACCGGCCGCCGCGAGCCATCCGGCCGGCCTGACCGACGAGCACGGACTCGTACGCACCCATGTGCTGCTGGGTGACTACAGCGATCTGCCCGCGCAAAGCGACGATGGCCCGGAATTCGGCTTCAGCGTCGCCAGCGATGGCGACTGGCTGGCTGTCGGTGCGCCCGGCACCCGCTGGAACCATG
Organism: uncultured Rhodanobacteraceae bacterium; assembly: GCA_964647135.1. Classification (GTDB taxonomy): domain Bacteria; phylum Pseudomonadota; class Gammaproteobacteria; order Xanthomonadales; family UBA2363; genus Pseudofulvimonas. The sequence continues at coordinate 61,098 of CAZYHP010000003.1, forward strand.
CCAGCCACGGAACCGCCGCTCACGGTGCCGTTTTCCTGTTCCATCGCGGCAGCGCCGGATGGACGCTGCACCAGCGCATCCAGGTGACGAACTCCCCGGCCGGTCCGCGCTGTGGCCACGCTGTCGCGCTGCAAATGCCCTACGTCGCCTTCGGTTGCCCCGCCACCGACAACGTTTCCGGCACGCAGACGCCGGGATGGACGCGGGTCTGGCGCCAGGCCGAAACGATGGGGCCGTTCCAGGCCTCCAGCAGCCACGCGGGTATTGCCGACGGGCAATGCGGGTATTCCCTGGCGATGACGCGCAACTATCTGGCTGTCGGGTGTCCGACTGCCCTGCGCAACAGCGACAACGTCGAAACCGGCAGCGTCATCATCTACCGTCGCAACGAGGCGACCGGTGTATTCGCGACCGAAGAGACTCTGGAAACGTCTGGCAACTTCACCGGCGCCCGTTTTGGCCATGCAGTGGCGATGTACGAATCGACCTCGCCGGGCATTCCACCGCTGACCGTTCGTCTGGCCGTGGGAACGCCGAACCGCGTCTATCCCGGCGAGGTCTGGCCGAGTGGTGCGGTCTACCTGTATTCACGCCCGCTGGACACCGCGAGCTGGTCGTTGACGACCGGATTCACCCTCGCCTCGGCCAGTGCGCACAACTTCTCGGGCTTCGGCACGGCGATGGCGATGACCCGCTCCCAACTGGTGGTCGGTGCGCCGAACAATGCGGTCGCCGGCAGTGGCCTTCCCGGTCCAGGTACCGTGCATCGTTTCCAGCTCGACGATCTGACCGGGTGGGCGGTGATGGAATCGAGCAACGCGGTCAACCTGCCTGCGGGGATGCACGGCGGGATGCGGTTCGGGGGCGCTGTGGCCATCGGTTTCGACAATCTCATCGCCGTGGCCGCGCCGGGTACCGATGGTGCGTTCAGTGGGGGTGGCGCCGCCGCCGAGGTGGGTCTGGTGGAAGTGCGTCGTTCTGGCGAAGCGTATTCGGTCAGTGGCTACCAGGGTGAACTGCGACCGGATCCCCTGGGCGCGATTGCGCTGACGGAAGGGCATTTCGGTCACAGCGTGGAATTCGACACCGGATCGCGGCAGCTGTTCGTGGGCTATCCGCACTCGGGGTTGTCGATTGTCGGCGCGGGTCGCCGAGGCGCCGTGTGGGTGTATCAGTCCGACACGATATTTGCCGACGGGTTCCAGTAGCCGTACAGGCTGAGGCCGGAGGATCGCGGCGCCCGCGCGCCTCCGGACGTCGAAGTTCAAGTGCGCACGAAGCAGCCATGGAAACCGAGCGGCAGCGTCCGCGGCAGGCTCGCATGGCAGATCGGGCCGGATGCGAGGTCCGCAGCATCGAATACGGACAGCTGCACGCAGCCATTGCGGCTGTCCAGGGCCGTGCCCAGCAACCAGCCGCGGTCACGACGGTTGCCGGGATCGCGCGGGATGAACAGGTGTTCCTCGACAAGCCAGCCTTCACCGTAGTGGAAGCGGTCCAGCCGCTCGCGGCGCGGGTCCCAGGCGCAGATGCTGTCCAGGTAAGGCGCGCGCGGATCTTGCTGCTGCGCCATGTACACCCTGCCTTCGGCATCGAAGTGCCGGTCATCCCAGCCCGGAAACTCGACACGCTGTGGCGGAAGGCGCTGCACGCGCCCGTCACCGTTGCCCGAGAGCGGCAGTTCGATGCGTACCAGCGGATCCTCGCCCGTCGCCACGTCCGGCACCTGGCCACGCATCACGCCGGACAACACCTGGTTGGTGGCCGTCACATCGTCGATCCAGCAGGCGTGCAGGCAGATCGAATCGCCGGCCTGCCAGGCATTGCCGTAGTGGAAGCTCAGGCCGCCGGGCAGGGCATGGCGCCGCGGCGCGTCCAGCGCATCCTTGTCGATGACGATCGCCTGGCTGCCGTGTTGCGGACGCCAGCGCAGACGCTGGAAAAACGCGCCTTCGCCTTCGCTGTCATAGAGCCACGGCGAAACGATGAACACCAGGTGTCGCTCCGTCATCGCGAAGGCGTGCAGGTAACCCGGCATGTCGAGCGTGACCGGTGTGATCGACAGCAGTTCGCCCTCTTTTCCAATGCGCCAGATCAGCAGCGTCGGCGTCGCCGCCCATGCTGCGAGACCGAAATTCCACAGGCTGCCGTCGCGCTCGCGCAGCGGATGTGCTGAAAAAGGCGCCGCTGCCAGATCGTCGCGCCAGATGCGCGGGCCGCGCGAGCGGAGATCCTGTGGATCCAGTTCCCAGGCCGATCCTCCCTCCCACAACGCATAAAGGCGGTCGCGCAGCATCATCACCGAGGTATTGGCCGGGTTGATGTCATCGGTGTTGCCGGGCGACTCGGCACCCTCGATCCAGGTCCCTGCCGCCTGGCGCAGGAATAGGCCGGCCTTTTGTTCCGCGTCGAACTTGGCGGTGCCAACCATGCGTGCGCGATGGCTGAGGGTGCCGTCACCCACACGCCAGGCCTGCACCAGGCCGTCACCGTCGAACCAGTGCTGGTAGCGCTGGCCGCCGCGTTCGAAGCGCGCCGGCCCGTTCCGGTACAGCGTGCCGCGCAAACCGCGCGGCAGACGGCCTTGCCATCGCAGCTCGCGCTCGGGCAGCCACTCGTGCTCGAAGTTCTCCCAACCTGCCAGCCAGTCGTGTTCCCGCCGCGCGTGCTGGAAACCGGTCAGCCACGGATCGGCGGGCATTGCCGCCGGCAGCAGCGCGCCGCGCAGCAGGCCCAGGCCGGCGGTTGCGAGCCCGAGCTGGCGCAGGAATTGTCGACGGTCCATGGTGGCTCCTCTGCCCTGCGGCGTGCGGGTCGATCAACGCAGTTCGATGGTGATCGCGGTGCCCTCGGTCGGCAGCTCGAACATCGCCTCGTCGAAATGCGCCTTGCGCATGACCCGCGGGTTGTTGCTGAAGCCATAGCCTTCGATCGGCATGCCGACGAGGTTGGTGTCGAGCTTGCCGTTGTCGTTGGCGTCGTGCAGGACCTGCACGGCGTAGCGTCCGGGCGGGAGATCCTCGAAGCTCACCGGCAGGTTGCCAGCGGACTCGACGGCGATCTTGCGCGCGGCGGCGCGCGGCGCCTCGCCATTCCATGCGGCGTCGGAACCGGCGACCAGCACCAGCATGTGGCCTTGCGCCTGTTCGATGCGCTCGATGTTGACGGTCAGACCCTGGGCGGACAGGCCGGCACTGGCGAGCAGGGTGGCGATTGAAAAGGCGATGCGTGGCATGGATGCGTTCTCCTGTGCGGCGGAAATGCCGTGATCGAAGTGTCCGCGGCGCCTGTCGCCGGCGCAGGTGGCGATGGTCACCGCTGCAGGTGCCGGAAGTCACCTTGTGGCCGGTGTTGCCGTTTCAGCGCGCAGGCCGCACCTATACTGGCGGCCATGATCGTCCAAGGCCCGCCCACCCAGCCGTCCGCGGCAGCGCCCGACAGCGCCGGGGACGGGCGCGTATCCGGCAGCGTGCTGTGGGACGGCCTCCTGGCACCGTTGAATCTGGCGGCCTACGCGATTTTCGCGTTGATCGCGGTCAACCAGCTCGGTGCCGTCGGCGATCTGACGCAGCGCATGGGGCAGGCGGCCTCTCTGGGCCTCTTCATCGGCGCATTCGTGATGGGCGAGTTGCTGTGCGCGGACGGACAGCGGCGTCGCTTGCGGATCATCCTGCTGACCCTGCAGATCGCCGGCGCCATGGCCAACCTGGCCCTGGATTTCGACGGTCTCAATCCCATCCTCCTGGTGCTCGTGGCGGCACAGTTGCCGGGGTTCATGGCCTTGCGCGCCGGCCTGTCCTTGCTGGTCGCGCTGGATGTCGTGATGTACGTGTTGCTGCGCGAGGTGCATGCCCAGCAGCGGCCGCTGTTCAACGTTGCCGTCTATGCCACTTTCCAGTTTTTCGCCATGCTGACCACCTGGTTCGCGTTCCGCGCCGAGCGCGCCAATGCCTTGCTGGCCGCCGCCAATGCCGAACTGCTGGCCACGCGCAGCCTGCTGGAAGAGGGGGCGCGCGACGGCGAGCGGTTGCGGCTCTCGCGCGAGCTGCACGACGTCGCCGGACATGCATTGACCGCCCTGCAGTTGCATCTGGAGCTGGCGCGGCGCCTGCCGGATGCGGCGCAGCGCACGGCGCGCCTGGAGGCGGCGCAGGGACTGGCCGACTCGCTCCTGCATGAGATCCGCGGTGTCGTGTCGCAGTTGCGCCGCCACGACGGCATCGACCTGCCATCGGCGTTGCGGGCACTGTGCCAGGGGTTCCCGGGTGTCGTCGTCGATCTCGATGTCGACGCCGGTCTGCGCGTCACCGATGTCGAACGCGCCGAGGCGCTGCTGCGCGCGGTGCAGGAAGCCCTGACCAATGCCGTCCGCCACGGTCGCGCGCGTCGGATCAAGGCGCATGTCTGGCGTGACGGCGACACGGTGCACCTGGAGGTCGTCGACAACGGCCAGGGGGCGGCTGCCATCCAGGCGGGCAACGGCTTGACCGGCATGCGCGAACGGCTGGCGGCGCACGCCGGCGACCTGCACTGGCTCAGTGCGCCCGGTCGTGGCCTGCGTTTGCAGGGCCACCTCGTGGATCGCATGGATGCGGCCGCATGAGTGTCGTGGTCCGCATCGCCCTTGTCGACGACCAGGACCTGGTGCGGGAAGGCATCAAGGCATTGCTGGCACTGTCGGGTCGCGTACACGTCGTTTTCGAGGCCGCCGACGGCGATGCACTGCTGGACGGCCTCGGCACGCACGAGGTCGACGTGCTGGTGATGGACATCCGCATGCCGGGTCGCGATGGCCTGGCGACGCTGGCCGAGCTGCGTCGTCGCGGGCATCCCGTGCCTGTGCTGATGCTCACGACCTTCGACGAGAACGCCCTGTTCGACCGTGCCGTCGCCCTGGGTGCGCAAGGTTTCCTGCGCAAGGATGTCAAGCCGGAAGCGCTGGTGGAGGCGATTGCCACGCTGGCGGCCGGCGGCACCGCCTTCGCCCCGCAGGTGGTCGATGCCGGGCGTGTGGCCTATCCCGGTGATGACACGCTGCACGTCACGCTGAGTGGGCGCGAAGTGTCGATCCTGCGCCTGATGGCGGGGGGTTACGGCAACCGCGAGATCGCGCGAACGCTTTTCCTCGCCGAAGGAACCGTGAAGAATTACGTCTCCGACCTTCTCGCCAAGCTGGACGCACGCGATCGCACCCAGGCCGTGCTCAAGGCCATTTCCCGCCGCCTGATCTGACTGCCTGCACCTGTCTCCATGAATGCATCGCCCGCGGAAGACCCCCACGCGATCCGGTTTGCCGGTATCGAACGCCTGTACGGCGCCGGCAGCGTGGCAAAGCTCGGCCGCGCTCACGTCTGCGTGGTCGGTGTCGGCGGGGTCGGCTCCTGGCTGGTCGAAGCACTGGCGCGATCGGCGGTCGGTACATTGACGCTCATCGATGGCGATGACGTCTGCCTGAGCAACACCAACCGGCAGTTGCCGGCGCTGCTGGGCAACTATGGGCGCCCCAAGGTCGAGGTGCTGGCCGAACGGACACGGGCGATCAATCCGGCCCTCACGGTGCATGCGCTCGAACGGTTCCTCACGCCGTCTTCGCTGGATGACCTGCTGGGTCGCGGCTACGACCTGGTGCTCGATGCCTGCGACGCCTTCCGCGTCAAGCTGGAAACGGTCGCCTGGTGCAAGCGCAACCGGCAGCCGCTGATCGTCTGCGGTTCGGCCGGAGGCCGTGCCGATCCCACCGCCATCACCGTGCGCGACCTGTCGAAGACGGAGCACGATGCGATGCTGTCGCTGATCCGCAAGAAGCTGCGCCAGGACTTCGGCTTCGCCCGGAATCCCAAACGCAGCTTCGGCATTCCCGCCGTGTTCTCGCTGGAGAACGTGCGCTATCCGCAGCCGGACGGCACCGTCTGCGGGACGCGCCCGGCAACGGACAATGCGATGCGTCTGGATTGCGATGCCAGCCTCGGCGCGGCCACGCATGTCACCGCCGCCTTCGGCATGGCCATCGCCGCCCGCGCAATCGACCGCCTGCTGGCACCGGCAGTCGCCTAGCCGATGCTAGACTCGGCCTCGGCGGGGGGCACTGTCGCAAACGCGACAAGACTTACA
>CAZYHP010000004.1:0-60347 GCA_964647135.1 uncultured Rhodanobacteraceae bacterium
GTTCCTTCTGGATGGCCTTCATCTGCTCGTTGAGGTAGTACTCGCGCTGGCTCTTCTCCATCTGCGACTTGACGCGGCCACGGATGCGCTTTTCGATCTGCTGCACGTCGATTTCGCTGTCGACAAAGCCGATCAGCAGTTCCAGGCGCGCGGCAATGTCGACCGCTTCCAGCACCTGCTGCTTGTCCGGCAGGCGGATGTTGAGGTGCGCGGCGATGGTATCTGCCATGCGGCTGGGATCGTCGATGGCACCGAGAGTCGCCAGCAATTCGGGGGGAATCTTGCGGTTGAGCTTGACGAACTGCTCGAACTGGTTGAGCAGCGTGCGACCCAGAACGTCGATTTCGCGCTCCTCGCGCGTCAGCAGATCGGCAATCGGTTCGACGCGCGCGCTGAGCTGCCCGCCGCGGTCATCGAAACCGACGATGCGGCAGCGGGTGAGGCCTTCCACCAGCACCTTGATCGTGCCGTCGGGCAACTTCAGCAGCTGCAGGACGCTGGCGATGGTGGCCACGCCAAACAGGTCGCTGACGCCCGGATCGTCGATGTCCGGGCTGGTCTGGGCGACGAGCAGGATCTGCTTGTCGCCTTCCATTGCCTCTTCCAGCGCCTGCACGGATTTCTGCCGCCCGACGAAGAGCGGAATCACCATGTGCGGGTACACCACGACGTCCCGCAGGGGCAGGACGGGGAGCACGGAATGCTGGGAAAAATCGTTGGCCATCTAGAGTCCGTTCAACACGTCAGGTGGGCGCGACCTCGCAGGTCGGCTGGGCCCGCTGGAACCGCCACGGCGGTCCGGCGGGCATCCGTCACAGCCAGAGTACTGGACAGTTCCAAGCTGGGGGCGCACAGGGCGAAAGCAAGGCCCTCCCTGAAACGGGAGGGCGAGCGCAAGTCACTGATATATCAGCTACTCAGCTTGTCCGAAGCCGCCTTGGCCCGGGCCTGGCCGGCGCCGCCTTCGAAGATCAGGTAGGGCTCGGCCTGGCCGTTGATCACGGCTTCGTCGACGACGACCTTGCTGACGTCATCGAGGGTCGGCAGCTCGAACATGGTGTCCAGCAGCACGCTTTCGAGAATGGTACGCAGGCCACGGGCACCGGTCTTGCGCTGCAATGCCTTGCGGGCGATCGCCACCAGGGCATCCGGGCGGAATTCCAGTTCGACGCCTTCCATCTCGAACAGTTTGCGGAACTGCTTGATGACGGCGTTTTTCGGCTCGGTCTGGATCTTGACCAGCGCCGCCTCGTCGAGCTCCTCGAGCGTGGCGACCACCGGCAGGCGGCCGACGAATTCGGGGATCAGCCCGAAACGCACCAGGTCTTCCGGCTCGACGTCCTTGAAGACCTTGCCGACGCTCTGCAGCTTCTTCTTGCTGCGAACCTCGGCATTGAAGCCGATGCCCACGGTTTCCGAACGCTGCTGGATGACCTTCTCCAGGCCCGCGAACGCGCCGCCGCAGATGAACAGGATGTTGCGGGTGTCGACCTGCAGGAACTCCTGCTGCGGATGCTTGCGCCCACCCTGAGGCGGCACGCTGGCAACCGTGCCCTCGATGAGCTTCAGCAGCGCCTGCTGCACGCCTTCGCCGGACACATCTCGGGTGATCGAGGGGTTCTCGCTCTTGCGCGAGATCTTGTCGATCTCATCGATGTAAACGATGCCGTGCTGCGCCTTCTCGACGTCGTAATCGCACTTCTGCAGCAGCTTCTGGATGATGTTCTCGACGTCCTCGCCGACATAACCGGCTTCGGTCAGCGTCGTCGCATCCGCGATGGTGAACGGCACGTTGAGCAGGCGCGCCAGCGTCTCCGCCAGCAGCGTCTTGCCCGAGCCGGTCGGGCCGATCAGCAGGATGTTCGACTTCGCCAGTTCGACGTCATCGTTCTTGCCCCGCGACTCCAGGCGCTTGTAGTGGTTGTACACGGCCACGGCCAGGACCTTCTTCGCCTGGTGCTGGCCGATCACGTACTGGTCGAGGACCTCGAGGATTTCCTTCGGGCGCGGCAGCGAGCTACGTGTGCTGGCGGTCTTTTCCTCCAGCTCCTCGCGGATGATGTCGTTGCACAGCTCGACGCATTCGTCGCAGATGTACACGCTGGGACCGGCGATCAGCTTGCGGACCTCGTGCTGGCTCTTGCCACAGAACGAGCAGTAGAGAATCTTTCCACCATCAGCGCTGCCGCCGCGACCCTGTCGCTCTTCGCTCATGCCTGTTTCCGAAGCCTCTTCTTCACGGGGGTGGAGAATACCACATGGGTTTTCCGGCCCGGTGGGCCGCACCCGGGTCGCTCAGCGGAGGATATGCCGCCCCGTTCCGGGCCCGACATCCCAGCTGCCGGGCCGTTCCGGCCCGTATCTGGACGCGACGGGAGCGCACGTCCAGCAACGGCACGATCACGCCGCCCGGATCATGAACTGGCGCAGCGAGGCGGCCGACATCGGCCGCGCAACCAGGTAGCCCTGGGCATAGTCGCAGCCGATCTGCCGCAGGTACTGCCACTGGGTCTCGGATTCGACGCCCTCGGCGACCACGGTGAGCCTCAGTGCACGTCCGAGTCGCACGACGATCTCGCAGATCTGGGCGGCGCCTTCGTCGCCTTCGATGCCGTGGATGAAAAGGCGGTCGAGCTTGAGATGGTCGACCGGAAAGCTGCGCAGCTGCGCAAGGCTGGAATAGCCGGTGCCGAAATCGTCCATGATCAGGGTGACCCCCAGTGCCTTCAGCGCCCGCAGGCGTCCGAGAATGCCGTCCGGGTCGTCCATGGCGCAGCTTTCCGTCACCTCCAGCGCCAGGCGCCGGGATTCCATGCCCGTGCGCTGCAGGATGTCGGCGACCATGCCGGCAAAGCGCTGTTCGCGAAGCTGCATGACCGACACGTTCACGGCCACGTAGTCGAATCCGAGACCCTCGGTCCGCAGGGCCACCAGCTCCTGGCAGGCCCGCTCAATCACCCAGGCGCCTATCGACAGGATCAGGCCGCACTCCTCGGCCAGCGGGATGAACTGTTCGGGCGGGACCTCGCCAAGATCGGGGTGCGACCAGCGCAGCAGCGCCTCGACCGCGACGGCACGGCCGCCGTCGAGGGGCAGGATGGGCTGGAATACCAACGACAACTGGTCGCGCTCAAGGGCCCGACGCAGATCCGCGATCACCCGCAGCCGACGTTCACCCTGTGCCCCGGCCTCCGGCAACCAACGCGCATGGCGCCCGCGTCCGAGCGCGCGCGCCTGGGTCATGGCGACATCGGCTCGCCCGAGCAGTTGTTCCGCCGTGTCGGCCTCGCTTTCGACCAGCGCATCGCCGGCCGTTGCGCTGACGCTGACTTCGCGGCCATCGACGATGATCGGCTTTCCCAGCTCCGCCAGCAGCGCATCGACACGGGCGTCAAGCTGGTCGGCCCCATCGACCAGCAGGAGGATGCCGAACGAGTCGGAGCCGAAGCGGCCGGCGAGCTCGCCGGCCATCGCGTGGCGGCGCAGCCGCGCCCCCATCTCAACCAGGACACGATCGCCCCCTTCGTGCCCGAGGTTGCCATTGACGAGGCGGAACTGGTCAAGATCGATGGCGACCACGGCGACGCGCTGGCGCAGGGTCGGATCGGCGAGCGCTTCAGCCACCCGCGCCGCCAGGCCATGGCGGTTGGCCAGGCCGGTCAGCTCGTCATGGCTGGCCAGGTACTCAAGGCGCTGCATGCGCTGCGTGGCGTCGGTGATGTCGTGGGCGTAGGCTTCGAGCAGAGTCTCGCTGGACCTTGGGTCGCCCAGGCAGACGCCCCGCTCCCACAGGTAGCGGATGGCGCCGTCGGCACGCACGATGCGGTATTCGATGGTGTATCCGCTGCCCTGCGCCAGCTGTTGCGCAATGCCACTGCGTACCCGTTCGCGGTCGGCAAAATGGATCACCGAAGACCAGCTGCGGCTGCCATCGAGAAACGCCATCGGCGAGTAGCCGGACATCGCCTCGACGCCACTGCTTATGTATTCCATGGTGCAGGCGTCATCATTGCGGCACCGGAACAGCGTGCCCGGGAGGTTGCCGATCAGCGCCTGCAACTTGCGCTCGCTCTCGTTGAGGCTGTCGAGCAGGGTTTCGCGCTCGCCCATCTGGCGTGCGAAGGCCATGGTGCCGATCGCCTGTCCGGCATTGTCATGGACCACGAAGCCGCGTACTTCGAAGCAGCGCTGGTTGCCGTGACGATCGGTCATCGTGCGCAGGTAACGGATGCTGCCGCCACTGCGCAGCAGCGCCTTGTCTTCGGCATCGATCTCGGCCGCCGAGCGGGCATCATGGATGTCGGCAGCGCGTCGGCCGATGATCTGGGCGGAGCGGTTGCCGCCGTGACTGCGATACTCGTCCCAGTAGGCCGAATTCACGGCCAGATAGATGCCGTCGGCGTCCTTGATCCACGCCGGGTCGGGCAACGCATCCAGGAGCAACAGCGCGGCTTGCCAGCCGGCGCGACCGGCCGTATCGAAGACCCCACTGTTGGCCAGCTTGACCATGACCCTCCCCGGGCGGTCCGGCAAACCGCGCCGGCCACCGCAGTGTGCGACGACCCCAACGCCAGCGCAAGGCGCGCCGCAACGCGCGCAGCGGTGCGAGGCGCGATCCACCCGGCCCGATTCGCGCAATCCACCCGCGACGACCCACTACCATCTGCCCATGCGAGCCCTTCTGCAACGGTGGGCGGGCCTCCTGCGCATCGGCCTGTTCCTCGTCCTTGCCATTTCCGCCCTTCTGCTGGCGCTGGATCGCCTCTGGCCGCCCCTGCTGCCATCGCCGACAGGACAGGGCGCCACGGTGCTCGCCGCCGACGGCCGACCGCTGCGCGCGTTTGCGGACCACCGCGGCGTATGGCGACGCCCTGTATCGGTCGGCGAAGTATCCCCGCTGTACCTCGAAGCCCTGCTCGCCTACGAGGACAAGCGTTTCTGGCGGCATCCCGGCATCGATCCCATCGCGCTGGTACGCGCCGCCTGGCAGACCGTCCGGCACCGGCGGATCGTGTCCGGCGGCTCGACACTGACGATGCAGGTCGCGCGCATCCTGCAGCCGCCCGGACATCGACACAGTGTCGCCGGAAAGATCCGCCAGGCCTTCCGCGCGCTGCAGCTCGAATGGCGGCTCGACAAGGCCGACATCCTCGGGCTCTATATCAACCATGCACCCTTCGGTGGCCCGATCGAAGGCGTGGCCGCCGCCTCGTGGGCCTACCTGGGCAAACCCCCGGCCCAGCTCAGCCACGCCGAAGCGGCGCTGCTGGCGGTGCTGCCGCAGGCACCCAGCCGCAACCGGCCCGACCGCCATCCCGATCGCGCCCGCCACGAGCGCGACAAGGTCCTCCAGCGCATGGCCGACAGCGGGGTCTGGCCGGTCGAGGTCGTCAAGGCGGCCATGCAGGAGCCGGTAACAAGCCGTCGCCTGCGGACGCCGAACCAGGCGTCGCTGCTGGCCGAGCGCCTGCGTGCCCGCCATCCCGGCCAGGGCCAGATCGAAACCCTGATCGATGCCGACCTGCAGGCGGCGCTGGAGGCCCGCGTCAGCGGCTGGCTCGCGCGTTTTCCGCCTTCGACATCGGCCGCCGTCCTGGTGGTCGAAAACGGCTCGCTGGCCGTGCGCGCCTACGTCGGCTCCGGTGCCTGGGGCGACCCGCAGCGTCTCGGCCATGTCGATATGGTTCGCGCCCGGCGCTCGCCGGGGTCGACGCTCAAACCCCTGTTGTTCGGGATCGCCGTCGACGACGGACTCATCCATTCCGCAAGCCTGCTGGTGGATGCACCGCAGTCCTTTGACGGCTACCGTCCGGCGAACTTCGATACCGGCTTCCGCGGGCCGGTGTCCGCGGCGGACGCGCTGCGCCTGTCACTCAATGTGCCGGCCGTGGACGTGCTTGATCGGGTCGGCCCGACCCGCTTCGCTGCGCGTCTGCAGCATGCCGGACTGCGGCTGCAGCTGCCACGCGGGGCGCAACCGAACCTGAGCATGATCCTCGGCGGCGTCGCCACGAACCTCGAGGATCTGGTGGCTGTGTATTCGGCGCTGGGGAACGGCGGGCTGGCCGGGCGGCCACGATTCACGGTCGAGCAGCCGGTGTCGCAGCGCCGGTTGATGAGCGCCGGCGCCGCATTCATCGTTCGCGAAATGCTGAGGGCGCCGGCGTTGGCCGGGGCTGCCGCCGAACAGCTGGCGCGGACCGACCCACTGGTCGCCAAGACAGGCACCAGCTGGGGCTACCGCGACGCCTGGGCCATCGGTGTGATGCCCGGCTGGACGCTCGGTGTCTGGATCGGCCGTCCGGATGGCACACCCCTGCCCGGCCACTACGGCGCCGTATCCGCACTGCCGCTGCTGCAGGCGATCGGCAACGATCTGCCACGCCGGGCACTCGGCTTCGACCGCCCCGGCAATGTTCGTCAGATCCCGGTCTGCTGGCCCCTGGGCCAGGCAGCGGAATCGGACCCGGAAGCCTGCCCACAGCAGCGTCAGGCCTGGGTTCTCGACGATGTCGTACCGCCCACCCTGCCCGACCGTTCCGCCCCCAATGCACAGCGGCGACTGGAGGTCCTCGTCGACGCCCGCGGCCGTCGGCGAGATCTCGCCTGCGTCCAGGGCCAGCCGCTCACGACCCGGACGATCGCCCGCTGGCCTGCACTGGCGATGCCCTGGCTCGATGACGCCACCCGTGCAGCGGCGACGCCACCGCGTTGGTCGACGGATTGTCCCGGTCGGGACGAGCATCTGGCGCAGCCACTGGTCATCACCGGCCTGCGTGATGGCATGACACTGCGTTCCGCCCCGGGCAGCCGGGACAGCACCACGCGCATCAGTGCCACCGCGCAGGGCGCCGGTGACGACATCCTGTGGCTGATCGATGACCGGCTCGTCGGCAGCAGCCAACCCGGCCAGGCGACAACGCTGGAATTCGCGACCCCTGGCCTGCATCGCGTCGTCGCCGTCGACAACGCCGGCAATCACGCGGCGCTCCTGGTTCGTGTCCTGGCATCAGGCGGATCACGGCCTGCGACACGGGACTGAGATCGCCGTGCGCGTCGGACGGGTGCCGACAGTCCGGTCCCGCGGCTGTCCGCTGCCCCCGCGTTCGCTCCTTGCAGTGCCCTGCATCCGTCGTGCGCCGCGTCGCGTGCGTCCGCGACCGGCGTCGCCATCCGGGCTAGAATTGCCGCCCTTTGACCCGATGACCGGCCCATGAGCGGCGAAACACGCAACGACTTCATCCGCCAGATCGTCCGCGACGACCTGTCCAGTGGCAAGCACGACCGGATCCAGACGCGCTTTCCGCCGGAGCCGAACGGCTACCTGCACCTTGGGCACACGCGGGCGATCTGGGCCGACTTCGGCATTGCCCAGGAATTCGGCGGCGCCTGCAATCTGCGCTTCGACGATACCAATCCTGCCAGGGAAGACCCGGAGTACGTGCAGGCCATCCAGGACGACGTGCGCTGGCTCGGCTACGAATGGCGGTCGCTGCGCCACGCGTCGGACTACTTCGACGTCTACTACCTGGCCGCCGAAAAGCTCATCCTCGACGGCAATGCCTATGTCTGCGACCTCAGCGCCGAGCAGGTGCGCGAGTATCGCGGGACGCTGACCGAACCGGGTCGTGATTCGCCCTTCCGCGATCGCGGCGTCGAGGAAAACCTCGACCTGTTCCGCCGCATGCGCGCCGGTGAATTCGCCGACGGCGCGCGCACGCTGCGCGCGAAGATCGACATGGCCAGCGGCAACATCAACCTGCGCGATCCGGCGCTTTACCGCATCAAGCACGTCGCGCACCAGAACACCGGCGATGCCTGGTGCATCTATCCGATGTACGACTTCGCGCACGCCTTGGGCGACGCCGTCGAAGGCATCACCCATTCCCTTTGCACGCTGGAATTCGAAGACCACCGTCCGCTGTACGACTGGTGTGTCGACAAGGTCGACCTCGCCGGCCATCCGCACCTCCTGCAGCCGCTGCTGGATCGCGGACTGCCGCGCGAAGCCGGCAAGCCGCGGCAGATCGAGTTCTCGCGCCTCAATGTCAACTACACCGTCATGAGCAAGCGCAAGCTCATGACCCTGGTGCAGGAAGGCCTGGTCGACGGCTGGGACGACCCGCGCCTGCCGACGCTGCAGGGCATCCGTCGCCGCGGCTACACGCCGGCGGCGCTGCGCGCTTTCGTCGAGCGTCTGGGCCTGAGCAAGCAGAACTCGCTGATCGACTTCTCGGTACTCGAAAGCGCCGTCCGCGAAGACCTCGATGCGAGCGCGCAGCGTCGCATGGCCGTGCTGGATCCGGTCCGGCTGGTCCTGACCAACCTGGCCGACGACCATGAGGAACACATCGTGTTCCCGAACCATCCCAAGGACGAATCGGCCGGCCAGCGCGAAGTCCCGCTGTCGCGCGAGCTCTGGATCGAGCGCGACGACTTCATGGAGGAACCGGTGAAGGGCTTCCACCGCCTGGTGCCGGGTGGCGAGGTGCGTTTGCGCGGCGTCGGCATCGTCCGTTGCGACGAAGTCGTCAAGGAGGGCGACCGCCTCGTCGAGCTGCGCTGCTCACTCGATCCGGAGACCCGCCCCGGTCGCGAAGGCGCCAACCGCAAGGTGAAGGGCACGATCCACTGGGTGAGCGCGCGACATGCCGTGGCCGCGGAGGTGCGCCTCTACGATCGCCTCTTCAGCGTGCCGGATCCGGACGATGACAGCGACGGCAAGACCTACCGCGACCACCTCAACCCTGAATCGCGCCGTGCCGTGCAGGCGTGGCTGGAGCCCTCGGCCGTCGCCGTCGGGCCGGAAACCCGTCTGCAGTTCGAGCGGCTGGGCTATTTCGTCGCGGATCGCAAGGATCACTCGACACAGCAGCCGGTGTTCAACCGCACGGTGACACTGCGCGACACCTGGGCGGCGCGGGCATGAATCCCGCCGCTCCGCTCCCGGGCTATCGCGATGCCGCGGCGGATCGTCGCCGCGGCAGCCGCAGGCCGTAGCCCATCACTGCGGAGAGCAGGAGCCCCCCCGCCAGCAACCAAACGTCGACGGGTGACAGCAGGCCTTCCAGGACCAGAAGGGCGAATGAGGTGCCGGTATCGAGCAACGCGCCCAGGGGCGGAAGATGCAGCACCCGGGCGATGTGGAACGCCGCCTGGCCGTACAGCGCCAGGCCGGACGTCAGCGCGGTCAGCGCGATCGCCCAAAGCGCGCCGCGCCAGCGTCGACCACCGCCGACCTGCACCGCCACACCCAGGGTCAGGCCGGCAGCCAGCGCCACCACGGCACACGGCCGCTGGAACTTGAGCGACAGCAGGAGCCAGAGGCTGGCTTCGAAGAGCACCAGAACCGCCCAGAACGGCCACATCCGCAGCAACGAGGGCGCACCGGCATTTCCCCGCGGCGCGGAGTGTTGGACAATCACGTTCTGACCCCATCTAAGACATGGATAGTGCGACCCGGGCGCCGCAGTGGCGTGCACCGGGCCCTTCACGGCGCCGGCAACGGCGGCCGCGCGACCGGAACCCCTGTTCGGCATGACACCTTACAGCAGCACCAGCGAACCCTTCACCCTGCAGCGCGACTGCCCCGCCATCCTGGTGCCCGCAGGCGACGAGGTGACCTTGCCGGCAGGCCAGGCCGGCTACATCACCCAGGCGCTCGGTGGCAGCTTCACCGTCTATGTCGAAGGCAACCTGTTCCGTATTGCCGGCGTCGACGCCGATGCGCTGGGCAAACTGCCCCCGGCGCTGCCGGAACTGCCCGAAGGCGCGACCGGGTCCGATGTCGAACAGGTGGTCTGGCAGCAACTGCGGACCTGCTTCGATCCGGAAATCCCCGTCAATATCGTCGATCTCGGGCTGGTCTACGAATGCGTGCTCGCCCCTCGCGAGGAGGGCGGCTACCGCGTCGATGTGAAAATGACGCTGACGGCGCCCGGCTGCGGCATGGGCGAGGTCCTCGTCGACGAGGTCCGCAGCAAGCTGGAGCTGATTCCCACCGTCGAAGAGGCGGACGTCGAACTGGTGTTCGATCCGCCCTGGGGCCGCACCATGATGTCCGAAGCGGCACAGCTGGAAGTGGGGATGTTCTAGCGGCGCACACGCTCCAGCATCCTGCGATGGCCGTCGGCAGCAGGTCAGTACCTGCCCGCCACGCCGACGCACCGCGATGACTCTCCGCAGCGCATGAGGAACCCGGATCCGCCGGCGGACGGGCGCCAACCGACCCCAACCCTGGGCGCGTCCATGGACATGCCCAGTTCCCTTGCCCACCGCCGGTCGAACCGCGTGAGGCCTTCCATACCGCAGCGCGGGCAGCAGCGTCGTCTGCGCAGTCATTGAAGCGACGACCCACGTCGCCATGTCTTTTTTTCACGATGCGGCGTTTGCACCTTTGCGCACGACAGGCGACTCACCAGACGGGCGGACCATTAACTGGCCATGCGCCGTCCCCGTCATGCCCGCGAATGCGGCATCCAGCAATCCGCCAGACTGCACCCTGGCAAGGCGACAGGCAGCACGTCATACTTCGCCATCTCGCGGAAATACGTCTCGTCGTGTCACGGATGATGAACAAGGGTCGGGAAAACCCGGAGGCGCCAGCGCTCGAAGCGGACCGCCACGTCGCGCTCTGCATCGGCCGTCGGAGTGCTGCAGGACACGCCGTCGAGGACACCGGAGGCGGCCATGAAACACCTTGAATTCACCCTGGATCGCGAATACGTCGAACTGAACCAGCTCTTGAAGCTGGTCGGTGTCTGCGACAGCGGCGGAGCCGGCAAGCAGCTGGTCGCCAGTGGCGTAGTGCGCGTTGATGGTGTGGTGGAATCGCGCAAGACGCGCAAGATCGTGGCCGGCAACGTGGTCGAACTGGCGGACCTGCGCATCCGCGTGCACGGCGGCTAGTGTCCACCGGTCACTGAACGGCTGCCGCGCCACGTCGACCAGGCTGCCCCGGATGCGTGGGACCGGGACCGCCGGAAGGCGATCACCATTGCAACCACCGGCCTGCGGAAAGGCGCGGCAGGCGTGCCCCGGGCAAGCCGGCCGGAATCTCGCTGCGATCGGACCGTGCGATCAGCGTGCGGGCAGGACGAACGCCACGAGGACGCGCCTGCCCTCTCCCACGAGCACGTTGTAGGTGCGCGCAGCGGCGTCGTTCGCCATCACTTCCAGGCCGACACCGCGAGACAGCGACCGGGCCATCACCGCAGGCGGCAACTGCACGCGCGTGCGGCCGGTGCCGAGCAGGATGACGTCAACGCCCGCATCCAGCAGCGGATCGAGATGTTCCGGCACCAGGGCAGCGGTGGATTCCACCGGCCAGTCGTCGATCACGCCTTCCGCCCACAGCGCGAAGCTCGACTGGAATTCGCGATCGCCGACCCGGATCACCGCATCGCGCACCGAGCGCACCAGCGGCGCGCCACCCGTATCGTCGAGAACCAGCGTCGTCGTCATGCCGGACGCAGCCGCATCACGCCGGCAGCGCGATCTTCGGTTCGTCGCGGTTGCGCCGGAACAGCACGACGATGTGGCCGATGGTCTGCACGATGCTGGCACCCGTGCCGGCGACGAGTTCGTCGATCATGGCGCCGCGCTCTTCGCGGTCACCGGCGGCGATCTTCACCTTGATCAGTTCATGCTGGTCGAGTGCGACACCGACTTCGGCGATGAAGGCGGGCGTAACGCCCTTGTTGCCGCTCTGCAGGACGGGTTTCAGGTGGTGCGCCTGGCTGCGCAGATAACGCTTCTGGGTGGGCTTGAGATTCATCGGCGCATGATACAGCCCGCGCGCCTGCGCGATGCGCTAGAATGCGCGCCGTTTTCGGGGAGTAGCCGACTCCGCCGGGTATCCGGTGGAGAGTGTCCGTCAACACACTTGGCCCCCCGGCCATGGCGGACACCGGGTTTCACCGCAGCAAGACCGGAGACCGCGATGGCGCCAGGACCGGCCGCCCTCGTGGTCTTCGTGCGCCTGCCGGTCGTAAGCCATCGCCACCATGCCCACCTTCCTCCTCGCGACCGGCCTGGTCGCCCTCGCCGAAATCGGCGACAAGACGCAACTGCTGTCGCTGCTGCTCGCCGCACGCTATCGGCAGCCCTGGACCATCGTGCTCGGCATCCTGGTCGCCACGCTGGCCAACCATGCCCTGGCGGCCTGGGTCGGTGGCCTGCTCGCCGGTGTCGTGAGCCCCGAGGCCCTGCGCTGGATCGTGGTCGCCGGGTTCGCGGCGATGGGCCTGTGGGCGCTGAAGCCCGATACGCTCGAAGCCGACAGCGTCCCGAAGAGCAGTCCATTGGGTGTCCTCGGAATCACACTGGTCGCCTTTTTCCTGGCGGAAACCGGTGACAAGACCCAGGTCGCGACCATTGCCCTGGCCAGCCGTCATGCCGCCGAACTGGTGGCGGTGGTGCTGGGCACGACGGCCGGCATGATGATCGCCAACGTGCCGGCGGTCTTTGCCGGCGCGTGGCTGCTGCAGAAGCTGCCGATGGTGTGGATCCGGCGTGCGGCGGCGGTCAGTTTCCTCGCCCTTGCTATCCTCGCGGCGCTGGCACCCGTTGGCACGCCGGCATCCCTTACCGCGCCCGCCGAAGAGGTCCTGCCATGATCCGAATCGCGATGCTGTCCGTCCTGTGGGTCCTGACCGGTTGCGCAGCGGCCGCGCCACCGTCGCCGCCGGCATCCACGGAACCGGCCGGCTACTCCGCGGAATCGATGACCGGCCTGAAGGCGCATCGCGGCATCGCACTGCACTGCGAGCAGGACAGCGACTGCGCAGTCAGGAACATCGGCAACTGCTGCGGCACCTACCTGGCCTGCGTGCGCAGCGATTCGCGCACCGATGCGACCGCAGTGGCCCACGAATGCGCCCGCGAGGGCCTGGCCGGCATCTGCGGCTATCCCGACATTGCCGCCTGCGCCTGCGTGGAGGGCCGATGCGCCGCCGCCAGCACCGGCGCCTCTGCTGAAAAGGATCTCGAATGACCCTGCTGCATTCGCTCAGCCTGACGCTACCCGACTGGCTGTCAGCCGAAGTCGATCCGGACCAACGCCACGACAGCGACGAGGCCAAGGTGGCCCTGGCGATTGCGCTGTCGCGCCACAATGTCGACCACAAGAGTGGCGGCCCGTTCGGTGCCGCGATCTTCGCTCCCGATGGTCGCGTCGTGGCCGCGGGGGTGAACCGCGTGCTGCCGCAGAACTGTTCGGCCGCGCACGCCGAGATGATGGCGTTCATGCTCGCGCAGCAGCGCCTGGGTCGTGCGCGCATCAACGAGGACGGTGGCCACTACACGCTGGCCACCTCGGCGCAGCCTTGCTGCCAGTGTTATGGCGCCAGTTTCTGGGCCGGCATCGACACGCTGCTGATCGGCGCGCGCAGCGAAGACGTGATGCGCCTGACGGCGTTCGACGAAGGTCCGTTGCCCAGCGACTGGGTGGGCGAACTGCAGGCGCGCGGCATTGCCGTCCGTCGCGACATCGAACGCGAACAGGCCTGCGTCGTGCTCGCCGACTACGGTCGGCGCGGCGGCGTCTTCTACTGACCGGGTCGTGGCGATCATCGAACCGGTCCATGCCGTGCTGGCGCTGTGTCGCGCCGGTTTCGAAGGCGAATGTGGCCAGGAACTGGCCGACCTGGCCGGGCGCACCGGTGGCGTCGGCTATGTGCGTGCGCGCAACGGCACGGCCATGGCGGAATTCGTTGCCGGTGAAGACGGCAAGGTCAGCGCACCGGCCGTGGAATCGACGATCTTCGCGCGGCAGGTCGCGTCGATTTTCGCCCGCCTGACCGGACTGGATGTGGGCGACCGCATCTCGCCGATGCTCGAGGCGCTGAGCGCCAGGGCAGAAGAAGCGGGTCGCGTTCCCTGGCGCGAAGTGCTCATCGAGTCGCCCGACAGTGACGGTGGACGCGAGCTGGCGCCGCTGTGCCGGGGCCTCGCCGCGCCACTGAACCAGGCGCTTCAGCGCGCCGGCCTGCTGCTGCGGACGGGCACACGTCGGCTGCACGTGGTCTTCACCGCGACCGATGCCGCATCGCTTGGCGAGCACACTTCCGATGGCAGCCGGCCCGCCGCCGGTGGCATTCCCCGGCTTCGCCGATTGAGTGGCGCACCCAGCCGCTCGGCCGCCAAGCTCGACGAAGCCCTGGCGGTGATGATGGATGCCGATGAACGCGATCGTCTGTTGCAGCCGGGCATGCGCGCGGTCGACCTCGGTGCGGCACCCGGCGGATGGACCTGGGTATTGACACGCCATCACCTGCAGGTCAGCGCCATCGACAACGGACCGCTCGCCGCCCACGTCATGGACACCGGCCTGGTCAGCCATATCCGTGCCGACGGCTTCCGCTGGCGGCCCGCAAAGACGGTGGACTGGCTGGTCTGCGACATGGTGGAACAACCCATCCGTGTCGCCACGCTGATCGGTGGATGGCTGGCGGATGGCGCCTGCCGGCAGGCCCTGTTCAACCTCAAGCTGCCGATGAAGAAGCGCTACGCGGAAACGCTCGCCTGCCTGGATCGCCTGCGCGACACCGCCGGCCAGCCGCTGGACCTGCGTTGCCGCCAGCTCTACCACGACCGCGAGGAAGTGACCGTCCTGGCGATTCCGGCGCGGCGATGAGCCGATACGGGCGCGGTTGGCATCCGCCGGCAGAGGACTTCAACGCGTCAGGGACCTGCTGATGCGCCCGGCCCGTCAGGTGGCCGACCGGGCAGCGAAACGTCCAGCTGCATCGGGGTTCGCGACCGTGCCATGCCGCTGACATGAATCCATCCTAAAATTGCCGGCCCCCGCCCCCGCCTCCGAGGTCCATGCCGATGCAACGCTCACTGGGCGCCTTGCGCGCTCTAGCCCTGCTCGCCGCGGTTGCCGCCGCGCCGTCCGTTTCCGCACAGGTCGTCATCAGCCAGGTCTATGGCGGTGGCGGCAACAGCGGTGCGGTCTACACCCACGATTTCGTCGAGCTGTTCAACGCCGGCAGCGCGCCGGCCGACCTGACCGGCCTGACGCTGCGCTATGCCAGCAGCACCGGCAACTTCCCGAACAGCGGCACCAACTACTTCGAGCTGCCCGCCGACACCCTTCCGCCCGGCGGCTACTACCTGGTGCAGATGGCGGCGGGTAGCAACATGGGCCTGCCTGGACTGCCGACACCGGATGCGGAGGGCGCGGCCACGATGGGCGGTACCAACGGCAAGATCGTGCTGGCCGAAACGGGTGACCTCGCCTGCGGCATTACCACGGGCACGCCCCTGCCCTGCTCGCCGACCCAGCTCGAAATGATCGTCGACCTGGTCGGTTTCGGCAGTGCCACGATGTACGAGGGCAGCGCACCGACCGCGGTGCTCTCCAATTCCACCGGCGCGATGCGCAAGGAAAACGGCTGCCAGGACAGCGATGACAATGGCGCCGACTTCGACGTCGTCACGCCGGTTGCGCGCAACGCCGCCAGCCCGGCTTCGCCGTGCGGATCGCCCAAGCTGGTCATCAGCCAGGTCTATGGCGGTGGCGGCAACAGCGGTGCGGTCTACACCCACGATTTCGTCGAGCTGTTCAACGCCGGCAGCGCGCCGGCCGACCTGACCGGCCTGACGCTGCGCTATGCCAGCAGCACCGGCAACTTCCCGAACAGCGGCACCAACTACTTCGAGCTGCCCGCCGACACCCTTCCGCCCGGCGGCTACTACCTGGTGCAGATGGCGGCGGGTAGCAACATGGGCCTGCCTGGACTGCCGACACCGGATGCGGAGGGCGCGGCCACGATGGGCGGTACCAACGGCAAGATCGTGCTGGCCGAAACGGGTGACCTCGCCTGCGGCATTACCACGGGCACGCCCCTGCCCTGCTCGCCGACCCAGCTCGAAATGATCGTCGACCTGGTCGGTTTCGGCAGTGCCACGATGTACGAGGGCAGCGCACCGACCGCGGTGCTCTCCAATTCCACCGGCGCGATGCGCAAGGAAAACGGCTGCCAGGACAGCGATGACAATGGCGCCGACTTCGACGTCGTCACGCCGGTTGCCCGAAACTCGGCTGCACCGGCCAACGTCTGCGGCGGCGGTGGCAGCACCGACCTGGTCCTGTCGATTGCCGGCGCCAGCGTCGTCGAGGGCGACAGCGGCACCACCCATCTCGAATTCGACGTGACGCTGTCGGGCCCAGCCCCGGCTGGCGGTGTCGCTTTCGTCGCCAGCACGACCGACGGCACGGCCACGTCTCCGGACGACTTCACTGCGCTTTCCGGCGCGCCACTCTCCATCGCCGAAGGCGAAACCACGACCACGGTCACGGTGCAGGTCAACGGCGACACCACGGTCGAGCTCGACGAGACCTTCACCATCAGCATCGACACGACCACCGTTGGCGTGGTGCTCGGCACCGCCACGGCAACCGGCACCATCATCAATGACGACGCCGATATCCTCGCGATCCATGCCATCCAGGGCAACGGCCTGCGTTCGCCACTGGCCCCCGCATCGGGCAACGGCGTCGGCGCCCTGGTCAGCACCAGCGGCAACATCGTCACCGCGCTCTCCAGCAACGGCTTCTTCATGCAGACGCCGGACGGTGCGGAAGACACCGATCCGGCGACCAGCGAAGGCATCTTCGTGTTCACCGGCAGCGCGCCGGTCGTGCAGATCGGCGATGTGGTCACCGTTAACGGCAGCGTGCAGGAATACTTCGACTGGACCCAGCTCACCGGCGTGACGGTCGCCGTCACCGCGAGTGGGGCCACGATTCCGGCGCCCATCATCCTTGATGAAACCCGTCCTTCGGCGGACCCGCTGGCGCTGAGCTGCCCGGAGACCGACAGCAACTTCGAGTGCTTCGAGAACATGCGCGTCCATGTCCCGGCGGGTGCCGTCGTGCAGGGCAACCAGCGTTTCGGCAGCGATCCCTTCGGCGAAGCCTTCGTGACCGCCAGCGGTGAACGCGCGCGTCGCGAGAAAGGCCTGTTGCCGAATGCGATTCCGCCGGTTGCCGGCCTGCCGGTCTGGGACGGCAACCCGGAAGTGTTCGAACTGGACGCCGACGGCGCTGGCGCCGTGCCCACCGGGACTGCCGTTTTCGGCGGCGACCTGTTCGAAGCCACCGGTGTCATCGCCTACCAGTTCGGCAATTACGCCCTGCGTCCGACCTCGCTGACGCTCGTGCCGGCCGAGCAGCCGCGCGCCGTACCGGCCAGCGCCGGTGATGCCGAGCTGCGCATTGGCTCGTTCAACACGCTGAACCTGTGCCAGGGCGGCTGCAACGCCACCAAGGTGGCGCGCGTCGCCGCCTATATCGGCGATGTCCTGGGCCTGCCGGACGTCGTGGGCCTGCAGGAGCTGCATGGCACCGACGCCGCAACCGCGCTGGCCACGCGCCTCAACGACGAATACGACACCGACTATGTCGCCCACACCGGCAGCACGCCGCACAGCGACGGCATCCGCAACGGCTTCCTGATCAAGGCCAGCCGCATCAGTGTCACCCGCGTGCGCGATCTCAACGCCGACGCCACCATCGACATCTGCGAAGGTACGCCGCCCTGCGTGATGCACGACCGTCCGCCCTACCTGCTCGAAGCCACCTTCACCGGTGGCGACGGCGAGCGCTTCGCGGTGATGAACAACCACACCCGCTCGCTGATCGGCATCAGCGACAACGGCGCCACCGGCACACGCGTGCGCGCCAAGCGTTTCGCGCAGGGCAAGGACATTGCGGAACTGGTCCAGCGTTTCCAGGAGGGCGAGGAGCTGGAACCCGGTTCGACGGCCGGCCGTCCGGATACCGCCGGCGTGCCGCTGGTGCTGGTGGGCGACTACAACGCCTTCGAGGTGACCGACGGTTACGCCGACGTCGTCGGCCTGATCACCGGCCACTACGATGACGAAGAGAACGAGTACCCGCTGGCTGGACCGAACATCGTCGACCCGCCGCTGCGCAACCTCGTCCTCGATGTGCCGCTCGAGGAGCGCTACTCCTACACCTATACCGAAGACCTGGGCAACACGCTGGCGGAATCGCCGCGCAACGTCGGCTCGGTGCAGGTGCTCGACCACGGCATGGTCAACGAGGCGGCCCTGACCTGGTGCGGTGGCCTGCACTACGGTCGCGGCAATGCCGACGCCCCGGTCGAACTGCGCAACACCGGCAGCGGTGCGATCGGCAGTTCCGACCATGACGGCCTGGTGGTGCGCCTGTTCACCGACCGCCTGTTCATCCACGACTTCGAGGATGGTCCGCGCTGCCAGCGCTGATCCGATCCCGTATCAGGTCACTTCGACGGCTGCTTTCGGGCAGCCGTCGTCGTTTGCGGTCCCTGCCCCGCTAACATGGCCTCATGCGAACGCTGCTGCGCTTCCTGCCATTGCTGATCCTCGCCGCCCTGGCCATCACCGCCTTCATGGTCGGGCTGCCGGGTAGGCTGACACCCGAGCGCCTGCTGACCGACGCCAGTGATTTCCTCGGGCTCGCATCCAGCCGGCCGTTCACGACCTTCGGGTTGCTCTGCGTACTGCTTGCACTGGTCACGGCGGTCGGGCTGCCCGGTGCCTTCGCGGTATTCGCCGCCACGGGATTCCTGCTCGGCGCGCCCGCCGCCCTGCTGGTCGCCGCGACCGGCAACTGCATGGGCACGTCGGTACTCATGCTGGCGCTGAAACGCGCCTTCTTTTCCGGCGAACACGCACCACGCGCCGACCAGGGCACGCTATCGCGGTTGCGCCACGACTTCGCGCGCAATCCCTTCGCCTATGCGGTTGCCTTGCGTGCCATGCCGGTCCTGCCCAACGGCGTGGTGACGGCGACGCTGGCGGCGCTGCGTTGTCCGTGGCCCAGCTTCCTGGCCGCCAGCGCGGTGGGACCACAGGTCAATGCCGCCCTGCTGGGCTGGATGGGTGCCGAGCTCGCCTACGAAGTCCGTGCCGGTCGTCCGCTGCAACTGGAAACACTGGGCCGTCCCGGCCTGTGGATGCCGATGCTGCTGGTCGTGGTCGTCGCCCTGTTGCCACCGCTGCTGCGCAATCGCCGCGAGAGGAAGCGTGGGACTGCCGCGACCAACGCGGTTAAGCCTGATTACTCTAACCTCACACCATGAATGCTCTGTTCCGCCCGTCGCGCCTGCTCGCCGCCGCGCTGGCCTTGCTGCCCGCGATGCCGGCCGATGCCGCGGTACGCGTGGTGATCGAAGGCCTCAAAGGCGCCACCTTGCGTGACCAGGCGCTGCGTTCGACCAGCCTCTACGGCTATCGCGACCGCGCGATCAGTCCGGCGCAGGCGCGCCGCCTGCACGAGCGTGCGGCGGATGAAATCCGTCGCGCCCTGCAGCCGCATGGCTACTACCGCGCGGAAGTCAGCGGCGACCTCGTCCAGAACGGCGATGACTGGGTGGCGACCTACACCATTCGCGTCCGCATCAGCGTCAAGGTGCGCCACATCGACATCGCGTTCACCGGCGATGGGGCCGACGACGAGGCACTGAAGACGCTGTCGTCACGATTTCCCCTCGCGGTCGGCGATCGCCTGGTCCATGCCCGCTATGAAAGCGGCAAGTCGGCCATGCTCAACGCGATCCAGGGCCGTGGCTACCTGCGCGCGCGCGGCGTCACGACGCGGGTCGATGTGCATGTGGACGAGGACGCCGCCGATATCACGCTGCACTGGGACACCGGGCCGCGCTACCGGCTCGGCGAAACGATATTCGAAGGTGCGCAGTTCCCGGATGAATTCATGCGCCGCTTCGTGCAGCACCAGCCGGGCGACTACTACGATGCCGACACCCTGCTGAAACTGCAGCGACGCCTGATCGACGCAGACTATTTCGGATTCGTCGCCGTGACGCCGCGCATGCAGCGCCGTCGCGTGGGCCGTGGCGTGAGCGCGACCGGCGTTGTCGAAGGCGAAACGGTGACCGCCCCGGTCGACGACCATCCGCCTGCCGATGTCGCCAGCGACGCAGACGCGGATGGCAGCCCTCGGGAAACCGGCAGCCATCCCGGCAACGGCGAGGCCGTCGTGCCGATCATCGTCCAGGTTGCCCCGGCACCGCGCAACGTCTACACCGCGGGTGTGTCCGTTGGCACCGATTCGGGCTTCGGCATACGCGGCGGCGTCAAGCGTCGCTGGGTGAACCGACGCGGCCACAAGGCGAATGCCGAGTTCGAACTGGGCCAGCGCCTCACCGCAGCGGCAGTCAACTATGAGATCTTCGCCACCGACGAACACCTGCGCAGCTTCAACATCGGCACCACGCATCGTCGTGAGAGCACCGACAGCACCGAATCAGAAACCACCAGCGTCTTCGCCATGGAAAACCGGCTGTGGCACGGCTGGTGGCGCGACCTCGGCCTGCGAGCGTTGTATGGCGACTTCGAAGTGGCCCGACAACGCAGCAATTCGACGCTGGTCTTCGCAGAAGGCCGGCTCAGTCGACGCCGTGCCAACGACGACCTGTTCCCGACCCGTGGCTACAGCGTCACGCTGGAGGCCCGCGCCGGCAGCGAAGCGATCCTTTCCGATACCGATTTCGTGCAACTGCGCGGCGAAGCACGCTACATCCATCCCCTGGGCGACCGGCAACGCCTGTATTTCCGCGGCATCGCCGGCACCACCTGGGTCGATGACTTCGAGGCCCTGCCGCCGTCGCTGCGATTCTTCGCCGGCGGCGATCGCAGCATCCGCGGCTATGGCTACCAGGCCGTCGGCCCGGAAACGCGCGTCTGCGACTTCGATCCGGAACAGCCGGGATACTGCGAGGATTTCGTCATTGGCGGCAAGCACCTCGCTGTGCTGAGCGCCGAGTTCGAGCGCGACATCGCGCGCGACTGGTCGCTGGCCGGCTTCGTCGACACGGGCAACGCCTTCAACGACGTCGGCGAATTCAAGACGCGCACCGGTGTTGGCATCGGCGTGCGCTGGCGATCACCGGTCGGACTGGTGCGCCTGGATATCGGCCATGGCCTCGATGACGCCAAGAACGCCATCGAATTGCACATCGTCATCGGGCCCGACCTGTGAGGCGCGGCGTCCGCTATTCGTTGTGGGGCCTCGCGACGGCGTTGGTATTGCTGGTGCTGGCCATTGCCTGGCTGGGCGGCAGCCAGGGCGGCCTGCGCTTCGCACTCGGACAGGTACGCGGCCTGCTTGCCGATCGCCTCGAAGTCGGCGGCATCGAAGGCTCGCTGTTCGGCGGCATGCGGCTGCGCGACGTGCGTTACTACGATCCCCTCGTTGGCGACTACCGCCTGGCGCTGATCGAAGTCGCGCCGCGCAGTCGTCGCCTTTTCAGTGGTGAACTGTTTCTCACGGCAGTCACGGTCGAAGGTGTCGACATCACGCTCGCGCCGCCGCTGGACGAGGCGCCGGTGAGTGAGGAACCCTTCCGGCTGCCAGCGCTCCATGCACCGCTGGCCATGCGGATCGAGGCACTGCAGGTGCGGGAGGTCGCCATCCGCCAGCATGACGGAACGGCGGTCGTGGCGATCTCCAGGCTCGACGGCAAGGCGCGATGGACGGGCACCCGGCTGGCTGTCGAACAGCTCGACGTGCAGCTCCCCGAGGGCGAGCTCGGGTTGACCGCCGATATCGATACCGGCGCGGACTGGGCCGGCGACGCAAATCTGGCTTTCAATCTGCAACGACCCGACCAGCCGGAACCGCTGGCGGGGACCGCATGGATCCAGGGACCGCAGGACACGCCGACGATCCACCTTGCCCTGCAGCAACCGTCCGCGGCGACGCTCGATCTGGACTGGCCTGCGGGGCTGGCCTCGCGCTGGCGGCTCAGTTTGCGCAGCGAAGCATTCGAGCTGCATCGACTGCTCACCGATGCACCCGTGCGGCAACTGTCGCTGCAAGTCGATGGCGAGGGCGATCTGCACAGCGCCACGCTCGAGGGTCGCGTACAGCTGGACGACTACGGCCTGGCGCTGGAAACGCTGGCACTGCGCCGTGAAGCGCCGCGCCTTGTCCTCGAACGCCTGGCCATCAGCGAAGCCGGCGGCAGCGGACGCGTCGAGGCCACCGGCAACGTCGACCTGTCCGGCGACACGCCCGTCGGCCAGATCGACGCTGAATGGAGCGGCATCAATCCACCGTTGCAGGCGCCCTTCGACCAGCTTGCCGCCAGCGGCCGGATCGCCGCCAGCGGCACGCCGACGCAGCTGCAGGCGCACATCGAGGCGGTTGCACAGGTCAATGCACAACCGGTGCGACTCAGCCTGCAGGCGGAAGGCAATCCGCAGGACGAGGTACGGATCGCACCGCTCACGCTGGTGACCGGCAATGGCCAGCTCGATGGCGATGCACGGCTGATGCTTGCGGACGGTGTGGCCTGGGACGCCACGCTGCGCGCGCAGCGCTTTGATCCCGGACTGCTGCTGCCGGACTGGCCTGGCCGGATCGACCTTGACGCGCAATCGAAGGGGCATCTTCCACCGGGAGACCGCGGCACCGATGCACTGCAGGCCAGCGTTGACATCAACCGCCTGGGTGGACAGCTGCGCGGGCGCAGCCTCGGCGGCGGCGGCCGCATCGACCTGGCCGACGGCAGCAGCGCGCAGACCGACCTGGATCTCCGGTTGGGCGACAACCGGCTGCGCATTGAAGGCCGGGTCGGCACCGCCATGGAGGCGCGACTGCGCGCCTCGCTGCCCGACCCGGCCGCATTCCTGCCCGACGCCGGCGGTCGCATTGACGCCGATCTCGCGGCCACAGGCAGCTGGCCGGCGCTGTCCATCGCAGGGCGCGTGAATGGCGAGTCGGTCGCCTACGCCGATACGCAGATCGCGGAACTCGCGGTCGATCTCGACGCGCGCACGGATTTCAGCGGCGACAACCGCGTTCGCGTCCAGGCTTCCGGCCTCCGGCTTGCGGGACAGTCGATCGACGCGCTGGACCTGGCCGCCGGTGGCAATGAAGCCGACAACCGCATGACCCTGGAGGCGGCCTCCGAACAGGGCCAGCTGCGCATCGCCGTCGCAGGCAGCTATTCGCGCGCGGACAGCCTGTGGGCCGGGCGCATCGAGACCCTGGAGCTGGCATCGCCGCAGCTGCCCGAACCGCTGGCACTGCGTGGAAGCAGCGCCCTGCGCGTATCGCCGGACAGCGCAGCGCTGGAACAGGCCTGCCTGCACGGCGCCGATGCGCATGTCTGTCTGGACGGCGACTGGGACACCGCCAGCGGCGGCGATGTCGGCTTCGAACTGGCGCGCCTGCCGATTGCGTGGCTGGTGGCGCTGGGTGGCGATGAGACGCTTGCGGCCAGCGGCGAACTGGGCGGCCGTGGCCGACTGCTCATCAATGCCGACGGCACCGTGACCGGACAGGCGCGGATCGAAGGCACTCCCGGCCGTATCGCCTTCGTGGAAGCGGAAGCTGCCGACGAAAAGCAATCGGAACTCGTGGCCTGGACGCGACTGGAAGGCAATGTCGAACTTGCCGGAGACCGCCGCGATGTCGACGCCACGATCGAACTGAGCCCGGCCGGTTCGCTGCGCATCCTGGCGGCGACACAGGCGAACAGCGAAGGCCTGGATACCTTGAGCGGTCACATCGATGTCGACGTACCCGACCTCTCGATGCTGGCGCTGCTCACGCCGGAGCTGGTGAATCCGGCCGGCGGCGTTCGTGGACAGATTCAATTGGGTGGCACTCTCGATGCGCCGCAGGCGCAGGGCCAGATCGCGCTGGCCGGATTCGGCGCCGAGATTCCCGCCGCAGGGTTGCGCCTGCGCGACAGCAGGGTGCAGGTGAATGCAGGTGCCGACGGGCGACTCACGGTCGACGGCGAAGTCCGGACCAGCGAGGACGGTGCCCTGCGCATCGATGGCTGGATCGGTCCGCTGGCGGTGGACCGGATCCCGATGGAAATCACGCTGACCGGCGAACGGGTACTGGCTGCCGACATTCCCGCGGCGCGTGTTTTCGTCAGCCCCGACCTGCGCATCGTCAACAATGCCCGCGGACTGCGCGTGCTCGGCAAGGTGGCGATCCCGCAGGCGATGATCCGTCCCGAACTGCTGGAAGGCGGGGCCACCGCCCCCTCGCCCGATGTCCACATCGCCGACCAGGAAGAAGTCGAGGTGGCCACAGCGGGGCTTCCGGTGTTCGCCAATGTCGAGGTCACCCTCGGCGATCGCGTGCGCATCGAAGGCTACGGACTGAAGGGCAGCCTGGGCGGCAAGCTCGATATCCGCGAGCGCCCGGAGAGCGACACGCGCGCGCTGGGCGAGATCACGGTCGCCGGCACCTACCAGGCTTACGGACAGGATCTCGACATCGAACGCGGGCGGCTGCTGTTTTCGGGGCCGGTCGGCAATCCCGGCCTCGACATCCGCGCCATCCGTCGCATCGACGCTGTCACCGCCGGGCTGCAGGTGACGGGCTATGCACAACGGCCGATTCTCGAGGTCTATTCGGTGCCGGTGATGGACCAGGCGGAAGCGCTGTCGTATCTGGTGCTGGGTCGTCCGCTGCGGCAGGCCACCAGCAGCGAAGACCAGAGCGCCCTCGGTACCGCCGCCACCGCCGTCAGTACCGCCGGTGGCGACCTTCTCGCCAAGTCGCTGGGCGCGCGCCTGGGCCTCGACGAGGTCGGGGTCGGCACGTCGCGCGAGCTCGGTGCCGGCGCCCTCACGGTCGGCAAATATCTGTCACCGCGACTGTATCTGGGCTACGGGCGCAGCCTGTTCGACGGCGGACAGTTGATGACCCTGCGCTACCGCCTGACGGAGCATTTCGAGCTCGAGGCTCAGTCCGGCACGCGCGACAACAAGGCCGGCATCAACTACCGGCTCGAACGATAGGCGCCGGCCGACGGCGATTTCGTCGGCCGGCGATGCCAAGGCGGCATTCCCGGGCTGCGTGCCGGCAGGCGATTGCTGCTCGCGGCAAGAGACGCTTCGCGTCAATGACGAACCATCAGGCGACCGCTTTGGATCGATCGCGCCGGCAGCCGTTCGGATTGCAGACGGCGCAGGAACGTGCGGCTCCATGCATGGATATCGTTGTGTCGGATCACGCGCATCATCGATTGCCAGCGCTCGCGGCGTTCGCCGGCCGACATCGCCAGCGCACGCGCGACGGTCGCTGCCGTACCGCTGACGTCATAGGGATTCACGAGCAAGGCCGATTCGAGCTCGCTGGCGGACCCCGCGAAACGGGACAGGACGAGCACGCCGGGATCGGCGGGATCCTGGGCGGCCACATACTCCTTGGCGACAAGGTTCATGCCGTCGCGCAGCGGCGTCACAAGGCCCACGCGGGACGCGCGGTAAAGCCCCGCCAGTCGACGCAGCGGCAGCGCTTCGCGCAGACAGGTCACCGGCTGCCAGCCGCGTGCATCACCGTGGCGGGCATTGATCGACCCGACCAGTGTTTCCACCTGGTGGGCAAGCGCGCGATAGGCATCCACGTCGCCCCGCGAGGTCGGTGCCACCTGGAGAAACCGGAACCGTCCGGCCAGGCCGGGATGCTCGCAGAGAAGGCGGTCGATGCAGCGCAGCCGCTCCGGTATGCCCTTGGTGTAGTCGAGGCGATCGACCCCGATGATCTGCATGGCGGCGGATCCGACCTCTCCTTCCCCGTTCCGGCGCGATACCGATTCGGCCATGCGCGACACCGCTTCGGGATCGATGCCGATCGGAAACGCCTGCACCCGGAAGCTGCGTCCATTGTCCATCCGGACACGACCGTCGGAATCGACGCGCGCCGAGTGTTCCCGCTCGAAGTAGTCGCGAAGGTTCAGGGCATCCGCTTCCGTCTGCACGCCAATCAGGTCGTAGGCGGACAGCATCGACAACATTCGATGGTGTGAGGGCAGCAGGCACAGCGTCGACGGCGCCGGCACCGGCGTATGCAGGAACAGTCCGATCGGCACCCGGACCCCCTGTTCACGTGCCTGATGCGCGAGTGGCAACAGGTGATAGTCGTGGACCCAGACGATGTCATCGTCCCGCACCGTCGCCCGCAGCTGGCGTGCAAAGTACCGGTTGACCGCAAGGTAGCCTTGCAGATCGCTCGGATCGAACGCCATCAGGTCGGGACGTGAATGCAGCAGCGGCCACATCACGCTGTTCGAGAAACCTCGGTAGTAGGCCTGGTAATCGGCGTCGCTCAGATCACTGACCAGGAACTCCATGTTACCCACCGACCGGCGATGGACGGCAGGCGACGCTGCCGTCTCTCCACTCCAGCCCATCCACAGGCCTTCGCTGCCGGACAGCGCCGATTTCAAGGCTTGCCCCAATCCGCCCACATGCTCACTGTCGGGTTCAACCACCCGGTTCGACACCACGATCACGCGGCGCCTGCCTGGGGCGGTCGACACGGTCGCCAGGGAACTCCGTCGCGGCGATGCGGGGGTCGGATCGTTGGCAGCGATGTTGGTGCGAGACAGCAGGGAATCCATTGCGTTGCTCTCCGGAAAAACTGCTGCAGTCAGAGCAAGGAGGGTGCCATCCCGACGTCAATCCTTTTCGCTGCGTTCCGGTGCATCCAGATTGGGACGACGTTGGACACCCCCACGAAAGGTTTCCGCATCGGCAATGTCGCCGGTATGGGTCGTGCGGTCGCCGGAAGAATGTGGCAGCGTGCGCGGTGCAGTGTCGTTGGGTTGCACGGATGGCGGCGGATTGCGGCGCTCAACGGCCATCGTTCTTCTCCTGCGGCTGCACGGGGTCGTTCTCCTGCCGCGCCGTACCGGCGTCATCCGGCACCACGGTGGGACTCGAGCGGCGCTGGGCGTCGCGATCAGTGCCGGAATGCGTGTCGGGTCGCAGCTGCGGCGCGATGCGCAGGCATTCGTGCGAGTCCGGCGCCTGCAGTTCCGCACAGCGTCCGTCGCGCGCCGCCTGTTCAATGGCAGCACGCCCGGTATCGCTGCGGGCGCGATCATCGAGGCGTTCATCCTGCGTATCACCGCAGGCGGCGAGGAATACAGTGGTCACGATGACGGCGATTCTCATGGCGGGCTCCTTGGTATCGCAGCGGCGATCTTGCGGTCAGGACGGTGCGGTCATGGGTCCGGCTGCACGGGTCTGGCAGGAATGAACGGCGAAACCGGATCACTGGCCGGAAAGGTTTCATCCAGCGCCTCATCCAGGTTTTCCTGCGTCTGGGTCTTGCGTCTTTCCTGATCGTGAGCCGTTTCCGGCTTGCATCCGCGATCACGTTTCGGATCGGGATCTTTGGCATCGCGAGGCATGGGCGCTCTCCTGGTTATGCTGTGGGGATTGCATGGCAAGCACCGTGCCGAATTCGGCAAACACGGCGGCTGCGTGTAGAAAATTCCCGGTGGCGGTCGCGGCAGTGGCGCATGTCTTGCTTCGCTGCCGACATGTTCGAAATGACCCTACCTCTCTGGCAGCTGCCACTGCGCGCGGCGCTGGTCTATGTCGCGGTGCTGACGATGATCCGCCTGTCCGGGAAGCGCACGATCGGCGAATTCTCCCCCTTCGACGTGGTTGTCCTGCTGCTGATCGCCGAAGCGGCACAGGGATCGCTGACCGGCAACGACACCTCACTGCAGGGCGGGCTGCTGGTCATGGCCGTCCTGATCGCCCTGAACTATGTCGTCGCCTACGTCAGCACGCGCAGCCGGCGCATGGAACGCATCCTGCAGGGCGGACCGGTCGTCCTGATCCGGGATGGCGTGCTCGATCGGGACATGATGTGCCGCCACAACGTGCCTGAAGGCGATGTCGACGAGGCGATGCGTTCCAGCCAGATCGCCCGCCGCGCCGATGTCGAACTGGCGGTACTCGAACCGAACGGCGGCATTTCCTTCTTCGAGCGCCGGCGCACCGCGGTGCAGCCGAAACCGGCGGATCCAGGCTCACTGCCGTGATGGCATGGCGGTTGCAATGAACGGCGCACCCAACACAACCGAGGAGACACCGACATGGCCAAGGCCAAACCCGCCTTCAATGGTGAACAGCTCAACGAACTGCTGTACCAGGCGCTGGAAACCGAGATGGGAGGCATCGAGGTCTACGAGCACGCCATCCAGTGCGCGGTCAACGACGACCTGCGCGAGGAATGGGAGAAGTATCACGCCGAAACCGTGCGCCATCGCGACATCCTGCTCGGCGTGTTCGAGCAGTTGGGCCTGGATCCCGAGGTCCAGACGCCCGGACGCCAGGTGGTTCATCACCTTGGCCAGTCACTGGTCGAAGCCATGCGCATGGCGCTCGCCGAGGGCAAGAGTGCAGCCAGCGAGCTGGTCGCCGCCGAGTGCGTCGTCCTCGCCGAAACCAAGGACCACATGAACTGGGAACTGCTCGGGAAGCTCGCCGAGCAGACCCGCGGCGAGCACACGAGCATCCTCAAGGAAGCGTACGAGGAGGTCGAGAAGGAAGAGGACCATCATCTTTATCACACGGCCGGCTGGGCGCGTGAACTGTGGATCCAGAGCCTTGGCATGCCCGCCGTCCTGCCGCCGCCCGAAGAGGTCAAGAATGTCGAGACCGCCATCGGTGCTTCGCGCGCCGAGCAGGCTCGCGACACACTGCTGAACTGACAGGCCGGCAACGAAGCTCGCATCCTGCATGTTCCCGGATGGCCGGGTCGTGCAGGATGCAGCGCTGTGGCAACTTCCGCTCAATCCTCCCAGCGCGACAGATCCTGACTGATCGTGTCGATACCCTCCCACGGGTCGGCTTTCAGACGTTGCAGTCGCGAAGGCAGACTGGCCAGCTTATAGGCATCGGAGCGCTTCAGTCGCGACAGCTCGCGCCAGGCCAGTGGCACGGCGACCGGCGCGCCGGGTCTTGCGCGCAGGGAATAGGACGCCACACTGGTGGCACCGCGGCTGTTGCGCAGATAGTCGATGAAAATGCGTTTGCGCCGCCGCGCCATCGTCGCGACGGCGACATAGCGGTCCGGCTCGCTGGCCACCATCGCCTCGGCAAACGCCCGGGCGAACCGCTTCACCAGCGACCAGTCACTCTGGGGCTGCAGCGGCACCACCACATGCAGGCCTTTACCGCCCGACGTCCTCAGGAACGACGCCAGTCCGATCCCTTGCAGCCGGTCACGCACCGCCAGCGCCGCCTTCCGGACATCGGGCCATTCGACGCCGGGTCCAGGATCGAGATCGAACACGACGCGGTCTGCGTGGTCCGGATCCGCTGCTCGCGCACCCCAGGGATGGAACTCCAGGGCATTCATCTGCACCAGTTCCATGACGTCGCCGGCGTTCTCCACCACGAGATAGTCGGCTCTCTTGCCGGACTCTTCCCGGAGTCGCACATGGCCGACGTCCTCCATCCCGGCGCCGTGGTGTTTCTGGAAAAAGCAGGTGCCGCCCTGTCCTTCGGGACAGCGGACGATGGAAAGGGGACGTCCGACGATTTCCGGCAGGAACCAGTCCATCACCCGGGTGTAATAGTCCGCCACGTCACCCTTGCTGTAGCCGCCTTCGGGAAACACCACCCGCTCGGGATGGGTGAGGCGTCGCGCTTCAGCGTGCTTCCCGGTTTTCGCCGCCGGGGCGCGCGCCGTTTTTCCTGCGGCTGCCGACTTTTTTCCCCGACCGCCATCGCGCTTCCGGTCGCTGTCTCTCAGGTCGTCCACGGTCTTGTCCTCGCGCAGTGCCTTGAACGAAGCCTGCCGAAGCAGGCCACTGGATGCCTGGCCGCGGACATTGACCTCGACGACGAAACGCGGCTCGAACCAGCGCGCGGCGCGCAGATCGGTATCGTTGTCGGGGACATGCACGCTGGGCGCGCGGTCGCCCGCCTTGCCGATCAATCCGGAAATTCGCCGGATCATCGCATCGGAGAAGCCGCTGCCGACGCGTCCGGCATAGGTCCATCGCCCGGCAGCATCAGGTCGCGCCAGCAGCAACGAACCGAATCCCGTCCGGCTTCCCTGCGGCGGCGTATATCCGACGACGGCGTATTCGTCGCCTTCAACCTGCTTGCTCTTGCGCCAGTCGTCACCGCGCCCCGGACGGTAAGGCGCGTCCGCACGCTTGGAAACGATGCCCTCGAACCGTTGTTCCGTTGCCAGCGCGAAGGCATCGGCACCGTCGCCGGGGATATGCGAGCTGAAGCCGAGATGCGCGGGCCTGACGGGTCCCAGCACCCGCGACAGCAGTTCCTTACGCGACTGCAGGGGTACTTCGGCAAGGTCGATGCCATCGACGTGGAGGAGGTCGAACAGGACAAAGGTCAGCATGTCCTGCCGTTCACCCGAGAGCGTCGCCTGAAGCCGGTTGAAATCCTCCCGACTGCCGGCGCCCGCGATCAGTTCACCGTCCATCAGCGCGGCACCGAGGTTGAGTTGCGCCAGTGCATCGGCAATCTCCGGCAGCCGGTCGGTCCAGTCCAGACCGTTGCGCGACCACAGGCTGGCCTGGCCGCCGTCGATTCGGGCCATGATGCGATAGCCGTCCCACTTCAGTTCGTGCAGCCACTGTTCGCCGACGGGAGGCTTCTGCACCAGGCGCGCAAGTTGAGGTGTCGGCATCGAGGCGGGCAGTCCGCCCCGCCGGGCGCCCGGCAACTTGAGCGCCGGCCCGGACCAGCTGCGCCGCCGCCGTCGCGCCGGTGCCACGCTTTTCAATCGCTTCCGCCCGGGCTTGCCGGTCCCTGCGCGCTTCACATCTTCTGCTGGCGGCGCCGTGACATCGGCCAACAGGTCGTCGGCTTCCAGTTCGCCTGCATAGGCATCCTCGTCCTTGAAGAGCAGCCACTGCGGTTGCCGCGCCGATTTTCCGGCACGCACCAGGTGCCAGCCGCCCTTCAGCTTGCGACCGAACAGTTCGAAACGAAGGTGACCCTTCGCCAGTTGCGCTTCAACGTCGCCCGTACTGGTCCAGTAGCCGTGGTCGAACCGGGCGACATGGCCGCCGCCGTATTCCCCTTTCGGAATGTCACCGGAGAAATCCGCATAGTCCAGGGGGTGGTCTTCGACCTCGATGGCCATGCGCTTGACCGTGGGGTCGTAGCTGGGTCCCTTCGGCACCGCCCAACTCCTGAGTGTGTCGCCGACCTGCAGCCGGAAGTCGTAGTGACGTCGACTGGCGTGATGCAGCTGCACCACGAAGCGCGTACGACCAGCGCTTCGATCCGCAGTCGATGCCGGCTCGCGCGTGCGATCGAAGGCGCGCTTGCGCCGGTATTCCTGCAGGCTCATCGTCCCGACCGGCCTCGGTTACCTGGATGCCCCTGTCCGCGCGACCGCGGTAGGACGAAAAAAAGCGTCCCGCCCGACACGGCGCCATGGACAGCGCCGGCCGGGCGGGAAGCGGACGTCACCGCAGCAGCTTCGGACCGCGGCGATCGCCGGCTCAGCGGCGCTGCTGCTGATCCTGGTCCGTCTGCTTCGTGTTGTCACGAGGCTGGTTCTGCTGGGTCGTGGTGCCCTTGTTGCCGGTATTGCCACGATCGTTGTTGTTGCGCTCGTTCGTGCGGTCGGTCATGTCGTTCTCCTTTCGGTTTCAGGAAGGGTGAGTCACGACGGATGCCTGGACTCGAAACAAGACCAGCACGCCTCATGCCAGTCCGTCGATGCCCGGCGAATCGCGACGTCGGAAACGCAAGGCCGCGAGGAACATGTAAGGCTTGCCATTTCCGGAAACAAATGCACGGATCTTACTGGCTGGCCTGGAGGCGCTCGGCATGCGCCAGATGCAGCCTCAAGGTCGGCAGCGTCTCGCTGGCGAAAGCGGCGACATCGGCCTCGGGAAGATCGGCCGCCTTTTCGAACAGCGCGATGCTCTTGCCGTGGTTGTGCACCATCACGTCCGCATAGGAACGGTCAAATCCCGATCCGCTCAGGCCTTCGAGGCGTTCCGCCGTGCTGGCATGCTCCTCATCCAGGTCGACCGGAAGCTGCACCCCGTGCGTGGCGGCCAGTGCCCTGATCCGTTCGTTCGCCTTGCCGTGGTCGGCGACCATCTGCTCGCCGAATTCGCGCACCGCGTTGGAGGCGCTCTTGCTTGCCGCCAGCTGTCCCAGCTCCACTTCCGCCAGGCCACTCTTGGCCGCCTTCTGCAGGAACGTGGCTGCCGTCAGCTCACTTCGCCCGGAGGCGGCGTCGTTCGCCTGCACCGACATCGTGGCGAATACCAGGACAGCGGCGACAAGACCGACGATACGTAAAGTCTTCATGCGGGTGCTCCATGGTTGGGGGATACACGAGGTTGCAAGACGCATGCCAGACAGCGCTCCGCTGCTGCAGTTCGCATGGATCGGTCGCCCTACCGGTTCAGGCGGCGCGGACCCGCGCCTGGCACGACCCTTGCGGCGTTGTGGATATCGGCGGCTTCGTCCCGGAGTCGCGCCATCAGGAGAAGGCGACGGATGAACGGCAAGTGCACACCCAAGTCACACGCGCTGGGTCAACACAATCCCTGCCACAGCGGCAACACCAGCGAGACCGGGGCGGTGGTGCAACTCGGTCATGGCCTCGCCGTCAGCGACGGCATCGCCAGTGAGCCTGGTCAAGTCGAATACGAACGTCGGCGTCTCGCGACGGGTGGGTTCGCGCAGGGCCCGGAGGTCGAGGAATGAACCTGTACGCCCACACCAACCCGTCGCGCCGCCCTGACGAAATCGAGCAGCCCTCTCCCGCGCCGGCCGAGATCGATCGCACGCCGGCGCGTCCCGACGAAACCGACACGCAGCGCGAATACCAGGACATGCCGGGCGACAACGATCCGGTTACGACGCCGCCGCGGCACGCCTGAAAGATGGCGCCCTGTCGTCCCACTTGCGCCGGCGCCGGCTGCACGGCCGTCGACTCGTCGCGACGATTGCCGGCCACGAGGTCCAGGCGATGCGGATGCGGATCCGGCTAGCGCGCCGCCTTGCGTGCGGACTTCTTCGCGGGCGACACACTCTTCGCGGCGGTAGCACCCTTCTTGGGCGCGCCGGGTTTCCTTGCCGCCGCACCCGCTGACGATTTCTTCGCCACCTTCCGGGCGGCGGCGGTTCCGCCGCCCTTTTCCTTGCCCGCGCTCTTGTTGCCGCTGGCGCCGCCGCCCTTGTTGGCCGATTTCTTCACCGCCCGGGTGCTGGCTGACGTCTTCGCCGGCGGCGTACGACGATTGTCCTTGATGCTCTTTTCCAGCAGGGAGACGAAGTCGACGACGTTGGTCGCCGCATCCTCGCGGGAGCGCGGCTCCTCGTCATCGGGATCGGCCGCGACGACGCCCTTGTTGCTGCGCAGCCGCTTTTCGATGACCGCGTGCAGGCGTTCGCGATAATCATCCTTGTAGTCGTCCGCCGACCAGGGAACGGTCATGGAGTCGATCAGTTGCGCGGCCATCTTCATCTCGCGCGGGGCGATGCGGTAATCGTCGACGCCACCGCCGGGCAAGCGATATTCGTCCGCTTCCACCAGCTCCTGCGGGAAACGCAGGAGGATCAGGATCAGCGCGTCTCCGCGCGGCAGCACGGCGGAGAGGTATTCGCGCGTGCGGATGACCACACGTGCAATGCCTGCCCTGCCGGTTTCCGCAAGGGTCTCGCGCAGCAGCACATAGCCCTTCTCGGACTTGCGATCAGGCACCAGTACGTAGGGCTTCTCGAAGTACTGCGGACCGATTTCCGACAGCTCGACGAAGGCCTCCACCTCGACCGACTCGCGGCTTTCCGACGCGGCGGCGCGGATGTCGGCTTCATCCAGCACGACATAGCTGCCCTTGTCGTACTCGTAGGCCTTGACGATCTGGTCCCAGGGCACTTCCTCGCCTGTTTCGGCATTGACGCGCTCGTAGCGCACCGGCGAGTTGTCGCGGCTGTCGAGCATGCGGAACGACAGGTCGGTGCGCCGCTCGCCCGGCATCAACGACACCGGCACGTGCAGCAGCCCGAAGGAGAGCGTTCCGCGCCAGATCGGTCGTGCCATGGGTGTGTCCTCCGTTGTCGGATCAGTGGGACCCAGTGGGGTCGGAAATTGCCACGACGCCGGCCGCCTCGATGGCACGGCGCGTCGCTTCGGATCGTTCGGTAGTGATCAGCATGTGCAGCCAGTCCACCAGGATTCGCGTGTAGGCGTGCTGCCAGGTTTTTTCGCTGAGCGCGTGATCGGCCCCGGCGATGATCCGCGTGGTCAGCGAACGCGCGCCGGCGAGGGCGCGTGCGTAATTGGTCATCACCGGCGCCGGCACGATGGTGTCGCAACCGGCACCCACCAGCAGCGCATCGCCGCCGAAACGCTCGCAGGCGGCAAGGACGCGATTCTCCGCACTGTTGATCGCCTGCCGTCGATAGGCATCCAGGTCGGACTGCTGGTTGAGCCGCCGCTTCGGCCAATCCCAGTGCTCGTCCCGGTAGATCGCCGGCGAGCGCAATCCCAGCCAGCGGACGTTGCGATGGCTGGCGAGGAAACTTGCCAGGTAGCCGCCGTAACTGATGCCGATGACCGCGATGTGGTCGGGATCGACATCCGGTCGTGCGACGAGAAAGTCATAGGCGGCCAGGACATCGTCGAGGTTGTCCTGGCGGGTGACGGTGTCACGGATCGAGGCGGTGCGTTCGTGACCGCGCAGATCGAACGTCAGGCAGACACAACCCAGCGCCGCCACCTGGCGCGCCCGCACCAGGTCATGCCGACGCGAGCCACCCCAGCCATGGACGAAAAGCACGCCCGGCATGCGCCGTGGCGGGGAGACCAGTGTGCCGCACAGGCTGGTGCCGGCGGCGCCGATCTCACAGGGGAGCACCGCGACGTCCATGCTCCACCAGGCTGAACTTGGTCATCATGCCTTCGACGGGGTCGTGGCCACGGTAGTAGATGTCGGCGCCCTCTGGCAGTTCGGATTCACCGTAGACCTCGTGCGAAGACGTTCGCACCTGGTCGCAACGGGGATCATGCGCGAAGACGTGCAATGCCGCCACCTCGGCCGGCGTCGCTCCGCCGACGCGCCAGGACTGTTCCAGCACACCTGACAGCCCTTGACCGTCCACGCTGCGGCCGGCGATCAGGTCATAGTTGCGGCGCGTCGCCACGAATCCCGGGTAGGCTGCGGCGACGGCAGCGTCGAACTCGCGGGCCTGGCGAACGGCTTGCGCAAGTTCGCTGCTGCGCACCTCGCCTTCCAGATCCGCCAGCGTTCCGCGAATCACCCAGAGATCCGAGCCACCATACACTTCGTCGCCCGCCCGGTTCCGCGTCTGTCGCTGGCGCCCGACGTAGGCAAGCGCGACGTCTCCGCAGTCCATCTGCCCCACGCTGTACGTCACCGGATCGGCCAGGTCGGATTCGACGACTACGCCCGCGCTGGCGATCCGCGCCTCGTCCAGGTCGAGAATGGCCCGTTCGGCTTCCGCAAGATCATGGATGACCGACTGACCACCGCCGCCACGCGCCCATGCCGGCTTCAGCCGCACCGGCCCCTTCCGCAACAGTCGGACGACCGCTTCCCGGATGTCGGCGATGGAAAAAACCGAAAAGCCGGGCAGCACAATGTTGGCGACCGTGTCGGCGAGCGCAGGGGACCAACCCGGCGGCACTATGGAAGAGCGATCAAGGGCCGGGTGCACGATCACCTTGCTGGCAACGAAGCTGAAAGGGACGATGCCACCGAGGATCGAGCGGCTCGATGCGGCCGCACCCGGCACCCCGTCGTCGCCCACCAGTGTATCGGCAGGAATGCAGTAGGGACGCGCGGTTTGGCCTGCGTGCGGCCGGTACCAGGACATGAACCGCCGACCCATCACGCGGGCGATCCGGTATCCGATCCCGTGCAGGGTCGCCACCTCGTGGGCGTGCAGGGTGCCGGCGGCGCGTTCGGCGCTTTCGAGGAGGAATACATCGCCGACCTGCGTCGACCTGTCTTCGGGAAAATCCATTGCGACGCACGCCTTGAGAATCGGCACCTCGTCTCGCAATCTCCATGCCA
Source organism: uncultured Rhodanobacteraceae bacterium (assembly GCA_964647135.1). Classification (GTDB taxonomy): domain Bacteria; phylum Pseudomonadota; class Gammaproteobacteria; order Xanthomonadales; family UBA2363; genus Pseudofulvimonas. The sequence goes on from CAZYHP010000004.1 coordinate 35,853, forward strand.
GCGACGGACCGGCGCGTGCAAGCCGCGGAACAGGCAAACGGATGCTTGGCCCGGCATTGCAAAAAACACTGCACGCTGCGCATTGCCCGATCTTCGGAGCGCGTTGACCGAGTTGATTGCAACGGCGTGACTGGCGACTGAATGCGATGTCAAAAGCGCCCGCATCGTGAACATTCTTCAAGCCGCGAACGCCCTCAGGGCAATTCGCGTGGACTACCCTTCCGTCACCGGTACTGAAGGAGCCTCCCCATGTCCGAGCCCCATGCCAGGCATCCAAGCCTGCTGATCGTCGATGATGACGACGCCTTCCGGGACGCCGCACGAATCTATGCGAGCCGGCTCAGCTTCCAGGTCCAGGCGGCCTCGACCCTGCAGCATGCTCGCGCACTGGCTCCCGAGCGGCACTTCAATCTGGTGTTGCTGGATCTCTCGCTGCCGGACGGCAACGGGCTGGAATTGCTGGATGGCGAACTGCATGCCGACCGCATCGCCGTGGTCACCGGCAACCCCACACTCGATTCCGCAACACGCGCCGTTGGATCACGGGTATCGGACTACCTCGTCAAGCCCCTGCCCTCCGGCGCACTGAAGGAACTGCTGCAGCGCGCTGCCCGGTCGGCGGGCAGCGAACCGGGACTCGAACCCGATGCGCAGTGCGGTGAACTGATTGGCCGGTCCGGCGTCATGCGACAGATGTTCGCCGAGATCCGCCGCGTCGCGCCGACCGATCTGACCGTACTGGCCGTCGGCGAAACCGGTACCGGCAAGGAACTGGTCGCACAGGCCGTGCATGGCGAGAGCGGTCGCAGCGGGCCATTCGTGGCGATCAACTGCGGCGCCGTGGCGCCCGAGCTTCTCGCATCGGAACTGTTCGGCCATGAGCGCGGCAGCTTCACCGGTGCGCACCGCCAGCATGCGGGCTGTTTCGAACGTGCCGACGGCGGCACGCTGTTCCTCGACGAGATCACCGAAATGCCGTTGGCCCTGCAGGCGCATCTGCTGCGTGTTCTCGAGACGCGCCGCATCACCCGTGTCGGCGGCCATTGCGAGCAGTCGGTGGATATCCGGGTCGTCGCAGCCTGCAACCGCGATCCGCAGGCAGCCGTCCGCAATGGGCTGCTGCGCGAGGACCTGCTGTACCGGTTGCTGGATTTTCCGATCGAACTGCCGCCCCTGCGTGCACGGGAGGACGACGTACTGCTGCTGGCACAGGTCTTCCTCGACCAGTTGAACCGTCAGCACGGTACCCGCTTCCGTTTCGCGCCCGGCACCGAAAAGGTCCTGCGCGCGCACGACTGGCCGGGTAACGTGCGCGAGCTGCACCACAGCGTACGGCGCGGCTATCTGCTCGCGCAGAACGGACTGGTTCGCATCAACCCCTCCGTTCGCCGCCGCAGCGGCATGCTGTTCGAGGATGGCAATGCCGTGACCTTCGCGGTGGGAACGAGTTTCGAGGAAATGCAGCGACGCATGCTGCTGAAGACGCTGGCGCACTACGGCAACGACAAGACGCGCACGGCGCGTGCCCTGGGTGTCAGCGTCAAGACCATCTACAACCATCTCGGTCGTCTGCCACGGGACGATTCGTCGGCCAGCTGAGGATGAGTCCTGTGGAGGAGGCGTCGCGCCCGTTCCTGCGCGGACTGTCACACGAACTGGCCAATGCGGCCAACAGCCTGGGCGTTGGGGTCGAACTGCTGCGCCTCCTGATCGACGCAGGCGAACTGCGGCCTGCACAGGAAGCGCTTGTCCAGGTCGCGCACGGCTGCGCACGCGTCAGCCGCCTCGCGCATGGGCTGCGCGAGCTCGCCAGCGCGCAGGCGGCCCTGGTGCAGGTCGTGTTGCCGGGCAAGCAGCTCGCCGGGCGCCTGCAGGAAACGGCCACGCAGCTGTGTTCGCCACACGGCGTTTCCGTGACCGGCGCCGACGATTCCGGCGACCTGCTGGTGCGTTGCGATGCCGATGCCATCGAGGCCGCCGTGCGCGGAATACTCGCCAATGCCATCACCGCGGGCGCACGCCATGTCCATCTCGCTGCCGCACCGCATGGCGGCCGATGGGTGATTCGCATCGTCGATGACGGTCCGGGCATCCCGGTTGACCAGGTGTCGCGGCTGTTCACGCCCTTCACGCGCCCGGGCCGTGACGGCGATCCCGTCGCCCTCGGGCTGTGGCACGCCCGCGAAGTCTGTCGCGCCCAGGACGTCGACCTTGCCTGCCTCGATCCTGGCGCCGGCTCGACGACCTTCGCGCTCAGTTTTTCCGTCATCGACCACCGCTGAGCCATGACCCGGCATCCGCTGCGGCAGCTTCGCCATCACGTTATCGCCATCGGCCTGGTTGCGCTGGCCATGGTGTTCCGCTTGATGTTGACGCCCTATATCGGCTGGCGCGAGCCCTTCGCCCTGTTCTATGTCGCCGTCATCGCCGCCACCTGGTACGGCGGTGCCGGTGTCGGAATTTTCGCGCTGCTGCTTTCCGCTCCCGTCGCCGTCTATTTTTTCGTCAGGCCGATGAATGACCTGATCATCCAGTTCGCGCACGACTGGACGGCACTGGTGTTCTTCCTCGTCTTCGGATTGCTGCTGTGCCTGGCGGTCAGTTCATTCCGGCATACCCGCCACGCGCTCCGGCAGGAACGCGACTGGAGCAGACGCGTGCTCGCGAGTGTTGCGGACGCCGTGCTGGTGACCGACCCGCAGGGACATGTCCGCTTCATGAATCCACAGGCCGAACGCCTGACCGGCTGGTCCATGGACGAGGCACGCGGCCAGCCCGTCGGCGATGTCCTGACCATGTCGCAGCGGAACGAAGCCTGCGGACCGCTGACCCTGGAAGGTCGAGACGGCCGGATCACCCGCGTCGTCGTCTCGCGCAGCACCCTTATCGAGGCACATGGCCAGACGGGGGGAACCGTGCATGTGTTGCACGATGTCGGCGAAACGCTCGCGATGCAGGACGCGCTGCGCGGCAGCGAACAACGTCTGCGCTCCGTGCTCGACAGCGGCTTGCTGGCGATATTCTTCACCGACGAACGACACCGGATCCGTGATCCCAACGCCGAATTCCTGCGCATGACCGGCTTGAGGCGCGAAGAGATCGCTGGCACGGTACTGGACTGGCGCACGCTGAGCGCGCCGGGCTGGGCGGAAGCGGACGAACGCTGCCTCGATGCGCTGGCCGCCGACGGCATCTGCGCCGCCTACGAGAAGCAGATCCGCCGTCACGATGGCAGCCTGCTGTGGATCACCTGCGGCGCCCGCAGGCTGGAAAACAACGAAACAGTCTTTTTCGCCATCGATTCCAGCGAACGCAAGCGTGCCGACGAAGCATTGACGGCCCAACGGCACCTGTTGAAGACGGTCGTCGACGCCACGCCCGACCTGATCGCCTATCTGGGCGTCGACGGTCGTATCCGCTTCGCCAATCGCGGTTTCGAGCTGTGGGCGGGCGGGCATCCCTGCGTAGGCGAAACGCTGGCATCGCTGCTCCCGGATCAATGGTCGCCGGAAGACGAAGGCCGCCTGCAGCGGGCCCTGGCCGGAGACGGCTCTACCCGGTTGCGCCTGCTCAACGGCGCCGATGGCAATGCCCGCCATGCCAACCTCGCCTTCCTGCCCCACCGCGAGCAGGATGGCCAGGTCAGTGGCGTGGTGGTGCATGCCACCGACCTCACCAGCTTCGTGCAGCAGCAGGAGCGGCTGATCAATGAGGAACGGCGCTTCCGCTATCTGGTGCAGAGCACCTCTTCCATTGTCTGGCGCGCAGCGCCCGATGGCCGACTGCTGGTCGCCGAAGGCTGGACCGATTTCACCGGCGTCCCGGCGCCGGCGACGCTGCGCGAGATGCTGGCGGCTGGATCTGGCCTGGCCAAGGAAGACGTCCACGACCCGCTACGCGGCCGGAGTGAGATCGAGGACACGTTCTTCGAACTCCGCAACCGGCATGGGGAATTTCGCCATGTCGTGATGCGAGCGGTCCCGCTGCGTGATGACGGCGGCACGGTGCAGGAATGGATCGGTACCATCCGCGACGTCCACGATGTGCGCCACGCCGAACTGCGACTGGAACGTCGCGAGCGTGACCTCAGCCTGGTGCTCGACACCACCTCGGCGCGACTCACGTACGTGGCACCGGACGGCACCGTCCTGTGGGCGAACCGCATGGCGGCGCGCTGGCTCGGCAGCGAGCCTTCCACCATGCGTGGCCAGCGCCTGCCGGAGCTGGTGGGCGGTGAAAGTGGTGAACTGATGAGCCGGCAAATGGCGATGGCGCGCAGTGGCGAACCCGTCGAGTTCGAATGGGCGTTCAACGATCCGATCCTGGGCACCAGCTGGTCGCGTTCGACCATCACCCCCGACGTCGATCCGAATGGCGCCATCGCCGGTTACGTGATTCTCTGTGTCGACGTGACGCAGCGGCGCGCCATGGAAGACGAGCTGCGCAACAGCGAGATGCGCCTGCGCCTGCTGATCGACTTCGTGCCGCACATGGTGTGGATCGCCGATGCGCGCGGTGAACCCGAGTTCTTCAACCGGCGCTGGTACGAATACACCGGGTCCGCCGTCGGCCAGAGCTGGAAGGAAGCGATGCATGCCGACGATCTCCCGGCCTTCGTTGCCGCCTGGGAGGCGATGATCCGCGACGGCAGCGAACTGGTGATGGAGGTGCGATGCCGGCGTGCCGACGGTGATTCGTGGCGCTGGCATGTCGTGCGTTCGGCACCCCTGCGTGATGGGCAGGGCGAGATACTCCGCTGGTACGGCACGTTCACTGATATCGACGACCAGAAACGCGCACAGCGCATCCTGACCCAGGCCGCGCGCAAGACCGACGAGTTCCTCGGCATGCTCAGTCATGAATTGCGCAATCCGCTGGCCTCGATCAGCGCAGCCGCGGGCGTGCTGGCGTTGCCGGCACTGGCCGAAGCCGATCGCGAAAGCGCCTGTGCCACCGTCAAACGCCAGACCGCCGCCATGCGCCGCATGGTCGACGACCTGCTCGACACAGCCCGCGTCAGCCACGGCAAGATCGCCCTGAAACTGGAGCCGACCGACCTCGACGAACTGCTGAGGCAGATCGTCATCGACCAGCAGCAGCGTCTCGGCGTTCTTGGCGTGGCATTGCGTTACAGCAGCGATGTCGAAGGTCCGGCGCTCGTGCTCGCCGATCCGGTGCGGATACAGCAGTGCGTCGTCAACCTGATCGCCAACGCGGCACGTGCCAGCCGTCATGGCCAGGCCGTGGGCATTCGCCTGGCGCCGGGACGCACGGCTGCGGAACTGACCATCGAGGTTGAGGACCAGGGTTGGGGCATCGACGCCGTATTGATCGACTCGATTTTCGAGCCGTTCGTGCAAGGCACGACCGCGACCGGACGCCTGGGCCTGGGCCTGGCGCTGGTGCGCCAGGTTGCGCAACTGCATGGCGGCGAGATTTCGGCACAGAGCGACGGGGCGGGTCGTGGCGCGACCTTCCACCTGTATCTGCCGCGTACGGATTCGGCACCGGAATCGACGGCGCCCCCGACGTCGCCCGTTCGCTGCGCCCGGGTCGTGATCATCGACGATGAGCGCGACAACGCCTCGGCCCTGCGCCTGTTCCTCAAGATCATCGGCCATGACGTCGAAGTGGCGTTCAACGCGGAAGATGGCCTGCTTCTCGTCGAACAGTTCCGGCCCGCCGTGGTGATCTGCGACCTCGGCCTGCCACCGCCGTTGAGCGGCCACGACGTCGCGCGTCGTATCCGCAGCCGCCACCGCGGCCAGTCGCCCTACCTCATCGCCTTTTCCGGTTATGGGCGTCCGGATGACATCGAGCGCAGCCGCATCGCCGGATTCGATACGCACATCGTCAAACCGGCCTCGCCGCAGCTCATCAACCAGGCCATCCAGCAGGGCGTTGCACGCCACCAGGCGGGACAGGCCGGCTGAGTCCCCCTGTCGGCGGCAGGTGGAAACCCTTACACGCGGACGCGAAATTACTTCAAGCGGCGCGGATGCCAGTGCAGGTCAATGCGGCGACAAGCCGCCGCACCGTTCCTGCGCCGGGTGCATCGCCCATCCATGGCATGCACGTTGCTCGAATTGCAGTGTCCGCAACAACACAGCGGATTCCGAATGCATCGCAGCGACACACAGGAGCCGACCATGAAGCCTCAGAACCCACCCCGGACCCAGCAGTCCAATCGCGAACAGCACTACCGGTCGCCAGCGTTCGAGCCGCCGCGCGGAGGCGAAGGATTCGATGCCGGACAACGGCATTGGCGTGACGGGCACGACGACTGGCATGGCGAGCGTGCAGGCGGCAACGAGCCGCCTTCCGGGCAGCACGGATTCCAGCCGGAATCCAGCTCCTATGGCAGCGCACGCGCCGGCGATCATGCGGCGGCCACCGAAAACTGGCAGGGCCATCGCGGCGGCAGCTACAGGGATGACGAGCCCGCGGGTCGCTGGCAATCCGATTACGGTCCCTATGCGGGCCGCGAACCCTATCCCCCGCGCGACAGGGGAAACCGTCACCCGGGAATCGTCGGGAACTGGCAGGAACCGCTGGGCGGCCGTGGCGCGGAAGGCGGCTTCGGCTATGGCGTACGGGATCGGGAAGGCCCCTGGTCGCGCGGGATGCAGCCGCGAGCCGGCGAGTTCGCGCGCGCCGACGACGAAGGATATGCGCCCGAATCGTGGCACCGGGGCCATGGCGGCGGCTATGCGCAGCGGCCCTACGACGACTTCCGCGGTGCGCCCGGCGGCGCCCGGGAAAGCGAATACCGCGGCGCCTCGGGGATGCAGCATCGGGGCGGATACGGCAGCGACCATGACGGTGGAACGGGGGGCGGATACGGCCGCGGTTATGGCGGCGTCTCCCGGGACATGGCCGCCTGGGATCGCGGTCCCGCCCAGCGCGGCCCCGCCGGCCAGTTGCGCAGCCAGCGTGGCCCGAAGGGCTATACCCGATCCGATGAACGTATCCGTGAAGACGTCTGCGAGCGCCTGATGCAGCAGTTCGACATCGATGTCGGAGACGTGAGCGTCGATGTCGAATCGGGGACCGTGAAATTGTCCGGCGAGGTCCAGGAGCGCTGGATGAAGCACCGCATCGAAGACATTGCCGACGGCTGTGGCGGCGTGAAGGATGTGCGCAACCACATCGAGGTCGCACGCCAGCGGACGGGCGACCTGTCCGGCGCCGCCGCACCCTCGAGGACCTCGGAGGGCGCGGCGAAGGGAAGCCAGGACGGGGGGAAGAATGGCCAGAGCAGTACGGACGTTCTCAGTGGCGTGGTTGACGGCAAGCGCTGATGCGCAGCGACCCTGCCGGCCAGTGTGCCGGCAGGGTCCGCGCGCAGCCGTCAGCAGCAACCACTCGCATAAACCCTGCCCCTCCGCATCCCACACCCGATGACGGGAGACGCCGCCTGCGAACGGCTGGCCACTGCGGTCGGCTCGGGAATCAACGCCGTGCCGATCATGGCATCGGAATCGGAGACCGGAATTGACACGCCCAACTGCGATCCCTGACGTCGACGATCCGAATCCGGACAACGATGCCGAACCCCGCGTCAGGCATCTTTTCCGCATCGTCGCGCGCCGCTTCGCCGATCAGCCCTTCAGTGGGGAACACTGTCGCCAAGGCGGCCGCTGGTCGTCTCCAGGCGTGCAACTGGCTTATGCCTCGGCATCGCCCGGGGGGGCTCTCCTGGAGCATCTGGCCAACGGCGGATCCCGCGCGCGTCACCCGGTGGTGCTTGTGCGCGCCCGTCTGCCGCAAAGCCGATGGCCGGCCCTCGCCGACCCACCGAGGGGCTGGCGTGCGCGACCCTATTCGCAACGCATACGCAGCATCGGCGATCAGTGGATCGAAAGCGGGCGCTCACTGGCCATGCTCGTTCCCAGCGCGCTGGTCGAGGAGGAATGGAACGTGCTGATCAATCCCGAACACGCCGATTTCGGACGACTTCGCGTCGAGACCATCCGGCCTGTCGTCATCGATCCACGCCTGCGCCCGGGAGGCCGCTGAAGGGTGGCCCTCCCTGGGTGCTTCGCAGCGTGAACGTCCTCGCGAGCTTCCTCAGATCGAGCTCCAGGCAATAGACAATCCAGGCCTGCCTGCCCTGCGCCTGTGCGGGCCCGGCCGGGACCGCAGTCGACGCGGTGGTGGGACCGCCGTGTCCGTCCTGGCGAGATTCGAAGTGGCTCATCCCGCAGTTCCCGTGTTGGCGTGATCGCCGGGCCTGTCGGCCACGCGGTGCGCCGACCGATTCCGTCAGCGCATCAGCGTGTCAACGCCGGCGCCGTTCTGAAGGGGGCGCCGGACGGGTGCGGTCGTCGAAATCACGACGGGCTCGATCAAGGCAGGCCTCCCGCAGCGCCGGCGCTTCGGACAGGCACTGACGCCTCGCCACGTCCAGCGTTCGCTGCGGCCCCTGCCGCGCCGGATCATTCTCAAGCGGCACCATCGGCGGCGGCAAGGGTTCGACCGGGTTCGGCGGAGGGGGCGGTGGAATCCTTTCTTCCACCGGTGGAAGCTGCGCATGGGCCGCTCCGGCAAGCACCCCCAGTAGCAGGCTGGACAGGATCGTTCTCATGGCGGGCTCCTTGCGCACGGCATCGGCTGAGATGCCTGTTTTCCTGCACTCGTCATGCCAGGGGCAGCGGGTCGCGCCAGCCCGCCACGCTCAGGTCCACGACGACCGGATGGTCGGTTTGTCCGGGGTCTTGCACCGTGCAAATGCGCAGGCTCCGCAGCTGCGGCCGTGCGATATGCAGTTGTCACTGCGAGCGACTGCCACGCTCCGGATCGTCAGGCTTGGTGTTCGCAAGCGCCATGGGCACGGCCGTCTCCCTGCTGCATTCGTGGCACGGAGGTTGCATTGGATTGACGACACCTTGTCAGACGGAGGAGGCGAAATGATCCATACCTTTCCGGCGGCCGACCCTTCGGACCCCGAGGAGAACCCGCCGGACAGCGATCTCGACAATATTCCGGACCTTCCGCCACGCCCGGCACCGCCTGTCGACAAAGTGTGAAACGTGAGGATCCTCCTTTCACTTCCAGACACAAAAAGGAGCAAGTGATGGAAAACACCACAACCGATACCGAGAAGACCTGGGACTCCAACGGCAAACGCGCGGTGTCCTCCATGGATGCCTGTCGCCGGGTGTGCCGCGAACATCCCGTGACGGTCGCCGCTGCCGGTCTCGCAGTGGCAGCGACCCTGGCGCTGCTGTGCGTGGGCCTGATGCGTCACCATCGCTGGTAAGGCCTTGGAGTCAGCACACCCTCGCCCCGTATACAGTCATCAACGCACACAGTCATTGCGGCACGACCATCCGGTCGTGCCGCAGTCACTTTCGAAGCCGTCACGTCATCGACGCGGCGAGGCAGACCCGCTCAATGTCCCGTCTGGTTTTCCTGCATCGTTCTGCAGTGATCACAGCAGAAGATGACGCCGCTCTTGTTGTCGACCCCGTGGCCGATTATCTTGCAATCACAGTGCCGGCACGTCGGCGCGAGCTTCTGGATGGCGCATTCGAATGAGTCGAACCAGAATTCCTGCCCGTCGGCAGCGGTCACGCGAAACGGACGGTCGTAGTGGTTCCCGCAGGTGGCGCAAGCCTTTTTCATGGAGGTACTCCTTGATCGGGGGACTCGGTGCCATCCACCCGGGACGACACCGGCTGAAGGGAATCCGCGCTTCAACGCAGGCCGCGCGCACCGCCATGCCGCTGCTGGTCGGCGTCGTGTCGGATCTCGGCGGGTGGCTCGATCAGCCTTTCTATCGCCATGTTGAGATAGCGACGCGCGTACTGCGCGTCATTGCCTCGCAGCACGGCGCTCACACGATCACCGTCCTCTTCATCGGGCGTATACACGAGCAGGAACGCACCGCCTTTTCTCGCCATCGTAATGTCGTGGTCGATGAAATAGGTTTCGGTGCCGATGAACTCGGAGATGCTGGCCTTGACGCGATCAAGCCAGCCGTTCTCTGCCTCCATCTTCTCGATCTTCTGGACCAGCTCCTCGCCACGCACCAGGTGCACATCGGTGTCGCTGTAGCCGGCGTCCGCCAGTGCCCGGGCCGCCTTCGCGGCGGTCGCCTGGTCGGCGAATCCGGCCAGGGTGTAGTGGCGGGGATAGAACATGCCGAATGACTCGTCGCCATCGCGCAGGAAGTTCCAGTTCAACATGGGGTTTCTCCTCGGTGGACAGGACAGGCGCTGCATCCACCATGCCAACAACAGGCTGCGGACCGACATGCCCGGTCTGTTGCTGCGTCCTGCGCCAGAGGAACCAGGAAGCACCCATGCATTCCAGCGTGTGCCCCTGCAAAGCGCACGACGGATACTGCCGATCACCGGCTTGCTGTCCGCGACGACCGCGCTGACGGCCTGCCGGGGCGCACAATCCATGCTCGATCCGGCCGGGCCTGCGGCGGCTACCGGTGTGCAGATCACCTGGGTGCTGTTCGTCGGCGCCGTTCTGATCTGGATGCTGATGCTGGCGCTGCTGGCCGCGGCCATGCGCCGTCGCGAACATCCGGGACTGCAGCGCCCGGGTCCGCTCATCGTCGCCGGCGGACTGGTGTTCCCGACCGTGATCCTGCTCGCGCTGCTGATTTACGGCACCGCGGCAGGCCGACGCATCGTCGCCGCCGATGCCGACGTCGACCTCGTCGTCGCGGTGACGGCCGCGCGCTGGCAATGGCGGTTCGCGTATCTCGACGATCGGGGCGAGGTGATCGCACGCAGCACCGACCACCTGGTGCTGCCGCTCGAGGCCATGGTCGAATTCCACGTCGGCAGCGACGATGTCATCCACAGCTTCTGGATTCCCCGCCTGGGCGGCAAGATCGACGCCATTCCGGGGCGCATCAACGTCGTCCGCCTGAAAGCGGATGCGGGCGGTGCAATGAGCGGCCAGTGCGCCGAATTCTGTGGCCGCGACCATGCGCACATGCGCTTCGCTGTCCAGGTGATGGAACCCGTCGCGTTTGCGGAATGGCTGACCTCGCAGCAGGCGCGCGAGCAGGCTGCGCCGGGCTCCCCCACCCCGCGTCAGGAACTCGATCCGTGAACGCGGCTCCGGAAGAACCTGTCGGAATTCCCGGCGACGATGCGGCGCTGGCGCGCCTGCATCGGATCTGGAGCAACCGCCGCGGTATTGTCGGCCAGCTCGCCGCCGTGAATCACGGCACGATCGCGATGCGCTTCATCGTCACCGGATTCGCGTTCTTCCTGGTCGGCGGCATCCTGTCGATGTTCATCCGCCTGCAACTGGCCTGGTTCGGCGCCGAAGTGTTGAGCGCCGACCGCTACAACCAGTTCGTGACGATGCACGGCACGACGATGATGTTCCTGTTCGCCGTCCCGATCCTCGAAGGCATGGCGATCTACCTGCTTCCAAAGATGCTCGGTGCGCGCGACCTGCCGTTCCCCCGCCTCAGCGCGTTCGGCTACTGGTGCTACCTGTTCGGCGGCCTGTTCCTCTACAGCAGCTTCCTGTTCGGCGAGGTGCCCGACGGCGGCTGGTTCATGTACGTGCCGCTGACCAGTACCGCCTACTCGCCCGGCATGGGCACCGACTTCTGGCTGATCGGCGTGACGTTCTCCGAGATCGCCGCCGTCACTGCCGCGGTGGAACTCATCGTCTCGATCCTGAAGACCCGCGCCCCGGGCATGCGCATCAACACCATGCCGCTGTTCGCCTGGTACATCCTCGTCGCGGCGTTCATGATCGCGCTCGGGTTCCCGCCCCTGATCCTCGGCAGCATCCTGCTGGAGATCGAACGCGCCTTCGGGTTTGCCTTCTTCGATGTCGCCCGCGGTGGCGACCCGCTGCTGTGGCAACACCTGTTCTGGCTGTTCGGGCATCCTGAGGTGTACATCATCTTCCTTCCCGCCGCCGGCATCGTCACCACCGTGATCGCCAGTTTCGCGCGCGTGCCGGTCGCGGGTTACCTGTGGATCGTGCTGGCCATCGTGACGACCGGCTTTCTCAGCTTCGGCCTGTGGGTCCACCATATGTTCGCAGTGGGAATTCCGCAGCTGGCCTTGGCGTTCTTCAGCGCCGCCAGCATGGCCGTGGCGATTCCCATGGCGATCCAGTTCTTTGTCTGGATCGCCACCTTGTGGATGGGGCGCCCCTGGCTGCGCGTGCCGATGCTGTATCTGATCGGCTTTTTCGTCATCTTCATCCTCGGCGGCCTGACCGGCGTGATGCTGGCGCTGGTTCCTTTCGACTGGCAGGTGCACGACACCCACTTCGTCGTCGCGCACCTGCATTACGTCCTGATCGGCGGCATGCTTTTTCCCTTGTTCGCCGGCCTGTATTACTGGCTGCCGCTGGCCAGCGGTCGACTGCCGGACGAGCGCCTCGGTCGCGCCGGCTTCTGGCTGGTCTTCACTGGTTTCAACCTGACGTTCCTGCCGATGCACCTGACCGGCATGCTGGGCCTGCCCCGTCGCGTGTACACCTACAGCCCGGCGCTGGGCGTGGAATGGCTCAATCTGCTGTCCACGGCGGCGAGCTTCCTGCTGATGATCGGCATGGCCGCGGTGGCGGTCGACGTGTTGATCTGCCTGCGCCACGGGCGGCGCAGTCCACGCAATCCCTGGCATGCCGGCACGCTCGAATGGACGCTGCCGACGCCAGTGCCACCCTACAACTTCGCTTCTGCGCCTGTGGTCAACGGTCGCTATCCACTGTGGCAGGACCCGGATCTCCCGGCCGCCGTCAATGGACCGGACGGACTGCTCGGGCGACCCGCCGCCGATCGTCGCGAACTGTTGTGTACAGGCATGCATACCGGAACGCCGGACCACGTGATGCGGGTCTCCGACTCGACGTTGCAGCCTTTGCTCGCGGCGACGATCATCGCCGCCCTGCTGGCCTGTTTCATCGCCAAGTTCTATATCATCGCTGCGCTGCTGCTGCTGCCACTGGCAGCCGCCATCGGGGTCTGGCTGTGGACGACCGGCGACCGCCATGCGCCGGATCATATCGATGCCGGCAATGGCCTCGTCCTGCCCTCGCAATACACCAGCGCCCATGCCGCCGGCTGGTGGGCGATGTTGATGTCGTTGCTGATCATCGGCTCGCTGTTCGCATCGCTGGTGTTCTCCTATTTCTATCTCTGGCTGGGCAGCGAAGCCTGGCCGCCGCCCGGCTTCCGGTCCGTGACGGGCTTTGCCACCAGCGCCCTGTCGCTCGCAGCCTGCGCCGGCCTCCAGTACCTCGCCCGAAGGCTCCTGTCCCAGAACCGGATCCTGGCGACGCGCTGCGCCCTGGCCGCCCTGGCGGCGGTCACGCTCGTGCATGTCGGCGCGTTGGGCGTCTCGATCCAGGCTGCCATCGGCGCGCCGCAGGCGCATGCATTCGCTTCGGCAACGTGGCTCCTGGCTGGTTTCCATGGCCTGCACATGATCGTCCTCGCGCTCGCCGCGGCGTGGTTGAACCTGCGTGCGCGCCAGGGCCTGGTCAGTGCAACGCGCAGGCTCGAAGCGCGCATCGTGTTTGCGCTGGGAACGTATGTGCTGGTCCAGGGTGCCATCGCGCTGGTATTGATTCACCTGTTTCCGGAGGTCACGTGAAGGCCGGTCTCCTGTCGCCCCGCCGACTTCTCGGCGTCTGCGCACCGCTGCTGCTGTGGGCCATCCATCTGGTGGCGGTCTACAGCCTGCAGGGACTGGCCTGTTCCGGGCAGGCGGACGGTGTGCTCGGCGGCGACAGCAGGCTGCGGTTGCTGCTGGTCGTCCTGAGCATCACCCTCCTCGCCCTGGTCACCGGCCAGGCATGGCGCGCCGGGCGCATGCGCCGCGCGACGACACCTGGACAAACCGCCGCATTTCTTCCCGCCGCCACGCTGCTGGCCGCCGTAGTCGCCGCCATCGCCATCGTGTTCACGACGGTGCCCATCCTGATGCTGGCGCCCTGCGAATGAGACCGGAAACCCGACATGCGTGATCACCTGCAGCAGCCGCGACCCACGAGCAGGGCCGATGTGATGGCCAGCCGGGTGGCCATCCGCAAGCATCCGATCCACGCCATGCTGGTGGTCTATCCGGTGTCGCTGCTGACGCTCGTGCCCGCCACCGACGTGGCCCACCTCATCCTGGGTGATGCGTTCTGGGCACGGATGTCGTTCTGGCTGACCCTTGCCGGCCTGGCTGCAGGCATCGTTGCGGCCGCCACCGGCCTGCTCGAAATGTTCCTGATCCGGGTGGTTCGCAGGCATGTCGCCGGCTGGAACCACATGCTGGCCGCCGTCACGGCCTTGGCCATGGCGGCGGTCGGCCTGTCGATCCGATGGCCCGACCCGGTCCTGGCGGTCTGGCCCTGGGGCCTTGTGATCGGCTGCGCGGATGCGCTGATGGTGGTGATTGCCGGATGGCTGGGCGGCACCCTGACATTCCGCCATGGCATCGGCGTCTACGGCCAGCAGGACCCGCCGCAAGACCGCGCCGACGACTCGGCGCCGGCAGGTCCCTGACAAGCAGGCGCCACCTGCGCCCTAAAGGTCAGCGCGCGACTGCGTCGTCAGCGGTGACGACGGGTCGTCGGTAGACGCCCGCCAGGTAGACGAAGGCCGCACCGGCCAGCGCGCCGCCCATGGCCATGACCACCGTGCAGGCGGGATTGCGCGTTGCGCCGACAAGAAGCGCCACCGGCGCCAGCCAGTTGACCAGCGGTATCGCGGCGAGCAGGCCGATGGCGCCGCCGAGCGGATACCAGAACCAGCGCGAACCGCTCGTGGCGCGGCAGAGCGCTTCGGCGACGGCGAAGGCGACGAGCAGGGCGGGCACGACCACGTAGAAGCCATATGTCGGCGTGAAGCCGCCAAAGATGTCGCGCGCCGTCGTGCCGAGGCGAAGCGAGGCATCCACCTCCAGACCGATACCAGCCAGGGCGCCGAGATTGAATTGAGTCTGCACGACCGCGCCCCAGAGAAGGGCGACCAGAACCGCGACGACAAAGGCGAGCGCGATACGCGGAAAACCGGAGGTCATCATGGCTGCGTTCCTGTGGTTGCCGGGACGGGTGCCAGCGATGTGGCGGCGGGACGGATTCGCAGGACACGACCTTCAGGCTCGTCGGTCACCACATATATCGCATCAGTGCCCGGCCGGCTGCGTACGTCACGTATCCGCTCGCCCAGCTCCTGCAGCAGGACTTCCTGTTCCAGCGGTTCGCCATCCGTCCCCACGGTCAGTCGACGCAGGCTTTTTTCCGCCAGTGCACCGACGAAGAGACTGTTGCGCCAGGCGGCGGCGCTGCCCTGGTAGAACGCCATCCCGGAAGGCGCGATCGACGGTGTCCAGTGCAGCAGCGGCTGCTCAAGGCCCGGTCGTTCGGTGAAGGGCGTGATCAGCGAACGGCTGTAATCGCGTCCATAGGTGATGAGCGGCCAGCCATAGTTGGCGCCACGACGTATCCGGTTGAGCTCGTCGCCACCACGGGGACCGTGCTCATGCGCCAGAATCAGCCCTGTGCGCGCATCGACGACGATGGCCTGCACATTGCGATGGCCGAAACTGTAGATCTCCGGCAGCGCACCCTCGCGTTCCGTGAAGGGATTGTCCGCGGGTACCGAACCATCGTCGTGGATGCGGATGATCTTGCCATGGTGGTTGTCCAGCTGCTGCGGCAGTTCGCGGAAGTAGAAACCATCACCCGTTCCCATCAACAGGGTGCCGTCCGGGTTCCAGGCCATGCGCGCGCCGTAGTGCGCATCACCGGACTTCGGCGGTTGGGCCGTGAAAATCGGCTGCACGTCCAGCAGGCGATCGCCATCGAAGCGGGCGCGGACAATCCGCGTATGGTTGGCGTCCTCGTCGCCGTGTGCGAACGAGATGAAGAGCATGCCGCTGTCCGCGAAATCCCGTGCCGGCAGGATGTCGAAAAGGCCCGCCTGGCCGGAGACGAATATCGCCGGCAAGCCGGCAACCGGTTCAGGCCGCAACCCATTGCGATCGATGAGTCGCAGCCGCCCCGGGCGTTCGCTGACCAGTATGCGGTCGGCGTCGAGGAAGGCGATCGACCAGGGATGTTCCAGGCCCGTGGCAACGGTTTCCACCGTGTAGGGCCGCGCCTGCGCAGGCAATGACAGGCAGGCGAGGCTGAAGGCAAGGACGGGAAGGATTTTCATGACGGCACTCCGTTGGCACGGGTCCCGACATGCGGCAGGACCGTTGACCCGACAAAGCGCCTGCCGTGCCAACTCGTCGCCGGCGTTGCGGATTCCGGCCGCTCACTCGCCGCGAGGTGCCTCCGATCCGCCTCCGCCGGATTCCGCAGGCACGGCAGGCAACGGCCCAACAGTCGCCGGTTTCGCTGCGGTCAACGCGGCCAGCGCCAGTGCCAGCAGCAGTGGCGTCCAGCCGAGCACGCCATAGAACAGCGGGCCATGACGATCCCGTCCCTGGCCGAGCTCATACAGGACGACACCCAGATACAGATGGACGCACACCGCGAGCAGCACCAGCAGCATCTTCATCACCAGCCAGGCCGCGGGCTGGGCGTAGATCAGCAGGACCGCACCCGCCGCCACGGTGATGACCCCCGCCGGCGTCATCACGCGGAAGTACACGGTGTTGACCAGACGGTTGTGCTGCGCCGTTCTTTCTCCGTCTCCGTGTCCATGCCGTTCGCGGAACAGATGCGGCAGGAAACACAGCCCCGCGAACCAGAGCGCCATCGCCGAGATATGAACTATTTTCAGGGCCAGGTACATATGTCCAGCTTACGCCATCACCGGTCGCGGACCAGCGTGCCCGCCTTGCCAGCCGCAACGGTGGGTTGATCCACCGCATCCATTCCGTCCTGATGCGAACCTGCGCTTCCGGACCGGATGCGCCACACTTCCAGAGCCACCACGCCGATCAACTCAGGACGCATGCAGCGACACGACGCCATTGAACGGGAAGAACCGCCACTCGCCACAGCGCGATCCTGGCGGGCCGCTGCCGGCGTCGCACTGCTCATGCCAATGCAAGTCCTGGCCCATGCGGACGACGACAGTGGCAGCGCGGGATCGCTGCTGACCGGCGGCATGGAAGTGGTCGTACCGCTGGCGCTGGGCGCCGCGCTCTATGCGGTGGGCACGATCCGGCTGTGGCGGCGGGCAGGTGTGGGCCATGGCCTTCCTGTCGGCCAGGTGACGGCTTTCATGGCCGGCATGCTCGCCCTGGCGGCGGCAATGGTCTGGCCCCTCGATGCCCTGGGCACCTGGTCGCTGTCGGCGCACATCGGCCAGCACATGGTGATGATGGCGATCGCCGCACCCCTGCTGGTCCTGGGCAATCCCGGCGCCGCCTTCGCGCATGCGTTGCCTTCCACATGGGTCAGGCGAGTGGCGGGCGGGCTGCGCATCATCGCGCCGGGCCTGCGCCACATTTCCGCCGCCACGCTCGTTCACAGCGTCGTGCTGTGGTCGTGGCATCTGCCGCGGCTGACCACGGCGGCACTGGAGAATGATGCCCTGCACTGGCTCATGCACGGCACCTTCCTCGTGAGCGGTGCATGGTTCTGGTCGGCCATCGCCGCCCGCCACCGGGAGGTCACCGCGGCCGCGGGCGCCGCACTGCTGGCGCTGGTGGCGCTGATGATGCAGATGGGCCTGATCGGTGCGCTGCTGTGCTTCGCGCCCCGTCCGCTCTACGCCATCTATGTGGAACGCGCGCCGGTGCTGGGTCTTGATGCGCTGGCTGACCAGCAGCTCGCCGGGATGCTCATGTGGGTACCCACCTGCCTGCCCTACCTGATCGCGGCGGTGACACTGGTGGTGGCACGACTCGGTGCCCATGCACCGACTCCGACTGCCCAGGGCGATGGATTCCAGCGCTGAAGGCTGCCGCCCACGCCGCAACAGTCTGCTTCGCCCTCGCCGGCAGCGCCCGTTGCCAACTATCCGCGCGCGATCCCGGAGTGAACAGGCGGCCGCTGGCATGGCCGTTGCTGCCGGTATGGGACCCTCCCACCTGGTTCGCAGAAACGACATGAGCACGAAAACGCCCCAGGGCAATCGGACGGGCGGCGCGACTGACGATCGTTCCGCCCGTCTTCCGCGCGCCGTCCGCAAGGCCACCGTCACCGGTGCCGAAACCGCAGATGCGGCGCAGACCGCCGCCACCTCCACCTCGGCGGACGCCGCCAGAAACGATGGGCCCGGTGGCTACGCACCCACCGTGGTTCCCGATGACGACACCCCTGGCGGGCGCGAGGGCGTGAGCCGTGGTGAGGGCAACGGCCCGCGGGATGATCGGCGCCCACCGCCTCTCGGCAGGAAAGACCGCAGCCCCGGATCCCCCTGAATCCAACCGACAACGTTTCCGCCGGCGCTTGCCGGCGCACTCAAGGAGCATTCGCGCATGAAAGTCAGAGATGTGATGAGCCGCGACGTGAAGACGATTCCCGCATCGGGAACCCTGCATGAAGTGGCCAAACTGATGAAACAGAACGACATCGGCAGCGTGCCGGTCGCGGACGAGAACCGCCTCGTCGGCATGGTGACCGACCGCGACCTCGTGATCCGTGGACTGGCGGAGCAGTTGCCCGCCGACACCCCGGTTCGCACCGTGATGACCGACCAGGTCATGTACTGTTTCGATGACCAGGATCTGGCCGACGCCGTCCGCAACATGGCGGAATTCGAGGTCCGGCGATTGCCGGTGGTCGATCGCGACAAGCTGCTCGTCGGCGTTCTTTCACTCAGCAATGTCGCCGCCGGCGACAACGACCAGCTCAGCGGTGAACTGCTGGATGGTGTCGCGACGCCGCACTGAATGCGCAGGCATCTGCTGCGCAGCGGACGAATATCGCCGACATGAAAAAAGCCGGGGCCTGCGTAGCCCCGGCTTTTTTCCTTCCACTTGCGTCGATACTCAAGGCAACGAGGCGTGTCCCAGGCCCGCATGGACGATGCCGAGCTGGCCATAGCCCTCGAAACCCGGCTGGCGCAAGGCGTTCAATGCGGTCGGCGGTTCGATGGCACCGTTGTTGATCGACCACAGGCCGGTATCGGTGCCGACATACATCGGCAAGTCTGCCCACAGGCTCCAGAAGACATGCGCTTCGTTCGGCGCCGGATCGCCGGGATTCGCCGCCACCATCACGCCGATGCTTTCGGCACTGCGGTCCAGCGATACGCAGGTGTCGGCGAAGGCATGCCGGGCCAGCACGGCGCGACCGTCGGTGTCGATGCGGTGGCTGCCACCCACCGGGATCGGCTCGTCATCGCCCGCCTGCGGCAGCAGGAAGACCTGCCACTGGCCCGACGTCCTGGCATCGGGAAGCATGATCGTACGCGCCTCGCGACCACAGGTTTCCACATGGATATCGAGGGCCAGCGCACGCGCCGCCAGGGCCTGCTTCTCATACGCCGTCAGCGGCGCCGGCGTGGTGAACACTTCCAGCGGTCCCGGGCGATAGCGATCGAGGTCGATCTCGACGCGGTAGAGCGCGGCCGGCGTGGCATCGACGAAGGTCACCCGGATCGCCGCCCCGCCCGTTCGTTCGGTCACCGCGGTGACCAGTCGTGGATCATTGGCGAAGGTGCTGCTGGCCAGTGCCCGTCGCTGCGCAGCGGCATAGGCGCGATCATGCTGGTAGAGAAGCTGACCGCGCGCCTGGATATCCGACCATGCAAGGGTGGACGGCGAGCGATCGTCCTCTGCGAATGCCGCCGGCGCGACCCAGAGCGCTGCCGTGGCCAGGATCGCCGTCATGCCAAGCTGTATGCGTTTCATAGGGCCTCCTGTACTCCGATCGTATCTTTCGCTGCGCGCTCAACCCCGGGCTTCGCGCACATTCAAGGTCCGGTTCTCGCCAAGGTCCTGGGGTCCCTCGCCGGCGAGCGCGCGCACGAGCTTGACCGCCTGGCTGAGCAGCCCGCCGGAAGCGCGCCAGTATTCGGCCCCCTCGACCTGCACCTTCAGCAGCACCAGATCCGGGTCATCCTTGCCGCCGGGAAAAAAGATCTTCGCCTGCGGCGTCCACAGTGCTTCGATGCGGGCGCGGTCGCGCACCACCTCGGCACGCCCGACCACCGACACATACAGGTGCTTGCCGGGTCGCGCGTAACTGAGGTTCACCCGCGGATCGCGGGCGATGTCGTCCACCTTGCCGCTGCTGGCATGGGTGAAGAACCAGAGGTCACCCTCCGGATCGATCTGCAACGTCGCCAGCGGCCGACTGACCAGACTGCCGTCCGGCGCGTGCGACACCAGCATGGCGACCTCGATGTCGTCGAGCAGTTCGCCCAGCGTCCGCGTATCAGCGTTCGCGTCATGGAGCGTCTCGTTCTTCATGGCGTGCTTCCCCGTTTCACTCTGGATCGATGAATTCCAGCGCCGCGCCGGCCGCGCGGGCAGAGGCATCGGCCTGCCGGCGAACCAGGCTGCCGAGTTCATCGTCGTCATCGAATTCGACCAGCAACTCGCCGACGCCTCCGTAGGCGTTCTCGGCCAGTCCTGCAGAACTGGAATCCGCGTCGTCCATGCGTGGCAGGAGGTCGGCGATCTCCTCGACGCCCTGCACGCCTTCCATGTCCATCAGGCGCTCGGAGACGCTTTCGACCGCGCCTTCCGGGCCGGTGATCCGCAGCCGCAACTGGGCCATGACGTGTCCTCGATAACGGGTCCCCGCAGGGACGATGCCGGGACTGATGCACGCCGCGTGCCACCAGGGTTCAGCAGGGATTTACGCCGATGAACCGGGGCCTGTACGGGCAATCCGCCTGAAAGCGGGATCTTCGGCCTGCAAGGTGCACGACAAGGCACCTTCCACTCCATAGGGACCGCCATGCCGCAGACACTGCCAACTAGGCTGCCATGGTGTGCCTGCATGCCTTCAACCACCCCGCTCCGGAATCTGGCAGGCGATGTGCTGCAACCTTGCCTATCAAGCGATCCATCGCTCCTTCAAGGCATGCAAGACAGCAATGACGCGCTCCCGGACCACCGTGCTCATCGTTCTCACCGTCATCCTGGCGTTGCTGGCAATCCGCCTGGCGCTGCCGACGCTCATCGAACGGATGGTCAACCGGCAGTTGTCCGGCTTGGAGCACTACAGCGGACATGTCGCCGATGTCGACGTCGCGCTCTGGCGCGGCGCCTATGTCCTGCGTGACCTGCGCATCGAAAAGCGCGACAGTGAACTGTCCGTTCCCATGCTCCTCGCGCCCCGCGTCGACATCGCGTTGAGCTGGCGCAACCTTTTCCGCGGCGCTGTGGTCGCGCGCGTCGCCTTCGATCGGCCAGTGCTCCATTTCGTCGACGGCCGCGGCACGAACGACAGCCAGTCCGGTGCGGGCGAGGACTGGCGCCAACGCCTGGAAGACCTGGTCCCCATCCGGATCGACGAGGTGCGTGTGGCTGACGGCGAAGTCGTCTTCCACAACTTCGTCTCCGATCCGCCGGTCGACCTCCGTGCCAAGGCGGTCCACGCCGACATCCGGAACCTCACGAATGTCCGCGACGAGGCGGGCGAACGCGTGGCGGACCTGGACGCCACGGCACTGCTGTTCGACAGCGCCGGGCTGGAGGCGCAGGCGCGTTTCGATCCCTTTGGCCGCATGGATGCGTTTACCCTGGCGCTGCGGGTGCTGTCCATCGACGTGACCCGCGTCAACGACCTGGCGCGCGCCTACGCCAATATCGACTTCGAATCCGGCAACGGCGAATTCGTGCTCGAACTGGAAGCCGAGGACGGCCAGCTCAGTGGCTATGCCAAACCTCTGTTCCAGAACCTGCAGATCTTCAGCTGGCGGAAGGATGTGGAGGAGGCGGAAAAAAATCCATTCCGGATCGCCTGGGAAGCGCTGGCGCAAGGGGTCGCGACCCTGTTCCGGAACCAGCCGGCCGACCAGTTCGCCACCCGCATCGAGATCAGCGGTCGCATCGACAATCCCGATCTGGGCGTGTTCGGCGCGGTGATCGAGGTGCTTCGCAACGCTTTCGTGCGCGCGCTGGAGCCCTATTTCGAAGGCACCCATCTGCCCTTGCGCGACGAAGATTGAGCCAGGCCGGAGGCTGGCATGGCCCGTGCGACAGCTTCGGCGAACCGAAGCCCGCAAAGGAGTCCTCCATGAGCAAGAACGAATCCCGTCCGAACCCGCCGCAGTCGCAGGATCGTCAGCCGGGTCGCGAGTCGCAGATGCATCCGCGTCCGGTGGTCATACGCGACACCTATCGCGGCAGCGCGAAACTGGATGGCAAAGTCGCCCTGATCAGCGGCGGCGACAGCGGCATCGGTCGTGCCGTCGCCGTCCACTTCGCGCGCGAGGGGGCCGACGTCGCCATCATCCATCTCGAGGAGAACAAGGACGCGGACGAAACAAGGCGCATGGTCGAAGCGGAAGGCCGCCGCTGCCACGTCATCCGGACTGACCTGTCCAAGGCCGGAAACGGTCGCAAGGCGGTCGAGGAAACCGTCAATGGCCTGGGCCGGCTGGACATCCTGGTCAACAACGCCGGCGAGCAGCACGAGGCCGATTCGCCGACCGATCTCGACCGCGCACAGATCGAACAGACCTTTGCAACCAACGTCTTCGCCTGCTTCGAACTGATCGACGCCGCGCTGCCGCACCTGTCCGAGGGCAGCTCGATCATCACCACGGGCTCGATCACCGGCGCCCGCGGCCACGAAACGCTGCTGGACTATGCCGCCACCAAGGGCGCCCTCCACGCCATGACCTTCTCCTTCGCGCAGCGCCTGGCGAAGCGCGGCATCCGCGTCAACGCGGTGGCGCCGGGCCCGATCTGGACACCGCTGATTCCCGCCAGCTTCGATGCCGACAAGGTGGCCCAGTTCGGCACCGACACCCCCATGGGCCGACCGGGCCAGCCGGCCGAAGTTGCGCCGGCCTACGTCCTCCTGGCCAGCCAGGACGGCGCCTACATCACCGGCCAGGTCATCCACATCAATGGCGGCGGCTACATGGGCGACTGACCGACCGGCCTTTCCTTCCCCTTGCGAGGACCCGACCATGCCCTACGACAAGCGCAGCGATCTTCCCGAGAGCGTCCGCGACAACCTGCCGGCGCACGCGCAGGACATCTACAAGGAAGCCTTCAACAGCGCCTGGGACCAGTACCGCGACCGGGAGGATCGGCGCGACGACGCCTCCCGCGAGGAGGTCGCCCATCGCGTTGCCTGGGCGGCGGTGAAGCGGGACTACACAAAGGGCAAGGATGGGCGCTGGCATCGTTCCTGAACAGGAAGGTGTGCTTCGGGCAGACGCGAATGCGTCGCTGACCCGGAACTTGCCGCCTGCCGCCGGCAGCCATTAGAATGCGCGACCCGTCGGGCCTCCCGGCGGCAGGCGGGCTGTCCGCCGAATTCGCACACGTATCGTCACCCTGGTGGGGTGCCCCGACCGAAAAACGGGGTCGCCAGCGGCGGATACGTGGAGGATGAACCCCGGAATACGACCTGCCTGGCCAGGCGCCAGCGGCGTGTTCCCTGTTGCAAGGAATATCGAAATGTCTCAGGTCACGATGCGCCAGATGCTCGAAGCTGGCGTCCACTTCGGCCACCAGACCCGTTACTGGGATCCGCGCATGTCGCCGTACATCTTCGGCGCCCGCGGCAAGATCCACATCATCAACCTCGAAAAGACGCTGCCGCTGTTCAGCGATGCGATGAACTTCATCAGCAAGCTGACCTCGCGTCGCGGCACCGTGCTGTTTGTCGGCACCAAGCGTTCCGCCCGCGAGGCCATGAAGGAAGAAGCGAGCCGTTGCGGCATGCCGTACGTGGCCTCGCGCTGGCTCGGCGGCATGTTGACCAACTTCCGCACCGTCAAGCAGTCGGTCGCGCGCCTCAAGGAACTCGAGGCGATGGAGGCCGACGGCAGCATCAACAAGTTCGTCAAGCACGAGATCCTGCAGCTGCGCCGCGAACGCGAGAAGCTGGAAGCCTCGCTGGGCGGCATCAAGAACATGGGCGCCCTGCCGGACTGCCTGTTCGTCATCGACATCGGCCAGGAAAACATCGCCGTCGCCGAAGCCAAGAAGCTGGGCATCCCGGTGGTGGCCGTGGTTGACACCAACTACGACCCGAACCTGGTCGACTACGCGATCCCGGGCAACGACGACGCCATCCGCGCCGTGCAGCTGTACGCCCGCGCCGCCGCCGACGCCGTGCTCGAGGGCAAGGCCGCCGCGCCGAGCGCCGCGACCGTGCGCGAGGAGGAGTTCTCCGAAGGCGCCGACGGCGACAAGTCGCGCCGCGCCCCGGCCCGCAAGAAGGCCGACGCCGAGGCGAAGCCCGCCGCGCCGAAGGCCGACGGCACCGAAGCGCCGCGGACCGACGCTGCCGACACCGCCGGCGCCGACGAAGCCGGCGCCGGCGGCTGAGTCCCGGCTCGCGCCCGACATGCGGCCGCGCCCCGATGCGCGGCCGCGAACTTTTGAAATACCCCACAGATCCCGAGGTCCCCAATGGAAATCACCGCATCCCTGGTCAAGGAACTGCGCGAGCGCACCGGCGCCGGCA